>DATJYW010000181.1:0-12762 GCA_035499435.1 Candidatus Acidiferrales bacterium | reverse complement strand
GGCCCATGACCTGGTCGATAATCTGACGGTAGACGGGGACGCCGCTTTGCAGGTCGAGCCGGAACTCGATGGGTTTCCGTTGGGTCGGCGTGGTGCTCATCTGTTTCCTAGTGTATTAGTGATATAGTACATTGTCAAGGGAAATTTAGGGGGCGAGGCGGGGTTTCGGTGGTTTGCGGTGGGTTCGCTTTGGGGAGTTTTATTGAAAACAAGGGGGTAATTGGGTTCGTTCGGCATCCGCGCTGCTTCTCCACGATGGCGCGGAGTGCGCGGGTGAGCGCGATATTGAAGTGGGCCTGGTAGCGGTGGAGGAGCTGGAGCCTGGGTAGCTGGGCGGCGAAGGATTCGACGAGGCGATCGATTGCGTCGCCGGAGTGATTCCGCATTTCGAGCTCGAGGGTGTCGCGCTCCATGGTCATGGCGCGGCGCTGGCGCCATAGGGCAGCGGCCAACTCGCTGACGAGCGACATTTCGGCCTGGTCGCGAGGGCCGAGGCGCGCGACATACATATTTAAGAGGCGGTGGAAGGCCTCGGGATCTTCGTTGCGCATCAGGACAGTTTTGGAACGTAGTCCGTGGCGGGTGGCGTTTTGCGAGGAGCGAGCCTTGCCCTCGAGTGTCTTGGGGCCGCGGGAGCGCGCGCCGTTGGCACGGTTGGCACGAATTTGCTGTTCGGAAGCCATGGCGATGTATGGAGGAAGACAATCCCCTCCTGATACCAGGATACCGCGGGGGTGCAAGGAATTTGGGTGTAGATTGTTTGTTTTCAATGAAATATGGACGGAACTGGGTGGGACGAAGGGGAAGAAGCAAGGAAGCGAAGAAGGGAGGGGTCGGCACCGGTGGACGACGGACGCCCGCCACCCCGGTGCCGCATCTGGGGTTCGCGGAGGTAAATTTGCCGGGCCGCGGGAACATGAACCGGGGCACGAAGCGCGTGGTATAGTTGTCTGCCAGAGGGGATGCTGAGCAAGACATCTCACTTTCGGGTGATGCGGCGCGCTTGGGCTATGTGTCTGAGCCTGCTGTTGTCGTTCGCTTCCCTGGCGCCGCTCGGGGCGCGGATGTTCAGCGAATCGAACTGCTCCTGCTGCCGGCTGCATGGCAAATCGTGTTCCAAGAAGCGGGGAGCGGACAACCCTTCGGGCCCGGCCGTCACCAGCAACGACTGCCAACCAGATTGCGGCAGTATCACGCTGGCCAGCGGCAGGGCCAACGGACTCCTCAAGCCATCGGCGCGTGCGATCGCGCCGCCGGTCCGAATCGGCGGCGGAGTGCCGGCTCTCCACTCGGCCGCGATTGTACACCCCGTAGACAATACCCTCCGGCAACGGCCGCCCCCTTCCATCCTCGGCTGATCTGTTTCGCTGTTTCTAAAAAAGAGCCGGGTTAGCCCCCGGGGCAAATTTTTTTCGCCTCGGGAAGTGAGGATTTTTCGCATGTTACAGAGGGTGAGGTTTTCTGTCTACATTTGTTTCCTGCTGCTTGGGGTGATCACGGCGGCCGCACAGGAATCGATCCAATACGGGAGTATCAGCGGCCGCGTGGAGGACGCGAGCGGCGCGGTGATTCAGGGCGCGAAGGTCACTGCCCGCAACGGTGACACCAACATCGGCAACGCGCAGCTCACCGACAAGGACGGGCGGTTTCGCTTTCCGTACCTGAGCGTGGGCCCATACGAGATCCGGGTGCAGCGGCCCGGATTCGCGGAGGCCGTGCGCACCGTCCTGGTGCAGGCGGGGTCGGCATTCGAGCTCCCGGTGGAACTCGGCGTGGCATCGTCGGAGAGCGTGGTCACGGTGAACGGCCAGGCGGACCTGCTGGAGACGGCGCGGACCCAGGTGGCGGGCACGGTATCGCAGAGCGAAGTGCGCTCTCTCCCGCTGAACGGGCGCAGCTTCCTGGACCTGGCGCTGTTGATTCCCGGGGTATCTCCCACCAACACGGCAAGCAACCAGCTTTTCGCGGAGACCTCGGCGGTGCCGGGACAGGGGATCTCAATCGGCAGCCAGCGGAATTTCTCGAACAGCTTCATCGTGGACGGCCTGTCGAACAACGACGACGCGGCCGGGCTGACGGGAGCGTTCTACGGCCTGGACGTGGTGAGCGAGCTGCAGGTGGTGACCTCCGGCGGGCAGGCGGAGCTGGGACGCGCGCTGGGCGGATACGTCAACGTGGTGACCCGCAGCGGCACCAATACGCTGCACGGGGATCTGTACGGCTATTTCCGCAATCAGCGTTTCAACGCGGCCAATCCCCTGGCCCAGATGGCGCTGCCGCTGACGCAGGCGCAGTACGGCGCCAGCCTGGGCGGTCCTATCGTGCGCGACCGGACGTTCTATTTTGTGAACTTCGAGCAGCGGGAACTGAACCAGTCCGGCCTGACCACGATCACGCCGGCCAACGTGGCGGCCATCAACGCCAGGCTCACGGCGGTGGGATACCCGGGTCCGCAGATCTCCACGGGCATTTACCCCAATCCCGTACACAATACGAATCTGTTCGCCAAGGCCGACCACCAGTTCAGCCAGAAGGACCAGGCGAGCATCCGCTACAGCCTCTACCACGTTACGGCGATCAACTCGCGCGGCGCGGGAGGCCTGAGCGCGCCCACGGCTTCGGCGAACCTGGACGACACCGATCAGAGCGTGGCGGTGAGCAACATCGCGACCTTTTCCACGCACCTGGTGAACGAGACGCACGGGCAGTTCACCAACAGCGACCTGAAGGCTCCGCCATCCGATCCGATCGGGCCGGCGGTGAGCATTTCGGGAGTGGCTTCGTTCGGCACGTTGTCGGGGTCGCCGACGGGACGATTGAACCGGCTGGGCGAAATCGCGGACAACCTGTCCTACCAGGCGGGCGCGCACGCCATCCGGGTGGGGACGGATTTCCTGTACAACGACGACACGATCACGTTCCCGCGATCGGCGCGGGGGAGCTACGCGTTTTCGTCGCTGGCGAACTTTCTGAGCGGGACCTACAACGCTTCGGGTTTCACCCAGACGTTCGCGAACAGCGTGGTTGCCCAGACGAATCCCAACGTGGGGTTCTACGCGCAGGACGAATGGAAGGCGGCCCCGCGACTGACCCTGAACCTGGGGGTGCGGTACGACTTGCAGTACCTGCGCGGCATCGCGACCGATACCAACAACGTGTCGCCGCGTGCGGGATTCGCGTGGACTCCGTTCCGATCGGGGAAGACAGTGATCCGCGGCGGTTACGGGCTGTTCTACGACCGCATTCCCCTGCGCGCGCTGGCGAACGCGCTGCTTTCGGCGAACAACACCACAGATCCCGGCCAGTTGAGCCAGATCAGCGTGAGCCTTTCGCCGGCCCAGGCGGGCGCGCCGGTGTTTCCGAACATCCTTCCGAGCCTGACGCTGCCTCCGGGGGTGCTGTTCAACTTCAGCACCATGGATCCGCACATGCAGAACGCGTATTCGGATCAGGGCAGTTTCGAGATCGAGCAGCAGATCGGGGCGCGCAGCACGCTGAGCGCAGGTTACCAGCATGTCCGCGGCCTGCACCTGATCGTTTCGATCAACCAGAATGTGCCTACCTGCACCGCCTCGGGAACCAACAACGGGTGCCGTCCGAACGCGGCGTACGGCAATAACAGCCAGTATTCTTCCCTGGCCGATTCGCACTATGACGGCCTGCACGTCTCCTTCGTGCAACGGCCGGCCGCCTGGGGCAACTATCGCATCTCCTACACGTTTTCGAAATCGCTCAACAACGTGGGCGAATTCTTCTTCAGCACACCCGTCAACCAATACAACATCTGGCAGGATTACGGCCGCTCGGACGACGATCAACGCCACCGGTTCGTCCTGGAAGGCACGGTCCATTCGCCGTCGGGCGGAGCGAACCGCGGATGGCAGCGGGTTGGCCGGGGGTTCGAGCTGACCGCGATGCTGCAGTACTACTCGCCGCTGCCGTTCAACATCACGACGGGCGCCAACACCGTCCAGGGAACCGCGGCGCGGCCGACCATCGACGGGGTGTTCATCAACCGCAACGCCGGATCGGGATTCGACTTTCTGGGCCTGAGCGCGCGCCTCAGCCGTAGTTTCCACCTGTCCGAGCGGCTCCGCATGGAGTTGCTGGCCGAAGGATTCAATCTTACCAACCATCTCAACGGCGTGACGTTGAACGGGGTATTCGGCACGGGGGCGTACCCGACGAATCCGGCGCCGACATTCAAGCAGATCACCGCGGTGAACGACGCAAGGTCGCTGCAATTCGCCCTGCGGTTCCGGTTTTGACAGGGAGGGCTCATGATTCCGCTACTTCTTTATGCCGCGGCGGCCGCACATCTCGGCCCGATGGGTCCGGAGGCGCCGGCGCGCGAACCGCAGATGGCGGCCAATTCGTCGATGGTGGCGATGGCTTTCGGAGCGGGTAACGCGATCTACTTCAGCTCCTCGCGCGACGGCGGAAGCACGTTTGCGCCGCCGACCAAGGTTGCCGGGGCGGGGATCGTTCCGCTGAGCCGGCACCGCGGGCCGCGCATCGCGCTGTCCGGACGCACGATCGTGATTACCGCGGTGGCGGGCAGCCGGCCGCAGGAGGGCGCGCACGCCCACGGCCTTCCTGCCGACGGCGACCTGCTGGTGTGGCGCTCGCAGGACGGCGGAACGACCTGGTCGACCGCCAAGGCGATTAACGATGTCCCGGGTTCGGCGAGCGAGGGCCTGCATGGCCTGGCCTCGGATGGCGGGAGCACGCTGTTTGCGGTGTGGCTGGACAAGCGCGGCGGGAAGGGCACCAGGCTTTACTCCTCGCGCTCGAGCGACGGCGGCGTCACGTGGGCGGCGAATGTCCAGGTCTATGAATCGCCCGGCGGCTCGATCTGCGAGTGCTGTCATCCTTCGGCGGCGATCTCGCCCGGAGGCGAATTCGTGGCGATGTGGCGCAACTCTTTGAATGGCTGCCGGGACCTGTACCTGGCGACGTCTCGCGACGGTGTGAATTTCCCGGCTCCCCACAAGCTCGGCAACGGGACGTGGCCGCTGAACGCATGTCCGATGGATGGAGGAGGCCTCGCGGTGTCGGCGACGCGGATCGTCACGGCATGGCGGCGCGAAGGCAACGTCTTCCTCGATGAAGCGGGGCGGCCGGAGCGGCAAATCGGCACGGGCAAGGACGTGGCGCTTGCTCTCAGCGGCGAGCGCGCGTACGTGGCCTGGGTCGAGGGGGCGAACGTGGACGTGTGGATCGACGGCAAGGTGGAACGGCTCTCGAGCGCCGGAGCGTTCCCTTCGCTGACCGCGTTGCCTGGCGGCGGGGTGCTGGCTGCGTGGGAAGAGGACGGCGCCGTGCAGATTCGCCGCCTGAGGTGAGAAGAGGACCGCGTGACCTGCGGAGGCATCATTCCGAGGAATTTCGCCGCGCGGACTGGATTGCAGTTTGTCGAAAGAGACCTCCTATGAAGTTAACGATGATCCTTGCGGCTCTCCTGTCAGCGGAGGGCGGCGTTTGGGCGGCCGACCAGCAGGTGACCGTCCGTTTTCAAGCGATGGTTGGCAGTGAGAAGTTCGCCTGCGGGCGGACGTACCCTGGAATCGGCACGACGGCGTCCACGCTGGCGCCACGCGACTTCCGCTTCTACGTGCACAACGTGGCGCTGATCGACGATTCGGGCAAGAGCGTTCCGCTCCAGTTCAGCCAGGACGGCAGGTGGCAGTTGGACGATGTCGCGCTACTGGATTTCGAAGACGCCACCGGCGGCTGCGTAAACGGCACCCCGGATGTCAACGACCGGGTCACGGGCACGGTTCCGGCCGGCCATTATACGGGCCTCCGCTTCACTCTTGGCGTGCCTTTCAATAAGAACCACACCGACCTGACGACGCAGCCTCCGCCGCTCAATCTCACGGCGCTCGCCTGGGTGTGGAACGCGGGGCGGAAGTTTGCGCGCCTGGATTTTGCGAGCACCGGCCAGCCGCGCGGATACGCGATCCACCTGGGCAGCACCGGCTGCACGCCGAACGAGAACAAGACCGCGCCGCCGGTTCAGTGCAGCGAGCCGAACCGCGTGGATGTGGAACTGGCCGGGTTCGACGCGCGGAGCGACGTGGTGGTGGCGGATCTGGCGGCGCTGCTCAAGGATTCCAACATCGACACGAACCAGCCGAAAACCGCTCTTGGTTGCATGTCCAGCCCGGAGGACGGCGATTGCGCGCCGCTATTCGCCAACCTGGGGCTGCCCTTCGCCGGCCATTCGGCCGGCAGGCAGTCCTTTTTCCGCAAGGCTGCAGCGTCCGATGACAAGCGCTCTGCGGCGGCCGGGAACTGAGGGTATGAACAAGCTGGCGCTTCTGTTCTGCTTCGGCGGCGGGCTGTGCCACGCGCACGACGCACACGGCCACTCGAGCGCGCCGCCGGAAGCGCGGCTACTGAAATCTCCGTTGGCTTTCACCGCGGAGCAGGCTGCCGCCGCGCAGCCTGTCTACGGGCGCCGTTGCGCCGGATGTCACGGCGACGATGGCAAAGGGCGCACGCCGGCGGCCGCCAAACTTCCGGTGCGGCCGACCAACCTGACCGAATACCTTATGGAATCCATGCGCGACGGCGAGATCTACTGGGTGGTCAGCCACGGTATCCCGGGCAACATGCCGCCTTTCGGCGATCAACTTAGCGAAACTGAGCGCTGGCAACTGGTTCAATACGTCCGCCACCTCAGGCTTGTGCAAAAGGCGGCCGAGAAGGAAAAGCTGGGTCCGTACGAGTGGAGTCTGCCTCCCGGATTCCCGCTTCCCAACGTTCCCGCGGACAATCCGATGACGGCGGAGAAGGTGGAACTGGGCCGGTATCTCTTTTACGACAAGCGGCTCTCGCTCAACCAGACGCAGGCGTGCGCCACCTGTCACCGTCAGGAGAAGGCGTTTAGCGACGGGCGGGCGCGCGGGCTGGGGTCTACCGGTGAACTTCACCCTCGCGGACCGATGAGCCTGGTGAACGTGGCGTACAGCCCGGTGCTCACGTGGGCCAATCCGCTGGTGCGTACGCTGGAAGGACAGGCGCTGGTGCCGCTATTCGGCGAGAACCCGGTGGAGCTGGGAATGGCGGGCAAGGAAGATGTCCTGATCGGGCGGCTGAAGAGCGACGCTCGATACCGGAAACTCTTCGCCGCGGCGTTCCCATCGCAGGCCGATCCGTTCACGATTCGTTCGGTCACGCAGGCGATCGCCAGCTTCGAACGCACCATTCTCTCGGGCGATTCGCCGTATGATCACTACCGCAACGGCGACGATCCTGCTGCCATTTCCGAATCGGCGAAGCGCGGCGAGGCGCTATTCTTCAGCGAGCGCCTGGAATGCTTCCACTGCCACGGCGGCTTCAATTTCACCGGGACGGTGGACTACCTGGACAAGGGCTTCGCCGAGGTCGAGTTCCACAATACCGGCCTCTACAACGTGAATGGGAAGTATTCCTATCCGCCCCCCAACCTCGGGCTCTATGATTTCACCCACCAGGAAGAAGATGTCGGCAAGTTCAAGGCGCCCACGCTGCGCAACATCGCTGTGACCGCGCCGTACATGCACGATGGCAGCATTCGGACGCTGGCAGACGTGGTATCGCATTACCGCACTGGCGGCCGCACCATCAAATCCGGGCCGAATGCCGGGGTGGGGGCGGAGAATCCGAACAAGAGCGAGTTCGTCAAGCCGTTCGAGCTGAGCAGGCAGGAGGAAGGCGAACTGCTCGCGTTTCTGGATGCGCTGACCGACCGGACGGTGCTCACCGACCCGCGGTTTTCGGATCCCTTCGCGCGTCCCGCGGTCCATTCCGCGGCGGCGCCGCCGCGCCATGTGCGGCAAGGCCAGTCCGGGCACTTCGTCGTGCCAGAGGGTCACGGCACGGTTGCTCGAACGAATAGAGAGGTACTCGAATGACACGACGAACCTTAATGGAGATGGCTGCCCTGAGCGCCTTCTCCGCCGCGGTGGACGCCGCCGAACCACCGTTTACATTGCCCAAGCTCCCTTATGCGTACGACGCCCTGGAGCCCTACATCGACGCGCAGACCATGCAGATCCACCACGACAAGCATCACCAGGCGTACGTGGACAACCTGAACAAAGCCGTCGCCGGGGACGAGACGCTGTCCCGCTTGACCGTCGAACGACTTCTGCAACGTGTGGACACCCTGCCGGCCAACCTTCGCACCGCGGTCAGGAACCAGGGCGGCGGGCACGCCAACCATTCCCTCTTCTGGCAGACGCTGTGCCCGGCCGCAAAAAGCGGCAAGCCCTCCGGCAGCTTCGCGGCCGCGCTCGAACGCTCCTTCGGGGGCCGCGAGCGGTTCGAGGAGCAACTGCGCACCAACGCCGCCGGCGTTTTCGGGAGCGGCTGGGCCTGGCTTTCTCTGGATTCGCGCAAACAACTCGTGCTGGACTCCGCCCCCAACCAGGACAGTCCCCTGATGTCGGGCCGGCAGCCCCTGCTCGGCATCGACGTCTGGGAGCACGCCTACTATCTCAAATACCAGAACCGCCGCGCCGAATATCTCAAGGCGATCCTGAGCGTCATCAACTGGGACTTGATCAGCGCGCGCTACGAAGAACTCGTGAAGTGAGAGCGCGATCTCGTCCGTGTGCGGCGGAGCACGATCGAAAACTCCGCCAAGCACGTTGCACGACGTGCGTTGACACGCAACGCAGCGTCCTGGGATACTGGCCTTGAAGGTGGTGTTGGAGTCCACCGTCAACCGCCCCAATCCCCGGGGAAGATGACTCCTACGAGTACGACTCGAAAGGAGCATGCCGTGACCCAACATCTATCCGGTTTCCAGACCTTCGAACCTCACATTCGCCCGTCCTTTGTCCATTGGCAACCCTACGCCGCGCCGGCAGCCTGACGCGCGCCGCGATGCAGCATCGCAGAGTGCGAGGGACATCCCTGGCAGTTTGCGGTGGAAGGATTAGCCACAGATGAACACGGATACACACAGATTCCGTTTGACTCAAGAGGCGACCACGCTGGCGGGACGCGATCCGGCATCCTTCCGGAGCATCCTGTTCGGAGATGTGCAACCGGGCGCGGAGGCCGATCGTGCGGAGGCGCCGGAGTATTTTCGCGACCTCAACCTCGATCAGATCGTGGACGCGATCACGGCCGGCCGCGAGGAGTACGACCTGAAGCCGTTTTTTTACGCCCCGCTACGCGACGCCGCAGAGATCCGATATCGACAGGAGGTGCTGCGCGACCTGGAGGAGAGATCCGTGCTCGAACCGATCCGCTGGTTCGGCGAGGAAATGCGGAGGATGCGGGCCTTGCTCACGCAGGCGGAAAAACTGTATTACGAACGCCAGAAGCAGAGCTACTTTCTGGATGCGGCGGACATCTACTGCGTGGCCGCGATCCGCCTGGCGTCCGGGCTGGCGGCGGCCGGCCTGCGCTCCCGGGGACTGCGTGGATTTCACGAGTATCTGCAGCACTACACTACGTCGGCGCCGTTCCGCGAGCTCGCCGACGAAACGGCAAAGCTCAGGGCCGGCCTGGCGGCCGTCACCTATTCGCTGGAGATCGAGGGCAAGCGAATCAAGGTGGGAAGGTACGGCGACGAGCCGGACTACGGGGCGGAAGTCTTGCAGACGTTCGAGAAATTCAGGCAGGGCGCGCCGAAGGACTATCGGTTCGAGATCCGCGCGCCGGCGGACATGAACCACGTGGAGGCGGCCATCCTGGACCGGGTGGCGCTCCTGTTTCCTGGCGTGTTTGCGGAATTGGAGGCTTTCCGCGACCGCCACCGGGGATACCTGGATGCCACGATCGCCGAATTCGACCGGGAGGCGCAGTTCTATCTCGCTTGCCACGAGCACGTGCAGCGCTTCGCGCGCACGGGGCTGCGCTTCTGCTACCCGGCTGTGACCGCGGATTCGAAGGAGGCTTACGGGCGCGACGTCTTCGACCTGGCCCTAGCGAACCGGCTGCTGCGCGAGGACGCGCGGGTGGTGACGAACGATTTTCACCTGGAGGATCCCGAGCGAATCATCATCGTCAGCGGGCCGAATCAAGGCGGGAAAACGACGTTTGCGCGCATGTTCGGCCAACTGCATCACCTGGCGAGCATCGGCTGTCCCGTTCCGGGCAGAGAAGCGAGGCTGTTCCTGTTCGACAGGCTGTTCACACATTTCGAACGGGAGGAATCGATTGAGACGCTGAGCAGCAAGCTGGAGGAGGATCTCACGAGGATCCGGCGGATTCTGGAAGCCGCGACTCCGAACAGCATTCTGATCATGAACGAGAGCTTCCTCTCCACGACGCTGGACGATGCCTTGTTCCTGACCAGGGAGATCATGCGGCAGGTGGTCGAACTGGACATGCTGTGCGTTTCCGTGACGTTCCTGGACGAACTGGCGTCGTTCAGCCCGACCACGGTCAGCATGGTCAGCACCGTCGATCCCGCCGACCCGGCGATGCGGACGTTCCGGATTGTGCGGCGGCTCGCCGATGGACTGGCGTATGCGATCGCGATCGCGGAGAAATACAACCTGACGTACGACGGCATCAAACGGCGTCTCGATCCGGAAGCCGGGGAGGGGCGGGGCGAATGAGAGTCTTCCTGCTCTACCGCGACCGGGATTTCGGGCCGCCGACCGGGACGCTCCGCAACGCGCCGGCGCTGACGCAGGACCTGGAACTGGAGATTCTGTTCGGCGCGATGGCGGCGGGGGACGAGTTCCTTCTCGACGTAGCCAGACAAGCGTTCCTGAGCAGTATGGAGGAACCGGAGGCCATTCTCTACCGGCAAGGCATCCTGGAAGATTGCCTGGAGCGTCCGGAGGTTGTGCGGAGAATCTACGACACGGCGGTGGAGGCACTGGAGCGCGAGAGGCGGGTGTGGGGCTGGGTGTCGCGAGACCGCCCGAGAGCGGCGCTGCACCGGGCGGTGGAAGTGCTCGGGATTTTCCTGGAGCTGCTCGCGCGCCTGCGCAGGATCGCCGACGAGCAGGGGCCGCAATTCCGATCGGAGGGGTTCGCCAGGTTCTTTGCGATGCTGAGCGGGGAGTTGAACGACGAATACCTGGCGCTGGCCGGGGAGCACCTGGAACGTCTCGAACTGCGCGACGGGATTCTGATGACGGCGGAGCTCGGCGCGGGTCACAGAGGCGCAAACTACGTGCTTCGCAAACGTCTGATCGCGAGGCGAACGTGGCTGGAAAGGCTGAGGGACTGGGCGCGCCAATTGACCGGCGGGAACGGGCGCGAGCTGATCTATGAAATCGCGGACCGCGACGAAAGCGGCTTCCGGGCCCTGACGGAACTGGAGGACAGGGGCATCGCCCACGTGGCCGCGGCGCTCTCGCAATCGACCGACCACGTCCTGAGCTTTTTCCAGAGGCTGCGATGGGAGCTCGGGTTTTATACCGGATGCCTGAACTTGCGCACGCAGCTTGCGAGGCGCGGCAGACCGATCTCGTTTCCGGAACCATTGGCGCCGGGGCGTGCGGTGCTGACGGCGCGGGGATTGTACGATCCCTGCCTGGCCTTGCGCATGGACGGCAGGATTGCGGGCAACGACGTGGCCGCGGAGGACAAGGCGCTGGTGATGGTCACGGGCGCGAATCGCGGCGGCAAGTCGACGTTCCTGCGCAGCGCCGGGGCGGCCCAACTGATGATGCAATGCGGCATGTTCGTGCCGGCGGAGCACTTCCGCGCGAACGTGTGCCGCGGGGTCTTTACGCATTTCAAGCGCGAGGAAGACACGACGATGAAGAGCGGCAAGCTGGACGAAGAGCTGAGCAGGATGAGCTCGATCATCGGCGAGGTTACGGCGGACAGCCTGGTTCTGTTCAACGAATCATTTGCTTCGACCAACGAGAGAGAGGGCTCGGAGATTGCGCGGCAGATCGTGCGCGCCCTGCTGGAAAGCGGAGTCAAGGTGTTCTACGTGACGCACCTGTTCGACCTGGCGCGGGGCTTTGTGCGGGCCAACATGGCTACGGCGCTATTCCTGCGGGCGGAGCGGCTCCCGGACGGCCAACGAACGTTTCGCATGCTGCCGGGAGAGCCACTGCCGACGAGCTTCGGAGAGGATCTGTACGGGCGGATCTTCGGGCCGCCCGGCGCGCGGGAGGCTGCAGGCGATGGTTGGGAACGCGGGTAAGGTGAAATTCGAATCAAGGAGACCGGTATGGAACAGGTCTGGTTTTCAGCGGCATTGTGGCTGGTGCTGGCGTTGATCGCGACGCTGTTGTCGATCTGGTTTCGCATTTCTACGGCGCTCTCCGAAATCGTGGTGGGCACGGTGGCGCAACTGATCATCGGCGCGGCGATCGGAACCGAAGTGCTCGGCGCAAAATCGGCGTGGGTCGGCTTTTTGGCAGGCACGGGCGCGATCGTGCTGACTTTTCTGGCCGGCGCCGAACTCGATCCGGGCATCTTCCGCAGGAAGTGGAAGGAGGCCATGATCGTGGGCCTGGTTGGCTTCTTCGGTCCCTTCATGGGCGCGGCGGCCCTGGCGCATTTCGTGTTGAAGTGGTCGCTGCCGGCGAGTTGGCTGGCGGGAGTGGCACTTTCCACGACGTCGGTTGCGGTGGTCTACGCGGTCATGCTGGAGCTGGGGCTGAATCGGACCGATTTCGGGAAGGGAATTCTGGCGGCGTGTTTCGTCAACGATCTGGGAACGGTGATCGCGCTGGGGCTGATTTTTGCGCCGTTCACGGTGCGGACGCTGATCTTCGCCGGCGCCTCGGTGATTGTGTTCGGGGCGCTGCCGTTTGTGACGCCCTGGTTCTTTGGCAAGTACGG
>DATJYW010000180.1:0-12244 GCA_035499435.1 Candidatus Acidiferrales bacterium | reverse complement strand
CTGAAAGCTGATAATGTCATAGGCAGGTACAGCCCATTCAAATTGGATGTCCTGTCCGGGAGACGCAGGCGGGACGTGTAATCGGAAAGGAGAACCATGGAGTTCACAAGACGGGATATCGCGAAGATCGCGCTGGCGTCCGCGCCGCTGGCGAAGGCTTTTGGCGCGAAAATGATCGATTCGAAATTCGGCGGCGTACAGATCGGGGCGATCACTTACAGCTTCAACCGGATCGCCGCGCCGGATCCGGAGGCAATCATCCGCGCATACGTGGAGATCGGCCTGGGCGAGGCTGAGCTCATGTCGAACCACTGCGAGTCGCTGGCCGGCGCTCCGGCGATGCCGACGTTTGGGCGCGGTGCGGGCGGCGGCGGTGGACGGGCCCAGGCGACCGCGCCTCCTGCCGGCGCCGGCGCACCTCCCGCTGGAGCGCCACCCGCGGGCGGACCTCCCGGTGAAGGCCGCCGCGGCGGCGGACGGTTCCAGTTGACTCCGGAACAGCAGGAAGAGCGCAAAGCGGCCATGGCGAAACTCGCCGACTGGCGGAAATCGACCGGGCCGGATACCTGGAAAAAGGTCACGAACAAATTCAAAGACTCCGGTGTCGACGTCCAGTTGCTCTGCTACAACATGCAGGACAGCATGACGGACGACGACATCGAATACGGCTTCGCGATGGCGAAAGGGCTTGGAGTCAAGGGCATCACCACCAGCACCACGCTGACCATGGCCAAGCGGATCGCGCCGGTGGCGGACAGGCACAAGCTGCTCGTGGGGTATCACGGACACGACGCCACTAACGATCCGAACCAGACGGCCACTCTCGAAAGCTACGACACGCTGATGGCCTACGGGAAGTACAACGGCGTGAACCTGGATATCGGACACTTCACCGCCGCGGGGTACGACGCGGTGGCCTTCATTCAGAAGCACCACGCCAAAATCACCAATTTGCATGTAAAGGACCGGAAGAAGGATCACGGGCCGAACGTGGCAGTGTGGGGCACCGGCGACACACCGATCAAAGAGGTGCTACAACTGCTGAAGAAGGAAAAATATGGTTTCCCGGCGAACCTGGAACTGGAGTACCCGATTCCGCCGGATTCGGACATCATCGCCGAGGCCAAGAAGTGCCTCGCGTATGTGAAGAGTTGTCTCGCATAGGAGGTCAGGATAAATGGCAATTTCGAGGCGGCATTTCTTTTATGGGAGCCTGCTGGCCGGCGCAGTTCCGGCGGCGGGGTTCGGCAGCACGCCATCCTTGAAGGCGTTGGGATACAAGTCGCCCAACGAGAAGCTGAATTTCGCGGCCATCGGGTCCGGCGGACAGGGCGCGTCGAACATCGGCGCGGCGGCGCCGACGGAGAACATCGCCGCGCTCTGCGATGTGGACGACCGGCGGGCGGCGCGCACCTTCGAGCGCTTCCCCAAGGCGACGCGGTACAAGGATTTCCGCAAGATGTTGGACAAGGAAGCCAACAATATCGACGCGGTGATCGTGGCCACGCCGGACCACATGCACGCCACCGCAGCCGTCTGGTGCATGGAGCGGAACAAGCACGTCTACGTGCAGAAGCCTCTGGTGCGGACCATCTGGGAAGCCCGGCAGCTTCGCGCGGCGGCGGCGAAATACAAAGTCGCCACCCAGATGGGCAACCAGGGCTACTCGAACGAGGGCACGCGCCAATGCGCAGAGATGGTCTGGAACGGCGATATCGGCAAGGTCTCCGAAGTCCACGCGTGGAGCGACCGTCCGCTCTGGCCGCAGGGGCTCACCGAAATCCCGCCTCCCGACCCGGTCCCGCCGACGCTGGATTGGGATCTGTGGCTCGGCGTCGCGGCCGAGCGGCCCTTCACTGCCGGCGGCAAGACCGAGCCCGACCGCTGGGACGGCTTCTTCTACCAGCCGTTCAACTGGCGCGGCTTTTACGATTTCGGCTGCGGGGCGCTGGGCGATATGGCGTGCCACATCCTGGGCGCGCCGAACATGGCGCTGCACCTCTCCAAGCGCAAGATCGTCGGCGTGGAGTGCATCAAGAAGGAAGGCGTCAGCTCCTTCATGTTCCCCAAGATGTCGGTCATCCGCTACGACTTCGCGCCGTACGAGGACATGCCGGCGCTGAAGGTGTTCTGGTACGACGGCCTGAAGGAGAGCCCGAAGATCGATGGCGTTCCGGAGGGAGAGTGGATCGGCGATCCGCCGTCGCTAATGGGTGCGGGACGCGGCGGCGCCGGGAGAGGCGCCGGCGGAGCACAGGGCGCGCCGGGCGGACCAGGCGGCCCCGGCGGATTCGGCCGCGGCATGGGCATGAACGCGGGCTTCGATTTCCGCTCCCCGGGCCGTGTCTTCAACGAGGCTGAGTTCGAGGCACTGAAGGCGGCTTCGAAGGATCAGCTCCGGTTCCCGACCCCGGATGGCAGCTTATTCGTTGGGGATAAGGGCATGCTGACCACCGGCACCTACGGCGAGATCACGCGCCTGCTCCCCGTGGAGAAGATGAAGGACTACCACATGCCGCCGCCGCTATTGACGCGGTCGCCCGGGCATATGCGCGATTTCATCCGCGCCTGCAAGGGCGGAGATCCGGCGTGCTCCAATTTCGACGTGGCGGCGCCGTTCGTCGAGTGGATGCTGCTGGGCGTGATCGCGCTGCGCTATGAAGGCAAGCTCGAGTACGATCCCGACAAGATGCGGATCACCAACAACCTGGAGGCCAACAAGCTGCTCAAGCCCGTGTTCCGCAAGGGCTGGGAGTTCCACACCGTCAAGACGTAGTCAGCGGCGGGCGGATGGGTCGCCGGTGGGCGGGGGCGCATGGTCTTCGCTTGCCGGCGGTCCGAGCAGCTCCGTGAACAGCGGCTTGAGCGCATCCGCCCAAACCTGGTACCCCTTCAAGGCAGGATGAAGTTTGTCGTTAGCGTTCATCATCCCGTCGTAGAGTTTCCCTTCGCGGTCCGCGAGCTTATCGTTGATATTGAGGTAGCGACTCTTCCGGCCGTCGGTCAGGGCGGCAAGGTTGGCGTTAATCCGGTCGATCACCGGCATCACGTCCATGTTGTCGTTGCGCGGAAAGATGCCCATCAGGATGATCACGGCATCGGGCGCTTTGGACTGCATGACGCGCACCACGGCCTCCAGGCCCCGGGTCACGTCCTCCGCCGTGGCTTCGATTCCCGCCGCAGGCACCCGGTTGCCGACGTTATTCGTCCCGGCAAGCAGCACGATCACCTTCGGGTTGACGCCATCGAGCTCGCCGTTTTCCAGCCGCCAGAGGATGTGCTCCACGCGGTCGGCGCCCCAGCCGAAATCCGCCGCGTTCCAGCCGAAGAAGTTGCTCTTCCAGTTCTCGAGCAGTTGCGGGTAATCGGTGGCGCCCCAGCGCCGGGTGATGGAATCGCCTTCGAAGTAGATGTCGATGCGGCCCTGTTTGGTTTTCGCCAGGAGTTGTTCGTGAGCGACCTGGGAGTTCCTGTCCGATCGCGGTACCGGCCGGTCGGCCTGGGCCCATAGCAGGGAGCCGATCGCGGCAGACGCAAACAGGAGCTTCATGGGCGTGCCGCCGCACCCTCGTGATGCCGGAACTTGTCGGCCCAAGGAATGAAGTACTTCCAGTTCGGCCCGTCGGTGTGTCCGCCATCGTGCTGGCGCCATGCGAGCTGCCCGTCGAGGAGGCCGACGTTCACGGCAGGCATTTTCGCGGTGTGATAGTCCTCTTTCACTCCCATGTCCTTGGCGCCGAGAAGACGAAAGACCGGCTGCGCGGCGACGGCCGCCATGAAGCTGCCCTGATGGTCGAGCCACCTGGCATCGCCTTTCTCGGGTACCCCGTAGCTCACGAAGGTGAGGCGCGGGGCGCAGAGGGCGATCAGTTCGTGCGCATCCACCGGTAGGTCGCCGGGTGTCCTGGCGCCGAATGTCGCTTCGGAGGCGCCATATTTGAGGAAGTTGCCGGCCATCCAGTGATACTCGCCGGAGCCGGTCAGGTTCTCGACCGCCTCGCCCCAATTGCGGCGGTGCAGCTTGGCCCCGCCTTCGCCTGAGGAGCCGATCAGCACGACCGCGAAGCGGGTGTCGAAGGCCATGGTCACCAGGGCAGCCTTGCCGTAACGCGATACGCCCTCGATGCCGACCTGCTTGGCATTGATCGCCTTCTCCGTTTCCAGGTAGTCGAGGCCGCGCGACGCACCCCAGGCCCAGGCGCGGAGCGAGCCCCAATCGTCCGGCTTTCGGGGCTGACCCTTGTTCACCAGCCCGATGACGCCCTTGGTCAGACCGGCGCCGTTATCGGCCTGGATGCTTCCGGGGGTGATCGTCACTACGGCCCAGCCATCCGCAACGAGTTGTTCGATCGCGGGAGGGTCGCCGCCCGGCGGCGGACCGGCCGGGACTTTGGCAGGCGCTCCGCGGCCCGGGAACACCGGCGCGGGAAAGGCGATCTCCGGAATGGTCCGCCCGCCGAACATCATCATGGCCGGCACGTGAGTCTTTGCGGCGGCGGGAATCAGCACCGTCATCTGGATATCGACCTTGATATCGGGATAGGACGAGTTGTCCACGTGACCCAATAGTTGCTTGCCGATCACGGGATGCGAAGCTACGGTCGCTTCCGCCGTCTTAGTCACTTCCCAGGTCACTTTGGGAGCGTTCTTGGGGACGCGGCCCAACACTTCGCGCTCAAAATCCTCGACGATCTCCGGCCGCCGCTGATTCCACCACATTTCTTTGGTCGTGACTTTCTTGCCGTTCTTCATCGTGAGCACGTCTGGAAGATCCGGATAAGGATTCGCCGTGGACTCGTCATAGTTCGCATGGTTGGGCGCCGATTCATTGCCGCTCGGGCCCGGGCGAAGGGCCTTGATGCCAAGCTGGTCGAGCATGTTCTTGTGGTCGTCGGCGGTGGTCCAGTTCTTCGTATCCACGCCGGTTTGCGCGGACAGGAGCGCCGCGAACACAGCGGCCACGATCGGCGGGAATCCTGACTTCATGGGTAACAGCAGATCACATTTAATTCGACCATGCAACAAAGCCGCCTCAGACGCCGCCTGCGGCTATAGTTAAGGGATGCGTTGCCCCGTGTTGCTTCTGGCAGTGGCAGTATCTCTGTCGGCGGCCGATCTTCCGCAGTTTCGCGAGAGCACCGTCACCCACGGCATCAACATGGGCTACCAGATTGTCGTCGCCGACCTGAACCGGGATGGCAAGCCCGACCTCATCGTGGTGGATGAGCGGGGCACCGAACTCGCATGGTACGAGAATCCGGGTTGGGAACGGCACGTCCTGGTGAAGGAAGTTCCGCGCACCATCAACCTCGACGTTTTCGATTACGACGGCTGCGGCGTTCCGGAAATCGCCATGGGCTATCACTTCGAGACGGACCCGGCGCGAAGCATCGGCAACGTGCTCATTCTGAAAAGCGGCGCCGACCCGCGGGAGCCCTGGACCGCGCGCGAGATCGACCGCATCCCCACGGTCCACCGCCTGCGCTGGATCGACCTCAAGGGCGACGGGAAGAAGGTACTCCTCGTGGCGCCGATGATCGGGCTCAAGGCGAAACCGCCGGATTACGCCGACAATGTTCCGGTCTACCTGTACCGGCCCGGCGAATGGAAGCGCACTGTTTTCACCGAACAGCCCCGCGGTATTTTGCACAGCATCACGCCGGTGCATTGGCACGGGCACGGCGAGCAGCTCATGACCGCGGATTTTCTGGGTATTCGGGTCTTCCTTGCGGGCCGTGTCGAGGAAATTTCGAAGGGCGATCCTCGCCCGTGCCCGCAGTGCGGCAGCAGCGAAATCAAAATCGGGCATCTCGGGAAGAGCCGCTTCATCGCGGCGATCGAGCCTTGGCACGGCAACCAGGTGGTGGTCTACACCGAGCGCGGCAAACAATGGCAGCGGCACGTGCTGGAGAGCGGCATGGTGAACGGCCATGCGCTGGCGGTCGGCGATCTCAATCGCGACGGCCGCGACGAAATCGTCGCCGGCTTCCGTGGACAGGGCTTCCAGCTCTACATCTTCACCGCGGACGATGAAACCGGCGAGCGCTGGACGCGGCACATCCTGGACCCGGGCGGCATCGCCGCGGCCGACTGCAAGATCGTCGACCTCAACGCCGATGGCAAGCCCGATATTGCCTGCGCGGGCGCCTCCACAGCCAATGTCAAGCTGTACACCGCACAATGAGAGGACCCACCCGCATGAGCCAACCGAAACACCTTCTGCCGATCCTCGCCTTGTTCACGATCGCGTATGCCGACGGCCAGGATCACACCACCTGGCGCGATTATGCCGGCGGCGGCGATTCCGCGCAGTATTCCGCGCTCAGGCAGATCAACCGCTCCAACGTCGGCAGGCTGGACATTGCGTGGACCTATCCCATCGGCGACGGCATGAAGTATTCGTTCAACCCGGTGATGGTGGACGGCGTGCTGTACGTGCTGGCGAAGAAGAATTCGATTGTCGCCCTGGATGCCGCTACCGGCAAGGAGATCTGGACCTACGCGCCCGATCCTCCGGCCGCCATCATCACCAATCGCGGCATCAATTACTGGGAGAGCAAGGACCGCACGGACCGGCGCCTGTTGTTCTGCGCCAACCACGCGCTACAGGCGGTCGATGCGCGCACCGGCAAGCCAATTCTCTCGTTCGGGACGGGCGGGCGCGTCGATTTGAAAGAGGGGCTCGGGCGCGATCCGAAGCTGCTCACGCTGGTGCAATCCACCACGCCGGGACGCGTGTTCGAGAACCTGCTGATCCTCGGCTCGGCCACGAACCAGGGATACGGTTCCGGGCCCGGCGATATCCGTGCCTTCGACGTGAGAACCGGCAAGCTGGTCTGGACCTTCCACACCATTCCGCATCCCGGCGAGTTCGGATACGAGACCTGGCCGCCCGACGCCTGGAAGACCGTGGGCGGCGCCAACGTATGGGGCGAGTTCTCGCTCGACGAGGTGCGCGGCATCGTGTATGCGCCGACCGCCAGCGCCAAATACAATTTCTACGGCGCAGACCGCAAGGGCTCCAACCTGTTCGCCGATTCGCTGCTGGCCCTGGATGCGCGCACGGGCAAGCGCCTGTGGCACTTCCAGATGGTTCACCACGACATCTGGGATTATGACGATGCCACCGCGCCGAAGCTCCTGACGGTCCGCCACGATGGCAAGACCATCGACGCGGTGGCGCAGTTGAGCAAGCAGGGCTTCGTCTGGGTATTCGACCGCGTCTCCGGCGCGCCGCTCTGGCCCATCGAGGAGAGGCCCGTGCCGCGCACCGACATGCCCGGCGAAGAAACGTGGCCGACGCAGCCGTTTCCCACCAAGCCGCCGCCGTTCGCGCGCCAGAAGTTCACCGCGGACGACCTCAATCCGTACATGGATCCGCAGGATCGCGCGCGCTTCCGCGACGAAGTGCTGAGCGCGCGCAACGAAGGCCTGTTCACGCCGCCCGGACTGCGACCCACCATTCAGATGCCGGGGAACAACGGCGGGGCCAATTGGGGCGGCGCGGCCGTTGAGCCGGCGAACGGCATGCTCTTCGTGGTTTCCAAGGATCTGCCCGCGATCCTCAAACTGGTCCCAGATGCCAGCGGCACCCGCTATACCAGCGGATTCAACCTGGTGACCGCGTCCAACGGGCTGTCTCCGATTTCGCCTCCGTGGTCGTCGCTCACTGCATACGACTTGAACGAAGGCACCATCAAGTGGAAGATCGCGCTTGGCGAGGTGCCGGATCTTGCCGCCAAAGGCGTGAAGGACACGGGCTCGCATTACCCGAAGGTGGGTCCGGTGGTCACCGCGGGCGGACTGCTTTTCGCCGGAACGCGCGACCGCACCGTCCGCGCATTCGACGTGGACACCGGCAAATCGCTCTGGCAGCGCGAAGTGGACGCCGCGCTGGAAGGGATTCCCGCGGTGTACGAGGTCGGCGGCCGCGAGTTCATTGTCTTCTGCGCCTCCGCTCAGGCGGGCCTCACTCCGGCAACACAGAAGAGAATTTCCGGGGCTTACGTGGCATTCGCTCTGCCCGCGGCCCGCTGATCACGCCTGCGCGCTCAGCGCCATCAGCATCTCGCGCAGCTCGCCCACGTGGGCCGGCTCGGCGAGCGTCTCGCGGGCATCGGAGAGGACCCAGCCCAGGTCTTCCGGTGCGATCTCGAGCACCGTGCCGTCGGACTTCACGCAGTAACGCCCGCACGCGATGGCGTCTTCCAGGTTGGCGTGCGAACCCACGCGCGTGTACGGCATCAGCAGGCTACGGGTCACGCGCGCCCCGCTTTCGACGGTGCAGCCAGCCTCGACCAGGCACGGACCTTCGATGCGCGCGCCGGCCTTGATGGCGCAACTGCCGCCGATCATGACCGGCGGGACCATCTCGACGGTGGCCTCCAGGCGGACATTGGGTCCGATCCAGATGCCCGGCGCGATCTCGCTGCCGTGGGGCTTGAGGCGCGGCACCTTCCCGGAAAGCGCAAGCTGCACCACACGGTAGTAGTCCGTGGTCTTGCCGATATCGAGCCACACGAACGGAATCTGCAGCCCCAGGAACCGAGCGCCCTCGGCCACCAGCGCCGGGAAGACCTGGCTTCCCAGGTCGTATGGAAATTGCCGTGGGATGCGGTTCACCACTTCGGGTTCGAACAGGTAGATGCCGGTGTTGACCAGATTGCTGCGAGCCTCCGCGACTGCAGGTTTCTCCTGGAAGTCGCGGATCCAGCCGCCGGGATCGGTGACCACGACGCCGTAGCTGGAGACCTCCTGGCGATCGACCTGCGCTAGAGCGATAGAGGCTATCGCGCCGCGGCGGCGATGCTCGGCCGCCATGCGGCTCAGGTCGAGATCGACCAGCGCGTCGCCGCAGAGCACGAAAAAGGTTTCGTCGAAGAAGCCGGAATGATCCTGGATGCGGCGGATGGAGCCGGCGGATCCGAGCGGCTCGTCGTGCAGCCGCCCCTCCCTCAGAAAACCTTCGAAGGAGTAAGCGATCTCCACGCCGAAGCGGGCGCCGCCGCGGAAGTAGGATTCGATTTCGGAAGAGAGGTAGCTGGTGTTGATCACGATCTGCGTCACGCCGTGGTCGCGCAGCAGATCGATCAGATTCTCCATCACGGGCTTGTTAAGAATCGGGAGCATCGGCTTCGGGATGCTCCGCGTGAGCGGCTGCACGCGCGTGCCGCGGCCGGCCGCGAGGATGAGCGCCTTCATGGTTTGTCCTCTCCCAGGAGTACGGCGAATAACTCGGTGTCCGGAGCCTGGGTCTCCCAAACGCTGAATTCGTTGAAATTCGGCACCGTTCGCACGTCGGCATAGCGCAGGGCCAAGGGCCGCTGGGGTAATGCCGGATAAAACGCGGCCAGCGCCGGCTGCACGTAAGCGGCGTTGGGCGCAGTCGAGATGGGCCCGAAGACCGGGATGCCGGGCATCGGACCCTTGCCCTGCTTAACGAAGACCAGGGAATCGAGATGCAGCGGCTCCTGCACGGAGCGCGAGCCCAGCCCGGTCACATAGACCAGCCCGTTCGGATTGCCGCCCAGCAGGTAGTCGGCCGCCAGGCTGAGCGCGTTGAAGTACGACTGGCGCTGTTGCGCCGTGAGCCCACCCATCTGGAGACGCGCGATGACGGTATCGAGGAACCGGCCGGTCGCGGTGCCCTGGCCCCAGTCCATCGGATACTTCGCCGGACGCGGGTTACGCAAAGCGTGCTCCGTCTCAGTCCGCTTCACTCCTTCCTCGGCGTATCGGGTCAACCATGTGCCGGCGATGTCTCTGATCTCCGGGGACGCCGATGGGTCCAGGACGTAGCCCAGGATGAAGTCAGCGACACTTCGTTTGGCCGTGGGGTAATCGCCCTGCGAGAGCTGATAGGCGGCGAAGTCGCCGAATGCGCCATAGGGGCCGATCTCCCGCCAGGCAGCTTCGAAGGCGTCGCGATAGGCGCGCTCCTGCGTGAGCCGGTACAACTCGCCGGCGGCGTAGAGACGGCTGGCGGAAGTGGCGCCGTAGGTTTCGGCGTAGTGCCATGCCGATGCTGCGTGCTCATTGAGCAGCGATGCGCGATGCGCGTCGTAGGGCTGCACCAGGCGCGCGGCCTGTGCAAACAGCCCGGCGGCGCGGGCGGTGATGTTCGGGTCGCGCGAGAAGGTCCAATAAGGCAGGGGGTCGTCGCTGGCCAGATAGAATCCCCAGGGATGCCGGTGCGACTGGATGCCTTGCCGCACGCCGCCGTCGGGCTCCTGCAACTGCTCCCAGACCGCCACACCCCAAAGGGCTTCATCCAGCAGGTCCGGAATGCCGTTGCCGCTCTCGGGAATCCGCAGCTCGCCATCGCGGAAGCGTTTGGGGTTGAGCTCGAAGGCGCGCATCAGCATTTGCGGGACGGCCACGCTCATGGGGCGCTGCTCGAAATCGCCGGCGTCGTGATGACCCGCGGTGATCCGCTTCTCGGCGATGCGCGGCGTGTCCGAGGCGAAAAGTTTGCTGAAATCGGCGAGTTCACCGGTATAGACGCGGTGCTGGTCGGGCGGTCTGCTCCACTCGGTGAATTTGGGGTCGAGATCGCCATCCCAGCGATTCAAATAAAGCCCACGCGTCAGAACGTAGAATGCTTGAAACGGGCCGGCCTGGCCGATGCTGGTGCGCCAGGAAACGCCCACGCCCGGCAACCGCACCTGGATGCTCCGCCCCTCGGCGGCGGGCACGCCGGAAAGATCGATCTGGCGGACTTCGCCACCGCTCTCGTCATCGGAAGCGGACCGCGGCGTGACGGGAATGGTGGCGACGATCGGGCGGCCCGCCGGTTGAGAGCAGTCGAGAACCTGGGCCTCGGAGGGAAATCCCGAGAGCGGCAGCGGGCCGCCATCGCCCGTCCAGCCGGAGATATACGCGAAGCGCGCGGTGGCGTGCGGATTGTAGCCTACCTGGTTGAGCTGGATCACCGGTGTTTCCAGGTAGCGATCGTTGAACGTGAGGAGGAAATCGATTCCTCGCGGACCTTGCACGTGC
Source organism: Candidatus Acidiferrales bacterium (assembly GCA_035499435.1). Lineage (GTDB taxonomy): Bacteria > Acidobacteriota > Terriglobia > Bryobacterales > Bryobacteraceae > Solibacter. The sequence goes on along the minus strand of DATJYW010000180.1, from coordinate 1,246 downwards.
AGGATCTCGGCACTGCCGATGGGCTGCGTGAGCCGGAGATAAATGCGATGGTCGATGTCCAGGACGTCGTCACGGTAGGACTTGCCGTAGCCGATCTCGTACTCGGGAGCGCCGACGGGCAGCGAGTCGCGGTCCACCTTGCGGACCGCGATGCGCGCGCCATTGGCGCGGGTAAGCTTCCACTCTCCTGCCTGCCAGGACGGTCCGCTGCCGCCCGCAAGAACCACCATCAGGATGTCGGGGGCGTAGCCGTGCACTTCGCGGACAGCCGTATCGAGATTCGCGCGCGGCCCTCCCACGGTGCGTGCAACGAGGTTTCGCGAGACGATCCCCTTCGGCGTTTCGGCCTCGACCCGGATGAAGGCCGTGGCCGCGGGCGCCAGGCCGGTCAGCTTGTAGGAACGCCCGCTGGCTGAGACTGAGGCAATTGGCGCCTTCTGCCCGTCGGGGCCAGTCAAAAGGTAGATTCGATGCAGGGTAGCGCCGGGAATGGCACGCCACCCGATTGTAACCTTGCTGGAGGTGGCCGCGGAAACCCACGCGTCCGCCTGCACACGCTGGCCCTGTGCTGCCGGCAGCAAGCTGCAGAAAGCAGCGCACAGAATCCCGGGTGCCCGCATCGGCATGATCCTCAATCGTGAGGCAGGCCCTGAATGCCCCAGATCTCCTTGGCATACTCGGCGACAGTGCGGTCGCTGGAGAATTTGCCCATGCGGGCGACGTTCAGGATGGCCCGGCGTGTCCAATCCGTGGTGACGGCGTAGTCGGCCGCGATCCGGTGCCGCGCATCGATGTAAGAGCCGAAGTCGGCAAAGTGAACGTAGGGATCGTTCGGGGAGCGCAGCCTGCCGGCGAGGTCCTGGAACAGCCCCGGCTCGTCGGGACAGAAGTATCCGGTATCGATGCTCTCCAGCACCCGGGCGAATGCGGGGTCCTCGCGGCAGTACGCGGCGGGATCGTACGTGCCGGCAGCGTGCAGGGCGCGGACCTCTTCGGTCGTGAGCCCGAAAATATAGATGTTGTCGCGCCCGACCTCTTCGAGAATCTCGATGTTGGCGCCGTCGAGAGTGCCCACCGTGAGAGCGCCGTTCATGGCCAGCTTCATGTTGCCGGTGCCCGAGGCCTCGGTGCCAGCGGTGGAGATCTGCTCGCTCACATTGGCGGCCGGAATAATCTGTTCGGCAAGCGAGACGCGATAGTCGGGAAGAAAGACGACGCGCATCTGTCCGTTGACCCGCGGATCGCG
>DATJYW010000179.1:0-2745 GCA_035499435.1 Candidatus Acidiferrales bacterium | reverse complement strand
GCCGTGGCGTCCGACTCGCCGTATTGCATGCCGCGCGCGATGCCTGCGCCGGCGATCACCGCGCTGTAGCAGTACGGCCAGTGATCGCGGCCGTCGGGCGAGTTGGAGTTGCCGGACGTGGAGACGCCCAGCCGCGGGCTGCGGCCGAATTCACCGACTGCAACCACCACGGTCTCCTTCAGGATGCCGCGCTGATCCATGTCTTCGAGGAGCGCGGAAAGCCCGCGGTCGAGCTTCGGGCAGTGCAGGTTCTTGAGCGGCGCAAAATTGGCGGCGTGTGTGTCCCAAGCCGTGGTCTCGGGGTCGCCATTGGCCACCGACGGCCAGTTGACCTGGACGAACTTTGTGCCGGCCTCAATCAGACGCCGCGCCATCAGCAGGCTCTGTCCGAAGGTGTGCATCCCGTAGCGCTCGCGCATGGCCGGCGTTTCTTTTTCGAGGTCCATGGCATCGCGCGCTTTGCCGGAGAGCACCAGGTCGTAGGCCTTGCCGTAATATTCGTCGACCGCATAGTCGTGGAGTGCCTTCTCCAGCTCAGGCATCGAGCCGTTAATGCCTTTGAGCAGCTCGAAGCGGTCTTTGAGCCTCTCCGGCGGGACTTCCTTGCGGAGCGAGAGATCTTCGAGCTTCACCGGTTTGGCGGGATCCTGGTACATACGATAGGGGTCGTAAGCTTTGCCGAGGAAGCCTGCCGACCCGCCCTTGCCGATGATCCCCGATTCCTGAAGCGGGCGCGGCAACTCGACGAACGGCAGCACCGGATCTTTGGGCGGCTTGATCTTGGACACCTGGCTACCCGCGGTGGGGAAATCGGCGGGCGAAGGCGGCTCCAACTGGCCCGATGGCGACACCTTGTCGGGCGGATAGCCGGTCAGCATCTGGTAGATGGCCGCGGTGTGGTTGAAAAGGCCGTTGGGCGTGTAGCTCATCGAGCGGATCAGGGTGGCCTTGTCGATGTGCTGCGCCATCATGGGCATGTGCTCACTGAAGTTGGTACCCGGGATCTTGGTTTTGATCGGCTTGAATTCGCCGCGGATATTGGCCGGTGCATCGGGCTTGGGGTCCCAGATGTCGATGTGCGAAGGTCCTCCCTGGAGAAAGACCATGATCACGCTCTTGGCGGAGCCGAAGCCGCGCGCGCCGGCGTACTTGCCGCCGGCTTCGGCGGCCATGGCCCGTAAGTATTGCGGCAAGCTCAAGCCCAACAGGCCGATGGAGCCGATGCGCATCAGCTCGCGGCGGGTGGGGCCTTCGCAGGTGTAAGCACGATGTCCGGGAATGTTCAGCATGTTTCCGCCCTCAATAGATGTAGAGAAAGCCTTTGCTGTTGAGCAGCGCCCAGAGCAGGTCCTGGGCCCGCGTAGCCTTGGCACCCCCTGCCAGGTAGCGGACGCCGCGATCGCGCTCCTCGGCCGACGGGCTGCGCCCCAACGACGCCAGATACAGGTTCTCGACGATCGCGGTGTCGCCCTTGCCGCTGAGCACGAGTCCGGCGATGCGACCCTTGGGATCGGCGACCGCGTCGGAGATCGTGCTGCCGTTGACCAGGTTGAGCGCCTGCGGCAGGCTGAAATCGCTGCGGCGCTCGCATTCGCACGCGGATTCGCGCAGCGGCCGGCCGAAGACATCGAGGAAGCCTTCCTTGCCGATGTGCGGGTCCACGAGCTGCGCGGCCTCGGTGTCTTCGGGAACTTCGGGGAAGTTGGGCCGCGCGCCCGCCGCTGCGGAGACGGCGTCCATCAACTCCTCCGCGGAGAGGCGGCGCGGGAACGCGTGAGAGAAATTGTCGCGGTCGCCGGCATTCCACTCGTTGACCTCGATGGAAGTCTGGTATGCGCGCGAGTTGGCGATGGTCCGCATCAGGTACTGGAGATCGAAATTGTGATCGATGAGGTCTTTCGTGAGCGCCTCCAGCAGCGCCGGATTCGCGGGCGGGTTGGAAGCGCGAATGTCGTCAACCGGGTCGATGATGCCCTTGCCGAAGAAGTAGCTCCAGACGCGGTTGGCGATGGCTTTGGCGAAGAATGGATTGTCGCGGGAGACGATCCAGCGCGCCAGCGCGTCGCGGCGGCCGGCATCGGAGGGCACGGTCACGGGTGTGTTGGATGCGAGCAGGAACTCCGGCTGGACTACGTGGCCGTCCTTGGGATGCTTCATGTCGTAGCCGGAGCGCTGATCGAAGACGATCTCTTCGCCCACCTCGTATCCAGCGCGCAAGCCGACGGCGGAAAAGAACGCCGCCATCTGGTAGTACTGATTCTGGGTCCAGCGCTCGAACGGGTGGTCGTGGCATTGGGTGCAGACCATGCGGACGCCGAGAAAGACCTGCGTGGTCTTCTCCATGGTGGGCTTGGCGTCGCGGGTCACGCGGTAGAAGTTGGCTGCGGGCTCGTCGTAGGAGCTTCCGCGCGCGGTCAGAAGCTCGCGGACCATCTGGTCGTAGGGCTTATTGGCCGCGATGGAATCGTGAATCCATTCGCGGAACTCGTAGACGCCTTTGTCGCCGAGATATTTGCGGCTGGATTGCAGGAGGTCGCCCCACTTGACGGTCCAGTGGTCGGCGTAAGCCGGGCCGGCGATCAGACGGTCGATCATCTTCGAGCGCTTCTGGCGCGAAGGCGCGGGGTCGGCGAGAAAGGCGAGCACCGCATCGGGCGTGGGGATCTGGCCGGTGAGATCGAGCGAGGCGCGCCGCAGGAAGGTCGCGTCGTCGACGGCCGGCGACGGCTGGATCTTCAGCCGCTG
>DATJYW010000178.1:0-14239 GCA_035499435.1 Candidatus Acidiferrales bacterium | reverse complement strand
CCAATGGCTCCGCGCCTCTTCTTCCTGGCCCATGCTCATCAGGGCGTGACCCAGATTAAGGAGAGCTTCGGCGAATTGCGGGTCTTCCTGCAGCGCCTGCTGGTAGTAGGCCGCGGCATCTTCGGATTGCCCGCGCTTCTGGCAGATCAGGCCGGCGTTGTAGAAGAGCTCCGGCGAGTGCTCGCCGAGCTCGATCAAGCGGCGATGAAGGTCGTAGGCTTCGGAGAAGTCTTCGGTATCGAGCGCGAGGGCGGCCAGGCCTCGCACTGCATCCGATGAATCGGGGCGCAGCATCAGCGCCTCCTGGAAATTGCGCCGTGCGGCTTCGACATTGCCCAGCCGGGCGTATGCGATGCCGGCATTGAGGTAAGCTTCGGGCCAATCATTGCGGCGGGCCAGGCACTGCTCGAAGCATTCCGCGCTCGCCGCATACTCCCCATTGAGCAGGCGCAGGTAGCCGAGCCGGAACGTGGCGTCGCACCACTCCGGCGCCTCCTCCGGAATATTTCCGTAGAGCTTTTCGGCCCAATTGCGCTCGCCCTGCTGCTCGAGCACGAGCGCGAGATTCCACATCACACCGCTCTGCTTGGGGTCGATACTCAGAGCCCGCTCATAGCTCGCGCGTGCGCCGGGCAGATCGTTCAGCTCCTGCAGCGCGACCCCCAGGTTGAGGTGCGTCTGGGCGGAAGTGGGCTGGAGCGCGGCGGCCTGCTGATAAGCTTGCGCGGCCTTCTGGTAATTGCCCATCTTGTGATGTGCCACTCCCAGGTTGAACCAGTTCTCGAAGCGGTCGGGCGAAGTTTCCGACAGCGTGCGGCAGTAGCGCGCGGCGGTCGCGTAATCGCCGTCCTGGAAGGCCAGCGTGGCCAGGGCTTCGATAGCGATCGGCGAATCGGGTTGCAGCTCGCCGAGCATCTCCGCATAGCGGCGGACGCTTTCGTGGTCGCGCTTTTCGAGGAACATCGCCACCAGGTTGGATAGCGCCTCCTCACACTTCGGATTGCGTGCCAGCACTTTCCGGTAGATTTCGACGCTCTCGGCGTGCCGTCCGGTCTGCTGCAGCGCCACGGCCTTGCCGAATAGCGCGTGCTCGTGCTCGGGAAACAGGCTCAAAAACTTGTCGATCGGGTTCAGGGCTTCCGCCGGGCGGCCGTCGTGGATCAGCGCGATGCCCAGCCCGAGTTGCGCGTCCGAGCGGGTGGCATCGGCTTCCGCGGAATTGCGGAACGCGTCGGCCGCCTGCGCCCACTGCTTCAAGTTGCCCTGGCACACGCCCAGGTTGAACCAGGCGGTTCGGTGGCGCGGGTCAATCTCGGCCAGTTGTCCATAGGTTTGCGCGGCGCCTTCATAGTCGTGCATCTCGCACTGAATATGACCGAGCGCGGAAAACAGCGCGGGATCGCGCTCCCCGTCGTCCAGCGCTTTAGAGAGCAGCCGGGCGGCGCTCTCGAGTTTACCCTCAAGGTGCAACGATACCGCTTTGGACAGCGTCTTGCTCGCGCGCTTCTGATTTTTCAAATCGTTAATGGGGGTGACGCCCGGAGGCATGGTCAACCCGGTTTCGGTTCCGCTCATGTATTCCATTTCTGACACCTCGGGGATCTGGAGAGACGAGGCCTGCGAGAGGCACGGATGTACGGGAAGGCAATCCAGGCTCCAGCCAGGGAGACCGAATCGCTGCCCGTGTTCCACGGTGCGGGTGAGCCTGGGCGTTCGCTCGGCCAGACTTCCGCGGTAGTTGAGGAACTGCCCCCTCCCGAAAGGAAGGCGCAGATGTGACCCAACCAGTCGTCGTTCTTAGAGACCCGGACCCAGTAGAGGCGGGCTCTTTCGCCGGCATCGGAGAAAAAGCCGACCCCGCCGGAGGCCGGCGCGTCGTCACTATAAGAATCGACTTCTTCGCCGTCGATCGAGGTCACGAACCGGTTGCCCTTTACATCCACGGCGACCTGAATCGGCGTACGATTGTGAACCATGACGTTCAGCGGGGTTTGCATCGAGCGCCCCGGCTTTCCATCGACCACGTTGTAGTGAACCATGGCGATGACCGGGCGCAAGCCGGCTTCGATGACCGTGAACTTCATGGCGTGATAGTTCTTTTCGTCCTTGGCGCGGACCGTCCAACCCATGCTCCTGGTTTCGATTTGCCCGAAGAATTCCAGCCGGTAGTCGGTATAGCTTCGGGTTGGGTTGAAGAGCGCCAGGCTGCCCGTTCGAATGTAGCCGTCGGGGTGCCGGGACCAGCCGGCGGGATAGCCGCCGGCAGCGCCCCACGCCGCCATGCCCTCACGCAGATTGTCGCTGAGCTGCACGGCAGCGCGGCGCGCGATGGACTCGCGTACGCTGGCCACCACGCCCTTGGGCTCCGGTTGCGGCCGCACGGCACTGGCCACCGCGGACGCTGCTCCCGATGCCGCCGAGGCTGCGCGTCCGGCGGAAGGCGTGTCTGAAACAGAGGAGGCTGGAAGATTTGCCTGCACCGAGATCGACCGCTGAACCTTGATAAAGCTGGCGCCGTACCAGGTGGCGAAGACGACCACGATGCCGGCCGCGATCTTGGCCACGTATCCGATCCAACGCGACTGCTTCGGCTTGGCCTCAGGCAGGGTGAAGACTTCGGCGATGTCGGCCTTCCTGGTAACCGGCTTGGCGGCAATCAGGTCCTCGGTCCGGTCCCAGATGGGACGCACCCGGAAGCGCGGCGGCAGCGGAGCGAAGCGGGCGATCTTCCATTCGAGGCGCGAGACAGCCTCGCCGCGGATGCGGTTGGCATGGAACTCGAGGGATTTCAAGCCGGGAACCGGCAGGTTCGGCGTCATGCGGGATGGCGCGGGCTTGGGGGGCGACACGCGTACGGTGGCGATTGGTTTTACTGTCGCCCTGGCAGCGGCGGGCGGGCGGCTGGCAGGAGGAGCGAGACGAGGAGCGTCGAAACCGGGTACGGTCCGCCCCTCGCTCGCCGCCACCGCGAACGGTTGCAGGCGAACGACCGTCGCGGACTTGTTCTGGAGGGCAGTGGAGGCCACCAGAAGTGATTCGACTGCTTGGGGCGCTGGTCCCGGCGCGGGTCCAGCCAGCTCGAGGCGTCCTCTGCCGGCGGCCGGTGCGCATGCGGCAATCAATGGCAGGGCGCGAGCTCCGGCGCCGGCCGGGATCGGCATGCCGACCTGGCTGGCGCAAAGCAGCCTCTCGGCGGCCTCGGCAGCGGGCGCGACAACGGGCTTCTGCACGACCGGGCCGTGTTTCTCGAATACCGGCGCAAGCGTCTCGATCCGCGGGAGTTTCACCGCGGCACCGGCGAGAATCGGTTCGAACGGAATATCCGCGACGCGCGGCCACACTCCCGCCATCACAGGCTCGGCCGTGGGGACCTTGTGGAACCTGCCGGCGGATGGGATATGGGTGACTGCGGAGTAGATGACGCCCAATTGGGGAGCGCGCACCGCGGGCGCCGGCGCGGAGAATTCTGCCGAGGCGGAGCGCAGATACGAAAAGACGGGCTCAGGCTGAGGAGCGTTCATCCAGGCTTCGCAGGGCGCCGGCGGCTGGTTGAACGCGGCGAAGGGCTCGATCTGCGCCCGGAGCGCAGGCAGTTCGACCGGTAGCGCCGGCGCCAGGGTGCCCAGTGCCGCCGCGGGGGCCACGAAGACCTCGACCGGCTCCGGTTCGTCGCCCCAAGCCAGATCGCAGGGCTCGGGATCTTCCACCAGGTCGCCCACGGGGGGAAGCGGCTCCAGATTGGGCTCGAATACGGGCAGACGCAGCTCGTGCTCGTTCGCCTGCAGAGGGACCAGCGCAGTTGCGGATTGAAGCCACGCGAAGACGGGGGACGGCTCCGGCGCGCGAGCGGCAAGCCGGCAGGGCGCGGGAACGTGCGCCGCCGCGGAGATCGAGACCATCGGCAGCCGCGCACGAAGGGTTGCGTTAGCGGCAGGTTCCAGAGCGGCAGAGGCGCGGAGGAAGACGGCCACCGGCTCCGCCTGCGGCGCGCGGAGCGGAACCCCGGATAGCGCCGGACCGTGCAAGGCAGGCACCGAAATCCCTAGCGAAGCCGGACCAATCAGGCTCGCCGGGCTGAGTGCCGCGGATGGCTGCACGAAACTGGCGACCGGTTCCGGGCCGGGACAGCTCTGCCAGGATTGGGCGGGGTTCGGTATGAGCGGCCGGGACTCCAGCGCGAAGCCGGGAACGCGGACACGCGGCGCCTGCAAGAGGGCGGCGGAGTGCCGAACGAACCGGGCAACCGGTTCCGGTTGCGGAGGCGGCATCCAGGTCGTGCATTCGGTCGGAATCGGTTCGACTGTTTCCGGCGCCGCGGCCGGTGAGGGCTGGACGGCGAATTCGAACGCAAACGCGGGCAGGCGGACCGAGCAGTTCCAGTCCTGGAGCGCTACGCTCGCGTTCCCGGCGCCGGCGGCTTGAAGCTGGTTCAGGCTGCGCGGCTCGCCACAAGCGGCTGCACGCACTTCCAGCGGCCAGACGCTCCAATCGAGAGTGGAGGACGACTCGGCGACGTGCATCCACGCGGCCATGATGCTTTGCGTGCTCGCCGGCTGAACCGGCATCGCGTGGACAAAGTCCGCCACTCCCGCCGGAGCAGGTTCCGGTTCCGACATCTGATGGACGGCTCTGCCCAACCGGCTGCCGTGTTTCCTACGGTGCTCGGCAGAGCAGTACTCGCGATCCCTCAGGAGTCGAAAAGCGCCGATCTCCCTTCCGCAATACAAGCACTGCACGCAAGTACTCTCAGTACTATCGAGGCAATTATACTCGAAAATTCTCGAAAAATGACGGTGTATATTCTTATCAACTATCTCATAATCAAGGGTAATAACAGTTTCGTTAACCGACGACATTGGCCTCTGGATATCAATTGAGGCTTTCAGAGATGGTACCCGCGATACGCGGTACTAGGGTTTCGAGCGGATTCGCCGGCTTTTGCCTCTCTCGATGGCCGATAGTTAGAGGACTATCCATCTCATGCCGGGCTGTCGCCAGAAAAAATCCAGCCTCTCCCTGGCACCCATCATCTGTTCGGCGAGGGACTCCGACTGCTCCGCGCACTCCCGACGCTCAGATCCGTTGGCGAGTGGTGTGTTCCGGCAGACGGGCTAGAGGAAAGGAGTAAGCATTTTATGGCACTCTGCATGCGAATTCTGCAGCTAACGGTTCTGACTTCGATGAGCATAGCCGCTTTGGCCGATACGGTGAAGATCAACGGCATGATTAAGGCGCGAAGCGGCGCCAGCATGATTGTCCAGACGGCGGATTCACCGCACCTGGTGGTGCTTTTGACCGACCAGACCGAAGTGGGCCAGATCCAGGGGGTGCTCAAGGTACGCCGGAAAGAAATGTCGATGGCGGCGCTGATTCCTGGCCTGGAGATCCAGGCCGAGGGCAACTACGACGACCAGCATCAACTGGTCGCCACCTCCGTCAAATTCAAAGGGAACGACCTGGAGCGGGCGCAGGCGATCCAGGCTGGTTTGCATGAGACCGAAAGGCAGGTCCAGCAAAACCGGGACGAACTGGAAAAGCAGAATGCCGAGTTGAAGGCCCAGGCTGAAGCGTTGAAACAGCAGCACGAGAGAATCGCCGCCAACCAGGAAAAGATCGCCTCCAACAAAGCAGCCATTGAGGCGGCCATGGCGCGTTTTGGCCAATTGGACGACTATTACATCCTGGATGAAGTCACGGTGTACTTCGGGAATGGGATGACGGGGGTCGATTCGAAATACCGGCCTCAACTGGTTCAACTGGCGGAGAAGGCCAAAGGGTTTGAAGGCTACATGATCCAGGTAGTGGGCTACGCATCCTCGGCGGGCAGCGCGGCGCTGAATCAGGAACTGAGCCAGGAGCGAGCGGCCAACGTCACGAATATTCTGCTGCAGGGCGGCCATGTTCCGCTCACGAACATGCTGGCGCCGGGCGCGATGGGCGAAAGCCAGCAGGTAGGCAATACCAAGACCGCGGACGGACAGGCAGAGAACCGGCGCGTGGTGGTTCGGGTGCTGCAGAACAAGGGGATCGTTGGCCTTCAGAATATGCAATGAAGAGATTGAATCACTTGTTTCCGAAGGTGTAACTCAGTCCGGTGCTGCTGCCATAGTCGCTGCCCTTGAAGTGGGGCGGTGGCTGGGTATCCCAACTACCGTAAAACGACAGGTTCCAGTCAATTTTGTGGAAGAGCTTGAGGTAATAGGACGCGTTGGTCTTGATGAAGAGGCGGCCGGGCTGGGAGGTCAGCGCCGGAAACACGGTGGAGGTGAGGCTGAAACGCGTTTGTTTGAAAGTAAAGGCGTCGAGACGCGATGACACCACACCAATTCCGACTTTTTGGGGCTGCTGGTCGGTGACAGTCGGCTCATAATTCGTCTGCTGGAACCCGAGACCGCCGAGAACCCAGAAACTGACGCGATTGGTATTCTTCAGAAAACGACCCAAACCCGCGCCGACATTGGACTGGCGTTCGATGCCCTGGACCGAACTCTGCAGGAAATCCGCGATGCCGCCGACGAAGTAGTTTCTCCATCGCAGCAGGCGGTAAGCATTGAAATCCAACTGGTTTCGCGTCGCGGTGGTGGCGCCGGTGCTGGCGGACAGATTGGAATTATAGGCCACTTCCGCTCCCCAGTTCGTCCGCTGGTAAGCGAGCTCCGAGCCGAAATTGTATTGGGTGGTGCTGTTGCCTTTGGCGTAGGTGGCTCCGACAGTGAATTTGCCACTGAGGCGTTGCATGAAGTTATCGGCGGTCTGTCCGATGCGCACCACCGCCGACCGGTCCACCAGGAAGGACTGCTGCTCTCCCTCCGGCTGAATGGAAAGCTTGACGACGTCGCCCTCGGCGGTTTCCGGGCTGATCACTTTGGCGGAGTACGCGGAGCCGTCCTGAAGCGTGACCAGGAACAGGTAATCGCTCTCCAGGCGAGCCACCTTGAGCCAGTCAATGGAGATCGTGCCATCGACATAATCCAGGTTGACCCGGAGCACCCCGTTGTCGAGACCCTTCACCTCGCAGGTGATGCGATCGCCATTCCTCATCACGAGCGTGTCCCTGGCGGCACGAGCGAACGACGGGGGTGCCAGACACGCGGTGAGTGCGAGCAAAACGGCGATCGTCTTTGCGATGGTTCGTCCGGGCATAGCGCACCTCGATTTTTTGATGCGAACCAGCAGGAGCGGATCTACAAGTTCCAGAGTGATGAACAGACGGTGCTCCGGCGATTTCCGATGGCGAGTGCGTGAAAGGTTCCAAGGAGTAGCAGCGCGACCACCAGTGACAGGAGCTCAGCGGAAGGTCGCGGTCACGTGAGCGTGTTCCCATGCGCGTACCCTACTGCGCGCACTGTCGAAGATCCTTTCGTAGTTGCCTTTGCGTACCTTTTCGCTGGCTTCGGGGCTGAGCGACTGCCACAGAGGCGCGTACATTTCGAACACCTTGTAGTACTGTTCCTGAGTACGCGGGGCGACCTCATCGGTTCCGAAGAGGAACCGGTCGGGGTAGCGGTTGATCAACTCCGCGGAGGATTTGATCGACTGCCCGGAAGCGACGATATATCGGGCGACCAGGTCCCACGAGATGTCGAAATGCACGTGGCGGAAGGCCGGGTCGCTGAGGATCTCTTCCAGCATGGCGCCGTGGTTTTCCACCGGACGGATGACGCGGCCGACGCCGGTATGCGCCCAGATGATCGTGGCCGAGGGATGCTTGCGCAATAGCGCCTTCATTTGCGCGAGATACATCGGCGGCGCACCCGGCTTGGGAAAGGGCACGTCGATATCGCTGTGCAGGATGACGGCCAGTCCCACCTCGCCGGCGAAGTCGAGGATGCGGTCGAGCGCGGGGTCCTGGAGGCTGGCAACCTCGCCCGCGACTTTGGAGGAGACGAACTCCTTGTGGATGGTAAATTCCCCGATGCCGGAGAACACTCCGGGGAATGTGAGCAGGACCCGCCGGATGTGGTCAGCGGCGTACATATCGGCCGGATTGAAGCCGGTGATCATGGGATCGAAGCGCTTCCGGTCTTCGGGCGAAAGCGAGAGGTATGTTTGTGCGATAGATGCGTCGGTGAAGGAGTAATAGTAGAGGGGCGCGTCGGTGTCGAGATAGTAAGTGGGTGCGGTGTCCCCGCTATTCCGGTAGGACCACTGCTGCTGCAACGGGATCCCGAACAGAGCCACGCGCCCGGTCCTGGTTCCCATGATCTTGAGAAATTCCCGGATGCCGACGCCCTCCTGGATGTAGTTGGTGAGGTGGAAGTGAGAGTCGTTGAAGAGAAACGCATCCGGCGGCGGCTGCGCCTGCGGATGGCAGGGAACAACGGACCCCAACAACAGGAGGAAGATCGGAACCAGCCTGGTTTGCGGTCTCATCAGTTCAAGCCCACGGAGCGCGGCGAGAAGAGATTGAGGCCCAGCTTATCGGCGATGTAGGCGATAGCCTTCTGCGCCTTGACGCTGTTGCCCGCCTGATCGAGCGGAGGGGCGAAGCCGACGATCGCTCCCTTACCCGGGACGATGGCCAGCAGGCCGCCGCCCACGCCGCTCTTCGCCGGCAGTCCGACAGTCCAGGCCCACCCTCCGGAGCCGTCGTACAACCCGGCCATGGTCATGGCGGCAAGGATGTGCGGGACATTCTCGCGCTGGATCACCTGCTGGCCGGTCACGGGATTGCGACCGTTATCGGCCAAGGTGGCCCCCATCATGGCCAATTGCTTGGCGCTCACACCGACCGAGCACTGCCTGGTATAGATATCCGTGGCTTCCAAAGGATCCGAGTACATGCGCTCGTAGCTTTCCAGCAGGACGGCGATGCCGCGGTTGTGAGCGTTGGTGGCGGCCTCCGACTTATAGACTTCGTCGATCAGCTCGAGCCTGGAGCCGGCCACGCGGCTGTAGAAAGACAGAATCTTGTTCCATTTTTCCGCCGCATTGGCTCCGCGGATCAGGCTGGTGGTGGCGATGGCGCCGGCGTTGACGAACGGGTTTCCGGTCCGTCCCGGGAGATCCTCCACGGCCGCGACTGCGTTGAACGGCCGTCCGGTGGGCTCGCAGCCGATCTTCTTGAAGACCTCCGCCGCGCCCAGCTCCTCCATGGCAAGCGCCAGGGTGAAGACCTTCGAGATGGACTGAATCGAGAAGGCGTAGTCGATGTCGCCGGCGGTGAAGGTCTGCCCATCCGTGGTCATGCCGACGATTCCGAAGAGGTGGGACGGGACCTTGGCCAGGAACGGGATGTAGTCGGCATTCTTGCCGGTCGTGTCGCCTTTGAACTTCTCGTAAGCCTCGCGGACCGTGGCCTGGACCGACTCCGGGGTCGGTGCTACCGGGCTTCGCGCCTGACCCATCAACAGGGTGGCGAGCAGCAAGCCCAAGCCGGCTCGGCGCAGAATCTGGTTTGTTGCAGACATCTTTTCTCCTCAGTAGGTGTTGAACATCGTCTGGATCTGTTTGGTGTCCGTGGTCTTGAGGAGCGCGAGCCGGAGGAGAACGCGAGCCTTGGGAGGATTCAGCTCTTCGGAGGCGACGAAGTTCAGCTTGTCGTCGTCGACTTCGACGTTGCGTCCGACGAAGCCCAGTGGCACCCTGGACGCCCGCACCACGACCACACCGGCCTTGGCCGCGCGGCCGGCCGCTTCCATGGCCGCTTTGGGCATGTTGCCGTTGCCGACGCCGGCGAGGACGATTCCCTTGGCGCCCGCTTTCACCGCGGCATCTACCGGATCGCCCGGCATGTCTTCGTAGATGTAGAGGATATCCACCCGCGGCAGGCTATCCACGGATTCGACGTTGAAGGGAGTCTCGGTGGTGTGCTGCTTGAACGGATAGCGGTAGTATTGGTTGGCGCCGTAGGCGGTGGTTCCAATCAGACCGTGATAGGGGGACATGAAGGTGTCGGTTGCGGTGGTATGGGTCTTGGTGATGTCGTGAGCGCTGTGGATCTGGTCGTTGATCGCTACCAGCACGCCGCGGCCGGCGGCCCGCGCGTCGGCGGCAACGGCGACGGCGTTGTAGATGTTCAGAGGGCCGTCCGCGCTCAGGGCAGTGGAGGGGCGCATCGAACCGGTGAGCACTACCGGCTTCCGGGTCTTCACGACCAGGTTGAGGAAGTAGGCTGTTTCTTCCATGGTGTCCGTGCCGTGAGTGATCGCGATGCCATCGACATCGGGCGATGCGGCAAGCTGATTGATGCGTTTGGCCAGCTTGAGCCAGATTGCGTCGGACATGTCCTGGCTGCCGACATTGGAGATTTGCTCGCCGCTGACCCGGGCCACTTTACTCAGCGTGGGAACGGCTTTGATCAGGGCATCCACTCCTACCTGCCCGGAGGTGTAGCCGGACTGCGCCGACGTGGCCGCCTCTCCGGCGATCGTTCCACCGGTCGCGATGATTATTACAGAGGGCAGTTTGCCAGCCGGCTGGGCGGCGGCAAAACTACAGCAGCAGATTGCCGCGGCGAAGCAGCGCAGCACTTCTCTCCTGAGCATGGCTGTTTTCTCCATTCGGCCAGGTAGCCGCGGACAAAGATGCATTGAGGGCTCGCGCGGTTCTTTTTTTCCCGGACGGGCGGACGTTGTCCGCGGTGCTCACCAGCCGTAAATGACCTTCGCGAGAAACAGTCCGACCGACAGCGAAACGATGGTGGTGACCAGGCCGGCACGCATAAAGCTGTGGTTCAGTATCCAGCGTCCGATGCCCGTGGTTCCGGTGGAATCGAACTGGATGGCGGCGACGATGGTGGCATAGGTGGGCAGGAAAAAATAGCCGTTGCAGGCGGGAAACATGGCAATCAGTAAGGGCGGGCTGACGCCGAGTTGCAGGCCGACTCCCATCAACGCGGCGACCGTGGCTGCCTGGCTGTAGAGCAGGATCGACAGCAGAAAGAGCGCACAGGAGAACAGCCATGGATACTGGCGGACGTAGGCGGAAATGGCACCCAGGATTTCCGGGCGGTGGCTCTCGAAGAAGGTCGAGCCCAGCCACGCGATACCCAGGATGGAGATGACGGCGACGATGCCGGCCTTCATGACGCTTCCGGTGACCACCGCATCGGGTTTGACCTTCGACACGAAGAGGATCAGCGCCGTGGCCGCCAGTGTGACCAGGGAGATCGAGAAGACCATGCTGAGCTTCCCCGCTTGTCCGTTCACAACTACATCGGGCCGCAGCCCCGGCACCAGTCCCAGCAACGTGATGAGCACGACGGCACCGAGGAACAACAGCACGGACCACTTGGCGCCCGGGGGAACCGCGCGCGCCGAAGCAGTCGTCTCGGCCGGCAGTTCGCCCCGCTCGAGCCGCTTGAGATAGACCGGGTCCTGTTCGAGTTCCACGCCCATTTTTTTCACGGAGAGCGCGCCGGCGATCACGCCGATGAGGGTGGAGGGGATACACACAAGTAGCACGTCGGTCAGGCCGAAGCGGCCCTGTTTGGAGAACAGCGCCACCATGCCGGCGGTGGCTGCGGACATGGGACTGGCGGTCACCGCGGCTTGCGAGGCGATCACGGAAATCGAGAGCGGCCTTTCGGGCCGCTCTTTGACCTTCCGGGAGACCTCGGCAATGATCGGCAGAAGAGAGTAGGAAACGTGCCCGGTTCCCGAAACGAAGGTGAACAGGTAAGAGATGAGCGGAGCCAGGAGCGTGACCTGGCGCGGGTGGCGTCGCAGCAGTTTCTCCGCGAGGGAGACCATGAGATCCAGCCCCCCGGCCGCCTGCAACGCCGCCGCCAGGGTGACCACGCAGAGGACGATGAGGAGCACCTCACCGGGAAATTGGCCGGGGTCGCGCCCCAGGCCGAAAACAAAGAAGCTCAGGCCGAGTGCGGCCACGGTGCCCAATCCGATGCCACCCAGGCGCGCGCCCCAGACGATGCAGATCAGGACGACAATCAGGTCGAACCAGATCATCTCCCTCTCTCACGTCCTCCGGCGGGTTCCAGTCATGGAGGCCGGATCGAGGGTGCGGGTGAGCTGCTCCTCACTCAGGATTTTCTTCTCGCGCACCAGCTCGACGATGCCCTTGCCGGTGCGGAGCGCTTCCGCGGCCAATTCGGTCGCCTTCTCGTACCCGATGACCGGATTCAGTGCGGTAACCGTGCCGATACTACGCTCCAGCAGCAGGCGGCAAACGTCCTCATTGGCCGTGATGCCGTCGATGCAGCGGTCGCGCAGTGTCCGGGCGGCGTTGTACAGGAGCGCCTGGCTCTCGAGCAGGCAGGCGGCGATCACGGGTTCCATGACGTTCAATTGAAGCTGGCCCGCCTCGGCGGCGAGGGTGACCGTGAAGTCGCTGCCGATGACGCGGTAGCAGACCTGGTTCACGACTTCCGGGATGACCGGATTCACTTTGCCCGGCATGATAGAGGATCCGGGCTGCATCGGAGGCAGATTGATCTCGTGGAGTCCGGCGCGGGGACCGGAGGACAGCAAGCGGAGGTCGTTGCAGATTTTGGAGGCTTTAATGCTGAGGCTCTTCAGCACGGAGGAGTAGAGGACGAAGGCCTGGGTATCCTGGGTGGCTTCGACAAGGTTCGAGGCCAGCCGGATCGGCATGCCCGTGATGGTTGCCAGGTGGGCCGTGCAGCTTTCGGCGAAGCCCTCCGGGGCGTTCAAGCCGGTTCCGATGGCAGTGCCTCCCATGTTTACCTCGTGAAGCACAGTCTCGACGCGCTGCAAGGCATCGATCTCGTCTTCCAGGCTGCGCGCGAAGGCTTCGAACTCCTGGCCCAGGGTCATGGGCACGGCATCCTGGAGCTGGGTGCGTCCCATCTTGACGATGTGGTCGAACTCGCGGGCTTTGCGGCGGAAAGAGGCGGCGAGGTCTTTGAGCTCGCGAACCAGTTTGCGGTTGCCGAGGGCAAGGGCGATGTGGAGCGCGGAGGGATAGGCGTCGTTGGTCGACTGGGCGGCGTTCACATGATCGTGCGGGTCGCAGTACTCGTACTCGCCCTTTTGTTTTCCCCTGAGTTCGATGGCGCGGTTGGCGATCACCTCGTTGGCGTTCATGTTGGTGGATGTGCCGGCGCCGCCCTGGAAGACATCAAGCTGGAACTGATCGTGAAGGCTGCCGCCGATCAGTTCGCGGCACGCGGATTCAATGGCCTCCGCGATCTCAGGGGCGAGTTGGCCGCACTGGCGGTTGGCGCGGGCGGCTGCCATTTTGATCATGGCGAGGGCCTGGATCAGCTCCGGATAGTGCGACAGCGGCACTCCGGAGATGTGGAAGTTTTCCATCCCCCGCAGGGTCTGGATTCCGTAGTATGCGGCGGCGGGCACTTCCCGGGATCCCAAGAGGTCCTGCTCCAATCGGGGTTTCAGCGTTGTGGGCGACATGGTTTCCGAGCCTCCAGTCAACTTCGCGGTGATGATGAGTGGGCCGGCTGTGGCGCGTTATTTTTTGAAAGAACTGGCCGCGGATGAACGCAGATGAACGCCGATTGAAAACAAATTGGTTATCGGCGTCCCACGGCGTTGATCCGCGGCTGGCAGCAGAAGCCTGCTAGGCGCGAGTGGCGATCACTTCGAGGTACTCGGCGGCAACCAAAGTGAAGCCGTGTCGCCCGCGATTGTGAGCGGTCCACAGCGCCTCCAACTCCTGGTGGAGGCCCTTCCGGCCGTCGTGGTCGAGAGCAGCGAATGCGCGATTGACGGGCCCATAGTAGAGCCGGAAGAAGTTCACGACCTCGGAAGGCGGGAACGGGTAATCGAAGGTATAGGTTCTTCGGGCGAGCTTCAGGTCACAGATCCGGGAAGCGAACCGTTCCCTGACCACGGCTTCGTTGCCCCACAGAACGGGCGAAGGCATTCCCGAAGGAGAAATGAACTTTGCGACGGCGGCGAACATCTTTCCCACAAATCCTTCCGCCGTCCAGTTGGCCATAGCGATGGTTCCGCCTGGAACACAGACCCGCGCGAGCTCTTTTGCGACGAGTTCGGGGCGGGGCGCAAACATGGCGCCGACCAGGCTCACGACCACGTCGAAGCCGGCGTCCGCGAAGGGAAGCGACTCCGCATCGGCGACCCGGAAACGGGCCGGGAGGTCTTCGGCGGCTGCGCGGGCCTGGGCGCGCTCGACGAGGTTTTCGGCGATGTCCACGCCGGTCACGTGCACGCCTTCGCGAGCCGCGATCAGCGCCAGTTGGCCGGAACCGCAGGCCACGTCGAGGAGATGCGCGCCCGGCGCCACGTCAAGGCGTTCGTAGAAGGACCGTGCGTCCTTTTCCATGTAGCGTGAGAAG
>DATJYW010000177.1:0-12833 GCA_035499435.1 Candidatus Acidiferrales bacterium | reverse complement strand
ATCCGCGGGTTAGAATCGAGGTTCCATGCCGGACGCTGTCGAATCCCGCCTCCGTGTGCGCTATGCCGAAACCGACACGATGGGCGTCGTCTACTACGCCAACTACCTGGTCTGGATGGAAGTCGGCCGGGTAGATTTGTGCAAGGCCTGCGGATTCGACTACCGCGATATGGAGAACGAAGACGGCGTATACCTCGCCGTCGCGGAGAGCCACTGCCGCTACCGTGCCCCGGCGCGCTTTGACGACGAGGTGATTGTCAAGACCTGGATCGAGGATGCCAATACCCGCATGGTGACCTTCTGCTACGAGATGCGCCTTGCCGGCAGCGACCGACGCCTGGCCACGGGCTCCACCCGCCACGTCTTCCTTTCGCGCGCCATGCGTCCCACCCACCTGCCGCCGAAATATCACGCCCTCTTCGGGATTGGCAGGGCCGGCTGACGGGCGGGCGCGGTTAAGCCACGGCTTCACCTCTTCACGGCTTCGCCTCAAGTACGGCGAGTAGGCGTGGCCGCTCGCTAAAATGAGGGTGTGCGCATCCTTCTTTTCAGCGGCAAAGGCGGGGTCGGCAAGACCAGCCTGGCGGCGGCCACCGGCCTGGAACTCTCGCGCCTCGGCTACCGGACCCTGGTGATGAGCGTCGACCCGGCCCACAGCCTGGCCGACGCCTTCGATTTCGAAACCGCGCTATTCCACGGCGCCACCGGCGATCCCCTGGTCATCAGCGATATGCTTGCCATCCATGAGGTCAACATCCAGAAGGAGATTAAGCGTCACTGGCGCGAAATCTCCGGCTACGTGAGCAGCGTGCTCCGTGCCACCGGCATCAACGACGTCGAAGCCGAGGAACTGGCCATCCTCCCCGGAATGGAGGAGCTCAGCGCCATGATGTACGTCAACCAGTTCCGGCGCGAGGACCGCTACGACGTCATCGTGCTGGACTGCGCCCCTACCGCCGAATCCATCCGCTTCGTGAGCATGCCCACCACCCTGGAATGGTACATGAAGCACATCTTCCCGTTCCAGCGCGGCATCCTGAAAGCCGTCCGGCCCATCGCCAACCGGGTCGCCCCGTTCGAGCTGCCCACGGACAACTACTTCGCCAATATCCAGGACCTCTTCGGGCGGCTGGACGGCATCGGCGAGCTGCTGGAAGACCCGCTCATCACCAGTGTGCGCCTGGTGACCAATCCCGAGCGCATGGTGCTGCGCGAGACCCAGCGCGCCTTCGTATATTTCTCCCTGCACGGCCTGGCCGTCGATGGCGTGATCGTCAACCGCGTGCTTCCCGATCGGGTGACCGACGAATATTTTCGCGAGTGGCACGCTTCGCAGAGCCGCATCCTGGAAGAGATCGAAAACTATTTCGCGCCCGTCGCGGTGAAGCGCGTTCCGCTGTTCACGCACGAGGTGCTGGGCCGAGAGCGGCTGGAGGAGCTCGCCCGCACTCTGTACAAAGAAGGCGAGGACCCTGCCGCGGTGGTCCGTACTACAGCCCCGTATACCTTCAGCAAAGTGGACGACCACTACCAGATCACGCTACAACTGCCGTTCGCCGTCAAAGGTGAAATCAGCCTCTTCAAAAAGGGAGACGAACTGGTAGTCGAGATCGGGACCCTGCGTCGCCACATCGGTCTGCCCACCTCGATGGCGGCGCTTTCCCCCGGCCGTGCAAAGTTGGAAAATAAGGTGTTGACCGTCGAGATGAAGGAGAATTGATATGCCTGAAAATCCCAGCGCCGCCGGCGGGCAGCAGCAGGCGCAACCGCACGCCCATCAGCACGGCTGCTTCTTCTGCGAAACCGCGATCCCGGTGATGGAACGTTTGTGGAGCGATGCGACTCGCGATCACTTCCGGAACTCGCGCATCGAGTTCCTCAAAGGGCTCCGCAGCCTGATCGACGACCGCATCGCCCACCTCTCCAAAGACGAGCCCAAGGGCACTCGCGTGACCGTGGAGTGAACCACGGCCACGCGAGAGTGACAGCATCGGTTAGTTGAAAACCAGCCGCGTCTTGGTGCCGCCTAGGCAGATCTCTTTGATCGTGGTCTGACCGCCGTTCTGCTCGTACTGCACCTGGTTGTCCGAATATTTCCTCGTTCCGGTCTCGACCTTGGCGGGAACCTCGCGGGATTCCTTGTCGAGGATGAAGAGGACTTTGCCATCGCTGACGGCGACTTTGTAGGCGCCGGCCTTCAACGTAGTGCCATTGATGGAAACGGACTCCGTCAACGTGACATGGTAGGTCGGGACTTTGGCGGGAATGCTGCCTGCGAAGGCGACGAGTGCCACGAGGCTGAATGCCAAGACGAATCTGATCAACATGGTCTCTCCTTAAACTGAGCTTTGCCCCCGGAGTTGCCGGGCTATTTAATTCTCACAAAGGAGTTTAACACCATATTGTCGTAAATAACAACAGAAAAGTGTAGCCCACAGAGTCGAGTGTGGATTTCCGCCACGGATCGACATCCGCGCCCGCCTGTGCCCCTCCGGTTCTGATATACAAGTCGTAAGGGGGATTTTGATGAGAGTAGCGAAGGTTGTGCTTTTTCTCGCGCTGCCGGCCCTGCCTGGAGCCATTCTGGCGTGCGGCGGGCACGGGACCACCGGCACCCTGCTGGTTTCCACGACCTGGCTGGCCGCCCACCTGAACGATCCCAAGCTGGTGGTGCTCGCCGTCGGTGACAAGGCCGATTATGACGCGGGCCACATCGCTGGATCGCGGTACGTGGAATATAAAGAGGTTGCCGCCAGGGGCGAGAACGGCCTCTCCGCAGAGTTGCCGCCCATGCCCAGGCTGGCGGAAATCTTCTCGCGGCTCGGCGTCGGCAACAGTTCCAGGGTGGTGGTTTACCGGCTCAAAGATACGCTCACGCAGGCGGCGCGCGTCCTGGTCACGCTCGACGCCATGGGCATGGGGCCGAACTCCTCGCTGCTGGATGGCAATCTCGCCACGTGGACCGGTGAAGGCCGCGGCCTTTCAACCGCCGTGCCCGCCGTCCAGCCCGGCAAGTTCGAACCCTGCCCGCAGAATGACGTGATCACCGACCTCGCCTTCGTCCGCGACAATCTCCAACAATCGGGCGTGCGCATTCTGGATGCTCGCGCGCCGGAGTTCTATTCCGGGTCCACGACGCGCCCGGGTTTGACTCCCGGACACATTCAGGGCGCGGGCAACGTCTTTTACAATGGGCTCTTCGATGAGTCCGGCAAGCTGAAGCCGGCGGCTCAACTCCAGGAACAGTTCCGCGCGGCCGGCGTCAAATCGGGTGATCGCGTGGTGACGTACTGCTTCATCGGCCAACAGGCGAGCGCGCTGTACCTGGTCTCCCGCTACCTCGGCTACGACACTCGCCTCTACGACGGCTCATGGGAAGAATGGAGCAAACATCCCGAACTGCCCACCGCCACGGGCTCCAAATGAATGGGGCACTGCCGCGTCCGGCGGCGCTGGTTCTCTTCGCCGCATTCGCCCTGCGGGCGCAGTCGCCCTGTGCCAATACTCCGGCATATTCACCGTGCGAGCTGGCCTTCGATCTTTCGGCCGGCCAGGCCGATCCTTATAAGACCGTCGATCTGAAGGCCGAATTTCGGTCGCCGCACCATCGGACGTTCGCCATGCCCGCGTTCTGGGCGGGCGGCAGCCGCATGATCATCCGCTTCGCTCCTACGGAGGCGGGCGATTGGGCCTACCGTGTGACCAGCAACGTAACCGAGTTCGACGGCAAGACCGGCAGTTTCACCGCTGCCGCATCGCCATCGCCGGGATTTATCCGCGCCGCCAATACGCACCATTGGGCGTACACGGAAAAGGATTCCGAGGGATTGGACCGCGCTCACCTGTGGATGGGCGCCAGCGAGATGCGCTTCGCGGTCGAGGATGATGCCGCCTTCCGCGCGGCCGCCGATGCCCGTGCCGCGCAGAAGTTCAACCACCTGCGCGGCACGATCGCGGTGGAAGGTGGCGCAGCCATTTATCAGAACCCCGATTCTCCCAATCTCGCCTTCTTCCAGCGGCTGGATGAACGCGTCCGTTATCTCAATTCAAAAGGCATCACGGCGGACCTGGTTCTTGCCCGCGACGGAGCGGCCCTGACGAAGCTGTTTCCCAACTGGGACCAGCGGCGCCGATTTGTGCGCTACCTGGTGGCACGCTACGCTCCCATGCACGTCACCTGGCAGGGCGTCGAGTATTTCGAAGACACGATGGATACGCGGGCGCTGCTCAAGGAGATCGGCGGCATCTTCAAGGAGCTGGATCCGTACCAGCATCCGCGTACTTCCGGCGCGCGCGTGACTTCGGCCCCGCTTCTCGACGACGGCTGGATGACATTTGCCGCCTACGGAACCTCGGATTCCAACATCAACGCCATCGAGCACCAGCTTTACGCGGTACCGTTCGTCAACCTGGATTTCGGCGGTGAAGACAGCGACACCGCCGCGTTCCGCCGCCGCCTGTGGAACGCCACCATGGACGGGCAGGCGCCCACGTACTCCTACGCGGCTGCCGGTCCGCCGCACCTCGATGCTCCCGGCGCAAAGCAGATGACGGTCTGGTACGATTTCTTCGACGACACGCGCTACTGGGAGCTCGAGCCGTACTTCGACTGCGACGGCGGACGCGCCCTCGCCCTGGAAGACACGGAATACGTGGTCTACATCGAGAAGCCGGGTCCGATGGAGCTGATCGTCGAGAAGCACGGCTACGACGTCTACTGGGTGAATCCGATCGACGGCGCGGTCACCAAGGGCAAGAAGTTCAGCGGCGATCACTTCACGGGATCGCCGCCCGACCGGTCGCACGATTGGATTCTTCACGTGGTCCGCGAAGGCCACATGGAGAGCATGAATCGCAGCTACAAGTTCGAATCGCGCCGGATCGATTTGCAGGAGATCGAATCCAACAGCCCCAAGGTTCCGTTCACGATCGAGCAGCCTTCCGCCGACCTGACGCTGCGCGTTTCGGCGCCGTTTGCGGCGAAGCTCACGCGCGAGTCGCGCGCCACGCGGTCCATGCTGTATCTCTGGACCGGCGACGTTTCGGCCGGCGGCCAGGGCTATCGCGTCATTGCCACGGGAGCGTCCGGGGTTATGCGGCCTCTCAACGCCGTCGCCAAGGAGTTTCCCGCCCTCATGCACCTGCGGGTGTACGGCATGAACGCCAACGGAAAGGTATACGCGATCGACCGCGCGTTCAGCATCAATCCGTGATCCTGGCGCTCGACACCACGCACGAATACGGCAGCATCGCGCTAGTGGGGCAGATTTCCGACCTGCCCCGGCGCGATGAAGAGTCGATCCACGAACCCAAGGGCTTCTCCCGAATCCTCTTTGCGCGGCTGGAAGCCCTGCTGGCGCGCCATGGCCTCCGCCCGGCGGATATCGATTGCTTCGCCGCCGCTTCCGGCCCCGGATCGTTCACCGGCGTGCGCGTCGGCCTGGCCTGCATCAAGGGCCTGGCCGAGGCGCTGCACAAGCCCGCGATCGCCGTCTCCAACCTGGAGGCGCTGGGGCGTTTTGGTACGGCTCCGCTGCGCGCCGTGGTCATCGATGCGCGCCGTGGCGAAATCTTCGGCGCCGTCTACGACGCCGCGAGCAAGCTGGTCTCGCCGGAAGTTGTGGCGCCTTTCGAAGTATGGCTCGCGACCCTGCCGGAAGGCGTAACCGAATTCATCTGTCCCGATCCCGGGCTGCTCCTGCCGCCTGGAGCTACTCTGATCACCCCGCCGCGCGCCATTGCGGCTGCCGTTGCGGAGATCGCCACCGAGCGGCTGGCGCGCGGCGATCCGGGCGATCCAGCGGCTATCGACGCCAACTACGTGCGCCGCAGCGACGCCGAGCTGTTCTGGAGGGAGCCGCCTACTGCGTCACTTTGACCACGAAGTACGTAAATTCTTTCCCCGACGCTAGTTTTACCTGGTGCGGCATCTTGGCCGGGATGGTGACCACATCGCCCGCCGCGATCGGCTTTTCCATCCCGCCCTTGATCGACGGCCCGCGCATTTCGTTGGGTGCGGTAGTCTTGGCGTCGACCATCTCGCCGCCGCAGACCAGGGTGGCTTGGCCGCTCTGCACCACGAAGATATCGGCATCGAGCGCGTGATACTCCGCTTCGCCCGAATCCTCGCGATGCGCGACCATAAAACGGTAGTTGCCATACTTGGCGAGGTCCTGCGTGGCGACCTTCTTGTCGTTGATTTTCGGCGCCAGGCTTTTGGTGAAGGCCTTCAATTCGGCCGATTTCCAGATGTAGAATCCCTGCGGATCTCCTGCCGGCAGGGCGAATCCGGCGGCGAGTAAAGCGATTGCGACGAGTTTCATGGAGTGAGGGTATCACACCATCCTGTCAGCGGTAGTGTTCCAGGTCCAGTTCGCGGAAGAACGCGCGCGAGGCCACGCCGAATTCGAATTCATCCCCGCCCGCGATTCCGATGGAAAACAGAAATCCCGGCGCCTGTTTGGCCACAATCACCCCGGTTCCGCGCCTTGCCGCGAGGGTCTGCGCGCTCGAAAACCAGTAAGGCTCGAATCCGAGGAATGCGGCCAGGCGGCGGCAGCGGTCGAGCGTGCCCGCGCGCAGTTCCTTGTCGGCGTAGGTTACCTGGAACGGCTGGGGCAGGGCAAGGTAGCGGCTGACGGCGGGCAGGCACAACAGCTCCGAGAGCGAGCCGGCCACGGCCTCGGTCTTCGCCGGATCGAGTACCCGTTCCCTCGAATACGCCAGGTTCGGGTGCCGCACCACCACGGGTTCCGGCCCGTCGCCGAACAGCAGAAAGATGTCCTCTTCGTTATCTCCCGTCGGCACCGCGAAGAGTTCGGTGTGCTCAGGAAGCGACTCGACACGGGGACGCTGCTCCAGCAGGTATTCGGGCGTCGCGCTGTAGAGTCCCAAGGAGAGCGGACCCGTATCCTCGCCCATGCGCTCCAGGAACTCGCGATACAGCCCGTTCAACGGACGGTTCCTGCGCCGCTCCAGATCCGCGATTTGCGCCGGGGCGGTGCCGCGGATCTGCTCGGCGAAGTCGGGCACGAAGGAGGTCCAAAACTCGATGCAGTGCTCGATGACCGTCATTACCCGCCAACCTCGCACAGCATGCGCCCGAGATAGCGGCGGCACTGCTCGCAGGATCCGATCTCATGGAGGTGCAGGTAACCTGTAGTTGGCAGCGTCGGCCGCACATGCAACCACACTTCGGCCATCTCCAGGTCCCGCAGCCCGAGAACGCTGGCGCGTGCCAGCAGCGCGGTCGCCGCGCACCGGCCGAATTTGCCCCAGGTATCCTGAATCGCGTTTTGGGAGAACGGTCCTTGCGCCTTCTTATATGTAGTGATCGTTCCGTCGAAGTTCGGAATCGTCCGGGATGTATCTTGTCGGTCGCGGTTGAGGCCTATCGCCCCCTCCCATGGGTCGGTCGCAGGCCAGTCGCCCGAGAGCGCGTATAGCCAGGTGTCATCGCCACTGCCGGTTTTTCCCCGTAGTACGCCCAACATCTTCGAGGCGTATCCGCGATCGTCGCTCCCTTGCTCTTTGGGTCTAAGGGAGTCCCATAACGGGTTGCTGAAAAATCTCCCATAGGTGTCGTCCTCGTAGTTGTAGTCGAGGGCGAAATTCCGCACAGCACGGGCGAGCCCACGGGCCTCATCCAGTACAGCGTCTGTAACCGGAATCCAGTGCCAGACCGTCCGCGGGGAGGTGGTAGTGTGCTCGTTGGAGATACCTGAGCACACGAAACAGCGCCCCACATGCTGATGCCCGCCGGACTTGAGAATGTCGACGCCCTCGCCGGCCGGAGGCGGAGTGAAATTGCTGCGTCCTTCCCACTGTTTCGTCCCGTTCCAATGCCGACAGATCAGAAGCCGGTCGCGTGCATCTACCTTTTGATTCCCGACCTTCCCTTTGCGCTGCCAGGTAATCTCGGAGCACCCAAACCGGTGCACTTTCACCTTGAAGTTATCCGGAGCAGACACGCCGTGCAGCGTGTATTTGACCCGAACTTCCTCGACGACGTAGCCGGGTTCCTCCGGCGGCCCCGAGTTGCCGGATTTCGGCAGCGCCTGAAGAAGCAGCTTGCTCTTGTCAATCCCGTGATCGTCGGGCTGTTTGGTCGCGGCCCGCACCAGGCCCTTGGGAGGTGGCGTCCACTCATGCGCCCCGTCCTCCGCTGTTACCTCGAGCCTCGCAGGCCTTCCTTCGGCCTCCGCATCCACTTTGCCGACGTCCCATACATCCGGATCGTTGGTGATCCCCATGAGCACTTCCACGGTCTTCTGCGAATCTGTGGCCCCCTCGACGATGGCTTTTGCCTCCTCCTTCTCCGGCTTCAGGCTCTTGATTCTCTCGTCCACAAAGAAAACCGTGGATTTGCACTCTTTCGACTGCGTGTCGTCCAGCGTGTACTTCAGCGTGACTTCCACCGTGCCTGCTTTGGTGCCCTTAACCTTCACCTCAGGCTTGTTCGCTCCGCTCTCGACCGACGCAAAATCACCGTTGCCGAGGGTCCACCCGTGCCCATTCTCGTCGGGCGCGCCTTCGGCTTTGATCGTCACCACTGTGGCTTTCTTTCCTTTGATCGACACGCCGGCCAGCTCGGGGATCTTGACATCGATCACCTGGATCTTCACTTCCTTTTCATCGGACTGATCGTCCAGGGTGTACTTTACCTTGAGCGGAGCCTCGTCCGTAGCCTCCACTCCGGTGACCTCGACCTTGGCGGTGAGATTTTTGTCTTTTTCGATCGAGAGATGATTGCCACCGGTTGACCACTGGTACTTGCCCTCATTCACTGGAGGGAAGGTGACTGCCGTGTAGCTCCTGTTTTTGTCCGTCAAGACGCGCCGGGTTGGATTCGACCTGCCGTCAGGGTCTTTCACGCTTAGGACAACCACTTTGAAGTCGTGCTCTGCTCGAGCCTGCTGGTCATCCAGGGTACAAGTCACTCCGATCTTCGTAGGACCGGTTTTTCCCTCGGGGCTCTTGACGGTCACGGCTGCCCCCGATGCGGTGGCCGTGTAGAGGCTGCCTGATTCCGGCCATTCGAACTTCGCCCCTCCCGCCGGCGGAGACACTACCGCCTTGTATTTTCTGGGATTCGGCCGCAGCAGATATGGTTTGGGATCGCCTTTTCCGTCCTCGTGGCGAATCCGCAGTCCTACGATCTGAAACTTGTGCCGCGCCCTGGCGTTCAACTCGCCTTTCTCCCACGACACTTCGATCTCCGCATCGCCGGTCTGTCCGTCCGAATCCTTCACTTCCACCGTGTCGTTTGACGGTTTATCCTGGTGGGCCACTCCGCCTGGCGTGCTCCACACATATTTGCCCCCTTCCTGTGGGGGGTCGAGCACCGCTTTGAACTTCCTCGTATTGGGCACGAGCAGGAACTGCTTCGCCGGCTTGCCATCTTCATGGTGGATGCTGATCCGAACCAGGGGCTCGATCTCCAGCTCGATCTTCTCTCTCTTGCCGTTCTGAACCGTGACCGTTTTTTCGGCAACCAATCTCCAGCCGGGCGCGGAGGCGGTCACGGTGAGACTCTGCTGGCCTTCGCCCTCGAATTTCACGACTGCCGCCGAGAGCTGGTTTACCATCCGGGTGGACGAGTCGTCCTTGGTAAACCGCTTGCCCTCGCCCGCGATCCCGACCGCGATGTCCTTCCAGCAGATGATCTCCTTCGAGATCACCGTCACCTCGAGCACCCATCGGCATGGGGCCACCGGCTCATCGTGACTTCGTGCCGACGCCGGTTGGCTGGTATGCTGCTGTGATCCCTTCTTCTTCTTTTTCTTGCGGACCTTTGCTTTGGCCGACTGCCCGCCAGTCGTCTGCCCCTTGCCGCCCGGGTCCCCGTGCAGGTTTCCGGCCATGGTCAGTCTTCTGTGACCCCGAGGTACTGGTCGGTGAGCCGCGTCAGCAGTTCAGCCTTAGTCGCCGGTCCCATGCGGTCGTGCGTCAGAACTTCGCGCGCCCAAGCGTACTGGTTGTCGAAATCCGGACCCAGGATGAAGACCTGTTCGAGGAAGGTCAATAGTTCGTCCTCGCTCATCAGGCCGTAGGACTGCGCTCGTGCGATGCTTTCGCGAATCCGATCCCCAAGCGGCCCCTCACTCAGCTCCGCGCAATCTTCGGGGAACAAGTCGCGTAAGTGTGCCCGGGCGCGTTTCTCGAACGCATCGCGCAAACTCTGGGCCAGCGCCTCCATCTGCGCATCTCGAATCACAAGCATCCGCGACATTTAGCGCATTATACCTGAGAGCTTAATGACCAGGCTTCAGGCGTCAGGCATCAGGCGTCAGCTTATTCGGCTCCCGGGCAGGGTTTAGCTGACGCCTGATGCCTGATAACTTATTTCACCGTCACCATGTACGCCAGGCTTGCCGAGCCGTCGACCACCACCGTGAGCGGCACCGGTACGCCGCCGAACGATTGCGGCATGACGAACTGCAACTGGAACTGGCCGTTCCCGGCGGGGAGGATCGACGGCGTCACCAAAACGCTTCCCAGTGCGACCTGTACGCGGCTCGGGTTGTTGACCACCGTGGGGTCGAGGCCGGTTACCAGCACGTTGACCACGTCCTGTGCGCTGGCGAAGTGCGTGGCATCGTAAGGAACGCCGCTGGCGTTGGTCACGTTGACGATCGAAGGCGGCGGCGGATCGATCTCGAGCAGGACAGGGTTCGCCGTGTTGCCGCCGGCCGTAACTTTCAACACGGCGAGCCCGGTCGGGAATCCAGCGGGGATCGTGAAGTTGATCTGGCCGGCGCTGGTGAAACTGGTTAGAACGGAATTGTCGTTCAGGCTCACCTGGGCGTTCGCCAGGTTCTGCCCGTAAATGGTGACAGAGGAGTTTGGGTAGAGCGTCTGCTGAGCGGAATTGCCGTTGACTACCGCCAAAATCAGCGGGCGCCCCGCAACCGCGGGCAGCGTCTGAAACACGTTCGGCTGCGACATCACCTGGAAGCCGGAGATCAGGCTGATCTCGCTGGCGCCAAACGCCGCTACGGGCGCGACGACAATGTTGGCCTGAATGTGATTAGCCCCCAGCACCCAGACCTTCTTCACCTGCACATCGTCGGAGCCGAAGCCAAGCGTCAGCTGGCCGTCCGCGAAGGTGGTGCCTTGCGTGGTGATGTCTACCATCGCCAGCGCCGGTCCGGCGACCGACGTCAGGCTGACCGAGCTGATCTGCGCAGAGCCGCCGGAAGAATACGTATAGGTGGCAGCCGGTGAAGGCAGCATGGTTGTGTTCTGCCCGTCGCCATTGAACGCCGTGACTGAGGCGGTCTGTCCGGCCGTGCCCGGCGGCGGAATCACCCCGATCGATCCAGTCTGATCGGTGCCGGTGAAAGGTGCCGAAATCACTGTCTGGATTCCGTCGAAGAAGATGCGGCTGTCGCCGCCCAGGTTGGCGCCCGCGACGGTCACGCTGCCGTCGCCATTCTGGTTGATCGACGTGATCGCGGGCACCGGTTTAGGAACCAGGTCGACTGCGTTGGGCATCACGTAGATGTCGCTTCCGTAGTTCAGCACCAGGTGCCGTGTGCCCGTGCCCGCAAACGGTGCGGGCGGAACCTGCATGAAAAGTGATACGGACCGGAGACCGTTGGTATCCGTGAATGGCACCACAAACTGGCCGGTTACGCTTTGGAAGCCACCCAGGACGGTCGCCGATTGCGGCACCGGTGTATCGCCATTAGCGGACTGCAGCTTGACCTGGGCCGATGAGTTCGTGGCGGTCACGATCGCCGGGATTACCTGCTGGTTCGGAACGTTGTACGCGTTGTAGAGCGAGGTTCGCAAGGAAGGATCGAGAAAGCTCGAAGTATAGAGGTCGTATGCCGGGACTGCGCTGCGCGCCTGCACTGCGAAGTTGAGCGTGTTGGTGTTGCCGCGGGTCACCGAAATGGCGCTGAGGCTGGCCTGCTGCGGATCGGTCGTGCCGGGGTAAAACTGCGTGCCGAAAGGGCCGCTCGCCGGATATTGATTCCCAGCTGCGCCCACCGGAAGCCGCAGGCCGGAAGAATCGGCCGAGACTGCGTCCGGCGGCAGCGGATGCACATAGACCAGATAGTTGTTGGCCGGCAGTCCGTCGATGCGGTAGGTGCCGTCGGGATTGGTCAGCGCGCTGATCGCCGGTCCCG
The DNA here is from genome assembly GCA_035499435.1 of Candidatus Acidiferrales bacterium. Taxonomy (GTDB): domain Bacteria; phylum Acidobacteriota; class Terriglobia; order Bryobacterales; family Bryobacteraceae; genus Solibacter. The sequence continues at coordinate 696 of DATJYW010000177.1, read as the reverse complement.
TCGGGCTCAGAGCCACCACCGAAGCCAGCGTGACCGGGTTCCCGTTCAGCGTTACCCGTCCGGTGATCGACCCGTAGTTCGCCTGCCAGCCGTTCTGTCCGTAAAGAACGTTGATTCCGGCCACATCGTCGGCGTCGAAGGGACGCGCGCGCGAAGTGTTACGGATGACGTCCACCGACATCGCGCTGGCGGTCCAGGTGTGCTGCAATCCCAGCGCGTGGCCGATCTCGTGAACCGCCGTGGTGAAGTAGCCTTCCAGGTAGCTCGCGCCCGCGCCTTTATTCGTGTCCCGGGAGAGCATCACCTTGCCGCTAATGATCGTGGTGCCGCTGGAAACCGGCCCGCCCAGCCCGTACAACCCCGGCGGCAGATCGGTGAATGAGACGTCTCCGCCCGGCGTGGCCGAGACCTGCGACGCATTCTCCAGCCCGCCGAACGCCACCCGCAGACTGGACGTGCTGATCGAATTCCACGCCGCGATCGCCTGCTTCACCTGCCCCAGAAGAGAACCGAAGCTGTCGCCCGGCGCGTAGGTGGTGGGGCCCTGGTCGGCTACGAAGAACGTTACCGTGTTGTTGGGTAGCGCAGCCACGTTGAACTTTTCCTGCTGCGGAACGAAGCTGCCGTTCTGATAGTGGACGTAGTGATAATAGGCCGATCCGGGGGTCGCCAGCACCGCTGTCATCGCGGCAACCA
>DATJYW010000176.1:0-39529 GCA_035499435.1 Candidatus Acidiferrales bacterium | reverse complement strand
GCATGCGCTGTACATCGAAGATCGTGGAGTAGCGATGCGGGCGTGGTGGGCAGCGGCGGCGATGGCGGGCGCGCTTTGGTGGAGCGCGCCGCGGGGCAACGTGTCGGCCGCGGGTTCGGGATACGATGGGCCGTGGATGGCCTCGTCAAATCTCTCGGTGGATCTGGCAGGAGCGCAGGATACGCGGGTGGCAGCGTGGGGAACCGCGGACTACCACGATTTCCGGGTGTCGCTGCCTGCGCCGGGGAAGCACGTACGGATCCTGCGAATCGCGGGCGACCTTGTGGCGTGGCCGAGGGTGCTGCCTGGGGAATTGCCGGTGTCGCCGGGGCAGTACGCTGGTGTGCTGGTCGGGTTCATGACGACGGCGTTCGAGGGATCAGCGCGGTGTCGGCCGTGCGCAGATAACACGATGATCTACGTGCAGGGGGCGATGGGCGCGGCGCCGGTGCGGGTGCCATTCGATCGGGAGGTGTCGGTGGGCGGGGCCCTGGAGGTGGACCAGGTGCTGGTGGTCAGGATTGCGTCGTGGCTGAACAGCATGGGACGGCCGGTACACGCGGAAGCGACCTTTACGGTCACCTGGAGGGCTGAAGCGGAGTAGTGAGACGACCGCGTGGAAAAGTTTCCAGTGCGGCGGATAGCGGGACTAAAGTCCCGCGCAGTCTGAAGCACTGCCCCACAGAGTTTGGCACCTGGACGCCTCATTCCGAGCGCAAGGGTTGCATGGGGTCCACGCGGGCTGCGCGACGCGCGGGAATCAGTCCGGCAACGAGCGCGGAAACCAGCAGCAGCATAGTGGCGGCGCCCAGCGGATCGCTGGCCTGGATTCCGTAGACCTGGCTTGCCAGCAGGCGCCCGGCGCCGATCGCACAAGGGACTCCGATAAGAGATCCTGTTTCATCATCATCTATACCGGCCGGCGACACAAAAGGTTATAGACCGGCGCCACGTAACTTTTTCCCGGCAGATCAGTATAAACACCAGGAGGTCCAGTGCTGGCTGATCTGCGCGACGCGTTACGGCAACTACGGAAGACTCCGGCGGTCACGACCACAGCGGTGATCACCCTGACACTGGGAATCGGAGCGACGTCGGCCATCTTCACGCTGGTGCACCAGGTGATGCTGAAGTCGCTGCCGGTGGCGAAGCCGGAGGAGCTGTGGAGGATCGGAGACAAAGTCCGCTGCTGCAACTGGGGCGGCTACACGCAGGGCGATGACGGGAATTTTTCGCTGTTCTCCTGGGAGGCCTACAAGAACTTCCGGGCGCAAACGGCGGAGTTCGTCGAACTGGCGGCGCTGCAGGCGGGCAATGCGCCGCTCGGCATCCGCAAAACGGGATCGCCGGCGCAGGCGGACACGCGCAACGGCGAGTATGTGTCCGGCAATTTTTTCCGGACTTTCGGCGTGCAGCCCTGGATCGGGCGCCTGATGACCGACGCCGACGACCAGGAGGGTGCGCCGCCGGTCGCGGTCTTGAGCTACCGTATCTGGCACGAGAAGTACGGCGCTGACCCCTCGATGGTTGGGGCTACTTACCAGATCAATGGCCACCCGTTCACAATCATCGGCGTGGCTGCGCCGGGATTCTACGGAGCCAAGCTGGCGGGATGGGGCATGCCGGATTTTTGGCTGCCGTTGACCACGGAGCCATTGATCGACGGGGACACGGCGCGGTTGAAGCGGCCCAACGGCAACTTTCTGGACCTGATCGGAAGGGTGCGCCCGGGAGTGAACCCGAAGTCGCTCGAAGCCAAACTGAGGGTGGAGTTCCACGACTGGCTGGCCAGCCATGTGCCGGACATGGGGCCGGGCGAGAAGCAGCTCTGGCAGCAGCAGACCCTGCACCTGATTCCGGGAGGCGCGGGAGTCGCGTCGATGAGGGATCAATACCGGGACGGCCTCAAGCTGCTGCTGATCGCAGCCGGGTGCGTGCTGCTGGTAGCTTGCGCGAACCTGGCAAACCTGATGCTGGCGCGCGGCCTGAAGGATCGCGCGCAGATGTCAATCCGGGTCGCGCTGGGTGCTTCGCGAGGGCGCCTGGTGCGCAAGGTGCTGGTGGAGTCCATGCTGCTGGCGGTGGTCGGCGGAGTTTTGGGCATCGGAGTCGCGTATGGGGGGACCAGGCTGATCGTGCACCTGGCCTTCCAGAACGGCGGTCCCAACAACTACGTCCCGATCGAGGCGGCGCCCTCCTGGCCGATCCTGCTGTTCACGCTGGCCGTATCGGTGCTGACCGGGGTATTCTTCGGGATCGCTCCGGCGTGGATGACCTCGCGCACCGACCCGGCGGATGCGCTGCGCGGCGCCGGCCGTACGATCGGCGCCGGGCGCTCGTGGGCCCAGAAGTCGCTGGTGATTGCCCAGATCGCGGTCTCGGTGGTGTTGCTGTCCGCGGCGGCGCTGCTGGGCCAGAGCCTGCGCAACCTGGAGCACCAGAATTTCGGATTCGAAACCCAGGACCGGTATATCGCCTGGATCAATCCCATGCTGGGCAACTACAAACCGGAGCAACTGGAGCCGATGTTCCGGCAGATTGACGAGGCCCTGCTGCGCATTCCCGGTATGCGGATGGCGGCGCCCGCGCTCTATGCGCCCATGACGGGCGACAGTTGGAATGACGGCATTCGCGTCGAAGGCAGGCCGGAGCCGGGCGCGAAAGAAGACACCGGCGCCGGGTGGGCGCGCGTGATGCCGGGGTTCTTCGAAGCCATCGGTGCGAAGATCATGCTGGGGCGACCCATCGAGGATCGGGACACGGCTGCGACGCGCAAGGTAGCCGTGGTGAACCAGGCTTTCGCGAAGAGATTCTTCAAGGACCAGAACCCGATCGGGCAGCACTTCGGCCCGGGCAAGATGAAGTATTCCGCGACCTACGAGATCGTTGGGGTCACCAACGACGTGCGGTACATGACCTATGAATACAAGAAGCCGGTGCGGCCCATGTTCTGGGTGCCGGAAGCGCAGAGGGTGCAGTACGACGACCCGGCCTACACGAGCGGGGAAATCTGGTCGCTATATTTGTACAACGTCGTGCTTTGGGCGCCCGGCAGCCGGCCGGGACTGGAGGAGCAGGTGCGCAAGGCGCTGGCCGGCGTGGATGCGAACCTGGTGCTCTACGGGGTGGACCCTTACAGCAAGGTGGTGAGCGCGGATTTCCAACAGCAGAAGATGATAGCCACCCTGACCACGCTCTTCGGCGTGCTTGGGCTCGTGCTGGCGGCGGTAGGGTTGTACGGAGTGCTGGCGTACATCGTGGAGCGGCGGACGGGAGAAATCGGTGTGCGGATGGCGCTGGGCGCGGATCGCGGCCGCGTCATGGGGATGGTGCTCGGCGGCGCGTTGTGGCAGGTAGGTGTGGGACTCGCGATCGGAATTCCCGCCGCGATCGGGGCGGGGACGCTGATGACTTCGCAGCTGTTCGGGGTAAGTCCGTGGGATCCGGTGATGCTGGCGCTGGCTACGTTGTTGCTCGGTGTGGCGGCGCTGGCGGCGTCGATGATTCCGGCGTGGCGCGCGGCAGGAGTGGAGCCGATGGTAGCGTTAAGGACAGAGTAGAGAAGAGGCGCGCCCTGGACAAGGCAGCAGCCAGGCTTCTGCAGAGTTTTCCGACGCCTCCAGGCAACAAGTCATTACCTGGAGGCTCCAGCAGGACAGGGCTCTGATTGTCCCTGGTGACCGCGAAGTGTCCTCCACTGGTCAGCGAAAAACACCCGAGAGATTCCGACGGCACTGCGCGCAGATGCCCGGCGGGTCCAGCCCGATGGCATAATATCGGGAGACAAAAACGCCCGATGGGGTTTTGTTACCCTGGGAGGTGTTTCCGCCGTGACTGCGACGAAAGCATGGAAATGGCAGTTGAACACCGTCCTGGCGGATCGCGCGCTGCGGGATTACTCGCCTCTGTTCTTGGCGCGCTCTGGCTCTTCCCCATCCCGGAATACGCCGCGGACGGGGTCGTAAGGCTTCCGGTCATCGACAAACAGGATATCCGCTTCGTCGCGCTCTCCGCGGGTGGCCAGACGCTGGAGGGATGGGTCCGGGGGATCGCGCAAGATAATCAAGGGTTCATGTGGTTCGCCACCGATGACGGCTTGTATGAGTATGACGGCTATACTTTCACGCCTTACCTTCACGATCCCGGCAACCCGAACAGCCTGAGCAGTAACGTCCTCAACACGATCTACAAAGACCGGAGCGGCATACTCTGGATCGGGACCTTTTTCACCGGTGTGGACCGACTGGACCCGGCGCGGGGCACTTTCACGCATTACCGGCATCAGCCCGGCGTCGAATCGAGTTTGAGCGACGATCGGGTCCGCGCTGTTTACCAGGATCGCAGCGGCACACTCTGGTTTGGGACCGGGGCCGGCGGTTTGAATCGCCTCGACCCCTCGAGCGGAAAGTTCACTCACTACCGGCACAATGCCGCGGACCGAGCGAGTCTCACAGACGATGTCATCAACGTCGTCTACGAAGATCGCTATGACAATCTTTGGGTGGGTACGGCACACGGCCTCAACAAGCTGGATCGTGCCACCGGCCGGAGTTCACCTTTCCTCTATGACCCGAGGAATCCCCACAGCATCGGCAGCGATTCGGTAAGCGGCATCCGGGAAGACACATCCGGCATTCTGTGGGTGACCTCGCTTCACGGGGACGGGTTGAGTGCGTTGGATCCGAGCACGCAAGAATTCACGCGCTATTCGTTTCTTGCAGAACGCCCGGGCGGTGAGAATGTTTCGGGCGTAGTCAGTCTTCACGCAGACGCCGACGGCTCCTTGTGGCTGGGCACCGTGAATGGCGGATTGCTCAGATTGGATCTCAAGCGCAGGGAATTTGCCCGCTACACCAACAATCCCGTCAATCCTCTCAGCCTTTGCGGCAATGGCGTCGGGCCGATTCTCGAGGATGCCGAAGGAGTGATATGGATAAGCACCCGGAACGGTGCTTGCCGGTTTCCACGGAAATCGCCCGGGTTCGTGAGGTATCAGCAGGAAGTCAACTCTTCTCCAGATTTGCGCGGGAGAGAGATCCAGTCCGCGTGGAGCGACAGGCAGGGATACCTGTGGATCGGAACTACGAGCGGGCTTCAGATGCTGGACCGGGAGACCGGGCGATACAGGCTGTACCAGCATGATGCCAACGACCGGCATAGTATTACAAACGCCCCGGTTTTCGCGTACGCCCAGGATCGGCCGGACAGGATATGGTTCGGTACCTATGGTGCCGGACTCAATCGGTTTGACAGGGCAACCGGGCGATTCACGGGCTACCGGCACGACCTCAACAATCCTGACAGTTTGAGCAGCGACCGCATTCTTTGCCTTCTGATAGATCACGACGGCGTGCTCTGGGTCGGGACTGAGAACGCGGGACTCAACCGTTTCGACCCGGGCACCGGAAGGTTTAAAAACTACCGTCATGATGCGGGCGAGCCTCACAGCCTGGCCGAGGTCGGCGTCCAGACGCTATTCGAAGATCGCGCAGGCATATTGTGGGCGGGGAGCGGAGGGTGGTTGGAACGCTTCGATCGCAAATCGGAGGGCTTCACAGGCTACCACTCCGATCCCAAGGATCCCGGCAGCCTGAGCAATGCGCAAGTGGAGACGATTTATGAGGACCGCCGGGGGACGCTGTGGATCGGCACGCGGGCTGGCCTGAATCGGATGCAGCCTTCCGGAACCTTCACGAAATTCACCGAGAAGGACGGGCTCCTGGACCCCTTCGTCAAGGCAATTCTCGAGGACCGCCACGGAGATCTGTGGCTGGCGACGCACAGCGGCGTCTCCCATTTCTCTCCGCAAACGGGGCAGTTTCGCAGCTACTTCGAATCGGACGGGTTGCTCAGCAACAACCTTTACCTGATGGGGAACGAAGCAGGCCAGACTCCGAGCGGCGAGATGGTATTTGGATCCTCGAAGGGCCTGACGGTATTCGACCCCGATCGTCTTTCTCCAAATTCCTACGTCCCTCCGGTGGTTCTGACGGATTTCCTGCTCTTCAACAAGCCTGTGCATCCGGATGCGAACTCGCCGCTTCAGAAACCGATCTCGGCCACCAGCGCTCTCACCTTGAGCCACAACCAAAGCATTTTCACGCTGGAGTTCGCAGCCCTCAGTTACGTCGACCCCGAAAAGAACCGGTACCGGTTCCGGATGGAAGGGCTGGAGAAGGAGTGGAACGAGGTGGATAGCAAGCGCCGGCTGGCGACCTACACCAACCTGGCGCCCGCGAAATACGTCTTCCGGGTGCAAGGCTCCAATAACGACCAAGTGTGGAACGACGCCGGTGTCCGGCTCGCGATAACCGTGCTGCCGCCATGGTGGGGGACGTGGTATTTCAGGAGCGCTTTGGTGCTTTTCACGGCAGGCCTGTTATTCATGGCTCATCGGATACGCATGCGAGGTTTGCGTTTAACCGCCGCAAGACTCGAGCGCCAAGTGGCGGAGCGGACGCGCGAACTCATGGCAGCTAAGGATGTAGCTGAGGCGGCCAATCGCGCCAAGAGCTCGTTCCTCTCGCACATGAGCCACGAGCTGCGCACACCCTTGAACGCGATTCTGGGGTTCGCGAACCTCCTTCGCGAGGACGCCGCATCCGAGAGGCAACGTGCGGACCTGGACATCATTCATCGCAGTGGGGAACACCTGCTCGGGTTGATCGACGACGTCCTGGATGTCGCCAGGATCGAAACGGGGCGTGAGACGGTGGAAATCGCGTCGTGCGACCTGATTCGTCTGATACATGACGTCACCGACATGATCAGGGTACGCGCTTCGGAAAAGAATTTGGAACTGCTCCTCGTTCAGTCACCCGGCTTTCCGCAAGCCGTTGCGACCGACGCCGCGAAACTGCGGCAGATGTTGATCAACTTGCTGGGCAACGCCGTCAAGAGCACGGAAAGAGGAAGCGTCACGTTGCGCCTCGATGCGCAGCGCACCGCGGACCCAGTGCAGGTGCTGCTGAGTTTCGAGGTCGAGGACACGGGAATCGGGATTGCGCGGGAGGACCAGAAGCGCATCTTCGAGCCCTTCGTTCAGGTTGGCAGAACGAGGCAGAAGGGCACCGGTTTGGGGCTGGCGATCACCCGGCAATTTGCGGACATGCTGGGAGGCACGATTCAGGTGACGAGCGCGCCGGGGAAAGGATCGCTGTTCCGTCTTGAAGTACCGGCAAAATGCGAGCAATCCATGCCAGGCCCGGCCGGAGTCGAGCGGGAATACATCCTTGATGCCGGTCAGCCGGAGTACCGCATTCTGGTTGTCGACGACTCGCCGGAAAACCGGCAGCTCTTGCAGCGCCTCCTTGTGAAAGCTGGATTCCAGGTGCGAATCGGCGAGGATGGCGCGCAAGCAGTCGAGGCGTTCCAGAGCTGGCGTCCGCAGTTCATCTGGATGGATCTGCGGATGCCGGAGGTAGACGGCGCCGAAGCAGCACGGCGTATTCGTGCGCTGAACGGGGGGAGCGAGGTGAAAATCGCAGCCGTAACCGCCTCGGAACATACGCACGCGGCTGTGGGAATGGATGATCTGGTGCACAAACCATACCGCTCGAATGAAATCTTCGAATGCATGGCGCGCCACCTGAACGTACGCTATCGCGCCGAGGCGGTGGTTCTCGCGCCGGCGGTCGTGTCGCCGGCCACCCTGCGCCCTGAAACATTGGCAAAGCTCCCGGATGACTTGCTGGCTGACCTCAAGAACGCAGTAGTCAGCCTCGACGTCAAGCGTATCACTGCCGTCATTACGCGTGTGTCTGAACGTGATGCTGTGCTAGCCTCGGCGCTGGCGTTTCATGCGGACCGCTCTGCATTCACCAAGATCTGGGAGGTGCTCAAGGATTGCAAGAGCGTTCAGTCATGACTTCACGAGATCGCTGCCGAAGCTTGCGTTCCTGGCTACGATCATTGGCTCGCGCCTAGTTTCATCAGCCTGGCATGAACTCTACACGTCCCCGCCTGACACAGTCGTGGGCGAACAGGTACATTCCGGCCGACCAGGCTTGATCCTCGACGCCCATGGGCTCGCCGGTCTGGCCGTGGTGCCACTCGTTGAATCCCCCGCGCTGATTCAATTCCGCCAACCTGTGGAGGGCCATCGCGGCTTCGCGGCGGCGACACGCGGCCACCAGCGCGGCGACGTAGAATCCGCCGATGAATGGCCACACGCCGCCGTTGTGGTAGTGGTGCGGAGCGTTCAGCGTTCCGTAGTAATCGCGCCAGTCCGGATCGCCCGGCTGGATGATGGGGGTCAAGCTGCGTGCCGGGCACGCGTCGATGCCGTGTCGTGAAACGAGCTCCAAAATGGACGCGGTCCGCTGCTCATCCGCGACCTGGGCCAGGATCGCCATCAGGTTGCCGAGCGTGTCGAACCATTCACCCACCGCGCGGAAGCCGAGATAGGGCAGATAGTAGGACTCGCCCGAAAGATATCGCTTCTCAGGAATCCAGCGCTTGCGCCCGAGCGAATCCTCGCTCCCCTGGCTCTCCGTGCTGAAGGTGTGCGACAGGTGGCGAAGGAGATTTCCGTCGCCCGAATACCAGAACCAGGCGTTCACCGCGTCCGCAGTTTTCTTCGCGCGGCGAATGCAGCACGCGCTCTCTTCGCGGTCCGAGGACTCGAAGAGCTTCGCGGCCGCACGCAGCGCAAGAACATAGAGGCAATTGAGGTACAAGCCCTTACCACGCGTACAGAACAGATCCTGCCAATCGGAGCTCTCCTGCATGCTGAGGAGTCCGCTTTGATCCACGTCCTGGCACTCGTACCAGCGGAGGATCGCGCGGACGGAAACGGGGTCGGGCGCCAGCAGTGTGCTGCCGATAATCCACCAGAGGCCGCCATCCGCGTATGCCCGGAAATTGGGCCGGAGCGTCGCGCCGTCGACATTGTTGGGGATTGCGCCGGCGGCCGCCTGATGCCGCTTCAGCAGCGCGAGCCCGGCCTGGAGCGCGGTCTTGATTTCGGGATCCTCCACCAGACGCGCCCCCAGCGAAGCGATCATGCTATCCCGGGCCCACACCTGGTGATGGCCCACCAGCCGGCCCGAAGCCTCCAGGCCCCAAGGACGGCAGCAACGGCGAATCGACGCGATCGCCCCTTCGTAAACGACGTCGGTTAGGTCCACGAGTCATTCTAACCGGTGGCTGGGCGGGGCCGTTCGGCCTGGAAACAGGTAAGTTTTCGGACCTGCTAAAGATGGCGGACCGGTTCCTCGGATTGCTCCGCGGCGCGGTTGGCCTCCCGCTGGATCGAGCGGCTCACCAGGTCCTTCGATCCCAGACCCACAGCCAGAGCCAGGGCGAGTACAATCCCGCCAAACAGAATCCCGAACGCCAGTCGGATGATACCGCCGCCGATGGTGAGGTGCTCGAGCGCCATGGCCACCGTCAGCACCATTACCATCCATCTCACGCCGGCGCTAAGAAGCCGGGCATACTGCAAATTCATATTGACGGCATCGATCAACACGCTACGCGCCAGGAACCGCGCGACGACGCTGCCTACGACCAGCACCAGGATCGCGGCCAGTACGTTTGGCAGATACTCGAAAACACGAAGCACCAGCGCCGATGTCAACGTCGAATCGAAGGCGGAAACTCCAATGACGAATCCAATGAAGACGACCGTCCAGGCGACGACCCGGGCTGCCAACAGTGTGGGGCTCTTGCCCGGCGACCATTCGGGGAGCGAAAGAAAGCCCCAGCGAAACACCCGATCGTCAAACTGGATTCGGCTGAGCGATCGGCGTAAGATGCCTGCGATCAGCCATGCCAACACGATCGAGATGAGGAGCGCCAGCAGCAGAGCGACGATGCCGGGCAACAGACTCGCCACCTGGCTCAAAGTCCGTGCCGTCGAGCGGCTCAATGCCTGTTGCACTTGTTCCCACATATTTCCTCCTTGCATACCGGGGCCTCAGGGATTGAAGCGGTCCGGCCACCGCCAGCGGGACACCAGGTACGGCTTGCCCGCTTCATATGCCTGCGCCAGCCGCTCCAGCCGCGCCTCCACCTCGAACGGGCCGGCACTTCCCATCTCCTGCGCGTAGGAGGCGATCCAGCCCAGATAGAGCGGCGTGAAGGATCGGAGCAGGTGGTCGCGGTTGATGGTTCGGACGCGGTGGGCCAGGGCGAAATCGTAGACAATCGACACCCAGACCTCGTCCAACATCCGGAACTGCTCGAGCGGCAGACGCGACAGCTTCCTGATCTCGAGCAGGACCGTGGGAGGCAGCACCAGGCTCCACACGTCCTGCAAGTTTTTGGCGCCCAGGTGAAACGACTCGATGAGCCGGCCGGCATCTACCGGTCCGCCTTCCTCCGGCGCGGTCTCCGCCGGTCCGAACCCCGGCACGGCGTGCGATCCCCGCACTCTCTGCCAGACGGCCGCATTCTGTTCCACGTCGAGGAATACCGGTCCCAGAATCTGTGCGAGAAGCGAGCTCAAGTTCATCCAGTCGAGCGGCGGCTGCAGGCGCGCGCCGACTTGCGCTTCGCAGATTTGAAAGTTACAGCGAACCGCGGTGGCAAGCACCGAGGCCAACGGATTTCCGCGGCTGGCGCCTCGCGCCTTTGCCTGGTCCTCGATGAGCGGCTGCATCATCCTCGCGGAAAGCCCGAGGTCGGGTCCCATCGGGTTTTGGATTCGCTTGCCGTATAAGGCACGGCTGAGCGGCGAGAGGACGCTCCGGTTGATCAGCCCCTCCCACTTGTGGCGCGCATATCGCGGCGTCACGAGATCGAATTCCATGTCGAGGGCGGGCCGGACCAGCTGGGTGATCCACAGCGGCGTTACGGTCTGCAACTGGGACGCAATCACGGTACACGCGCGCGCTCCGATTCCCCGGCCGATGCCGAAAATGGTGTGGTAGGCGCTGAAGAAGCCCTGCGGAGAGGCAGCGGACGAAGTCGCGTCCGACAGCCGGCAAAACAGAACCGCAAGCGGCTGTTCGTTCTCGAGTCGCGGCTCGGCAGCGCCCTTGTCTACCACGAGCACGGCGCGCGGAGGATGCGGGAAGCCCTCCAACGCCTGGCGCACCATCGACGCGACAGCGGACGATGTCCCGTTGGCGCCGAGGACGCCGATCAGGAGCTCCGCGCCCTGTACCTGCGCGAGATGTTCTACCGCTGGTTGCGGAATGGCGTCGAAGTCCATTCACGGCCTCCAACCTGAACCGGAAGCGACAGGATCCCCATCAAAGGTATGCGCACCCACTCGGGGCGATTGTTCAGCTCGTACGACAGCTCGTAGAGCAGTTTGTCCAGCCAATATACATACAGCAGCTCGCGCAGGTCCGTCTCCGCGGAAGGGAGAAACCCGGCGCCGGAGGCGGTATCCCGGTAGGCGCGCAAGAACTCGGCAGACACGGAACGCTCCCACAAGCGCGCCCAGGGTTCCAACTTTTCAAAGTCTTCGGGCCTGCGCGCCGTGTAGCTGATCAAGCTGGCGTAGGCGGCGTAGGACAAGGACCGGAGCATTCCGGCGACGTCCTTGAGAGGCGAGTGTTTCGCGCGCCGTTCTTCGAGCCCACGGGCGGGCTCGCCTTCGAAGTCGACGATGACGTAATCGGTCCGAACCTGCAGCACCTGGCCCAGATGGTAGTCGCCGTGAATTCGGGTCCGCTGTGCCTGCGGGTCGCGGCCACTGGTGAATCGGAAGTTGTCGAGAATCTGTCTCCTCCGTCCCAGGGCCAATCCCGCGAGGTCGAGCATCTCATCCGGCAGCCGGGCCACGCTATCGCGGAGCACGTCAAAAACCCCGGCCGCATCCTCCCGGAGATCGCCCAGCAAGCCAAGCAGGTCGCCGGAAGCCAGTGGTTCGGGGGAAAATGCCGGGTCGTCCGACGGCGCCGCGAGCGCAAGATGCAACGCGGCCGTGCGTTTTCCCAGGCGAGCCATGGAATCGAGCGCGATCCCGACGTAGTCCAACGCAGATTGGCTCGGCGGCTGCCCGGACAAAGTGAGCAGATCGGCGGCAGCGTTCGACTCCAGGTCCTCCGGAAGTGGAACGCGGGCACAATTCTCGTAATAACGTTCCAACTCTTCCGTCGTCAAAGTCCAAGCGTCGCCTTCGTTCGCCACCAGGCCCTGTAGCACCGCTAACGTCGACGATGCTCCGCCTCTCCACTCGTATTCGATGGTTCCCGCGAAGGGGGGCACGCCATCGAAGCCTGCCGTCTCCGTCAGGTATTTCCCGAGCTCGCTTTCCGGATTTGGGCCCTGTTGTTGGCGGCGAATCAGCTTGAGTATAAGCCGATCGCCATAGATTATGGACGTATTGCTTTGTTCCGCCGAGCTGCGCGCCGGCGGCAGTACGGTGTCTGGCGCGCCACGCAGCGCGGACAGCCGTGTGCCGGGCACACCTCGAACGGCGCCGGACCGGCCCGACAGATAGGCGGCATTTTCTATCAGCGCGAGCAGCGCCGTGCAAGCCGAATCATCGAGCGCCGCGTCGTGCAACAAGCCGCGCCCCTGTTGCGAAATCACGGAAGAGAGAATCGAGTTCGAGTGATGCTGGCGGAGGCGGTCCGTATCCTGTCCGAAGGTCATGGCGAGGGGGAGCAGGTAAGTGTCCGGATCGCCGCTCAGGTAACTGGCTTCCACCAGCGCCAGAACGGCAGCCGATTGTGGCAACTCGCACCAATCGACAATCCGCGCGGCGCGGATCCGCCGCGCCTTTCCCCCAAACCAGCGCTGTTTCGGCAAGTACTCCGGCAGAAGGACCGTTTCCAATTGGGATCGCCCGTACCCGTCGAGCACAGCCTCCCAGTTGTCCGCGGGCAACGGTGGCAGGGTCGCCTCTGAAACCTCCTCGGCGGACTCGGGTTTGGGGTGAAGTTCCAGCCAGAGAAAACCGTACGGTCCGAGAGTCAATCGGTAAGGTTGCCGTTCGATGGGCGGGAACTGGACATATCCCAGCATTTCAACGGGCGTCGTGCCTTCCAACTCCGCCAGGTCCAGATCCACGGGCTGCGCGAAGCGGGACAAGTTGGCCACGCACAGGACCTGCTCATCCCCGTAGCGCCGGAGATATGCCAGCACCTTGCGGTTTGCGGGCTCCAAGAACTCCAAACTGCCGCGGCCAAAGACCTGGAACAGTTTGCGCAGCGCGATCATGTTACGCATCCAGTTCAGCAGCGAGGACGGGTCGCTCTGTTGAGCTTCCACATTGATCGCCTCGTAGCCCCAAACCGGGTCCATGATCACCGGGCTGTACAGTTTGGCTGGATTGGCTCGCGAAAAGCCGGCGTTGCGATCGGCGCTCCATTGCATGGGAGTGCGCACGCCGTTGCGGTCGCCGAGATAGATGTTATCGCCCATTCCGACTTCGTCGCCGTAGTAGAGAATGGGTGTGCCGGGGAACGAGAACAGCAGGGCATTGAGCAGCTCGATGCGCCGCCTGTTGTTGTCGACCAACGGAGCCAGACGCCTCCGTATGCCGAGGTTGACGCGCATTCGCGAGTCTGCGCTGTACGCGAGATACATGTAATCGCGCTCGTCGCTGGTCACCATCTCCAGAGTCAGCTCGTCATGATTTCTCAGAAAGAGACCCCACTGGCAAGTGTCAGGAATCGGCGGCGTTTGGGCCATGATGTCGGTGATGGCGAGCCGGTCCTCCTGCCTGAGCGCCATGTAAATGCGCGGCATCAGCGGGAAGTGGAAGGCCATGTGGCACTCGTCGCCGTCTCCGAAATAGGGGCGGACGTCGGCCGGCCACTGGTTGGCTTCGGCGAGTATCATGCGCCCCCCGAAGCCTTCGTCGATTTCGTGACGCAGTCTTTTGATCAGGGCGTGAGTTTCGGGAAGGTTTTCGCAAACCGTTCCCTCCCGTTCCACGAGGTACGGAATGGCGTCCAGCCGCAACGCGTCCACTCCGAGTTCCAGCCAGAAATTCATGATTTTGAGCATTTCCTCGACGACGCGGGGGTTGTCGTAATTCAGATCGGGCTGGTGAGAAAAGAAGCGATGCCAGTAGTAGGCCTGCGCCACCGGGTCCCATGTCCAATTCGATTTTTCGGTGTCGGTAAAAATGATACGGGCGTCGGGGAATTTCTGGTCGCTATTGCTCCAGATGTAGAAATCGCGCTCCGGCGAATCCGCCGGGGCCTGGCGTGCCGATTGAAACCATGGATGCTGGTCGGACGTATGATTCATCACCAGCTCGATCATCACCTGCAATCCGCGTTCGTGTGCGCCGTCGAGGAACGTCCGAAAGTCGTCCATGGTCCCGTACATGGGGTGAACGCCGGTGTAGTCCGAGATGTCGTAACCGTCGTCCCGCAATGGCGAGGGAAAGAACGGCAGCAGCCACAGGCAGGTAACGCCCAGATCCTGGAGATAGTCGAGTTTCTGGGTCAATCCAGGCAAATCGCCGACACCGTCCCCATTACTGTCAAAGAAGGCGCGTACGTGAAGCTCGTAAATGATCGCGTCCTTGAACCAGAGCGGATCGCTCGCGCTGCCTGCTTTCTTCATTACGGTCGGTTCTCCGCATGACGAATGAACAGCGCACCGAGCGGAGGCAGCGTCAGGCTCAAGGAATAAGGCCTGCCGTGGCGCGGCAGCGGCACCGCTTCCACTCCACCTATGTTTCCCTGGCCGCTGCCGCCGTAGAGGACCGCGTCGCTGTTCAGGCACTCTTTCCAGTAACCGCCCATCGGGACGCCGACGCGATAATTTGCCCGCGGCACGGGTGTGAAGTTATACACAAGGAGCGTGAGGTCGTTGGAATCCCTGGCCCGTCGCATCAATGCGAGGACGCTTCGTTCATAATCGTTGCAGTCCACCCATTCGAATCCGGATGGCTCGAAATCCACCTGGTAAAGCGATGGTTGGCCCCGGTAGAAGGTGTTCAGATCGCGAATCCACCGCAGCAGGCCGGCATGAAACGGGTACTGCAACAGCTGCCAATCGAGACTGGCGTCGTGGTTCCATTCGTTCCACTGCCCAAAATCTCCTCCCATGAAGAGCAGTTTCTTGCCCGGATGCCCGAACAGGTACCCGAAGAGGAGGCGCAGGTTGGCGAACTTACGCCATTCGTCGCCGGGCATCTTGGCCAGCAACGAGCCCTTGCCGTAAACAACTTCGTCATGAGACAGCGGCAGAATGAAGTTCTCCGAAAAGGCATACATCGCGCTGAAGGTGAGTTGGTTGTGATGGTAGCTGCGATGGACCGGATCCTTCGACACGTAGTCGAGCGTGTCGTGCATCCAGCCCATATTCCACTTCAGGCCGAATCCGAGTCCGCCGGTATAAGTCGGGCGCGACACCATCGGCCAGGCCGTCGACTCCTCGGCAATGGTCAGACAGTCTGGAAACGCAGCGTAGACCTGCTCGTTTGTTTGCCGGAGAAACTGGAGGGCCTCGATGTTCTCCTTACCGCCGTAGCGATTGGGTATCCACTGGCCTTCGCGGCGGCCATAGTCGAGGTAGATCATGGACGCGACTGCGTCCATGCGGAGGCCATCGACGTGGTACCGGTCAAGCCAGAACAAGGCATTGCCGATGAGGAAATCGCGGACCTCCGAGCGGCCGTAGTTGAACACCAGGGTATTCCAGTCCGGCATCTCTCCCTGGCGTTGGTCGGCATGCTCGTAAAGGTGTGTGCCGTCGAAGTATCCCAAGCCCGCTTCGTCCTTGGGGAAATGGGCGGGCACCCAATCGAGGATGACTCCGATATCGCGTTGGTGGAGATGGTCCACCAGATACATGAAATCGTCCGGAGAGCCGAAGCGGCTGGTCGGTGCGTAGTAGCCGATCGATTCGTATCCCCAGGAGCCATCGAACGGGTGCTCCATAACCGGCATCAACTCGATGTGAGTGTAGCCGCCGTCATGAACGTAATCGGCTAACTGAACGGCCGCCTCGCGATAAGTCAGCCATCGATTTTCTTCCCCGCCCACGCGGCGCCACGAACCGAGGTGCACCTCGTAAATGGAGATCGGGCAGTCAAGCTCATTTTTTCCGGCGCGCGCCGCCATCCAGCCGGCGTCCCCCCATTGGTACGTATCGAGGTCCCACACTCGCGATGCGGTTCTCGGTCGTATCTCGGCTGCGAACCCGTAGGGATCCGCCTTATCGACCTCGTAACCTCCCAATCGCGAAATAATGTGATATTTGTACAGCGCCCCGGAGGCGATATCCGGCACAAAACCTTCCCAAAGGCCAGCCTGCGAATGGGGCGAGAGCGGATTCGACTCCACGCGCCAATCGTTGAAATCTCCAATGACCGAAACACGCGCGGCATTAGGCGCCCAAACCGCGAAGTGGACACCGCGGCGGCCTTCCACCTCGCCGCAGTGCGCGCCCAGTTTCTCGTAAGGGCGCCGGTAGGTGCCTTCTCCAAACAGGTGCAAGTCGTACTCGCTCAACCACGGGACGTGTGTCGTTGTTCCCATCGCTTCACCTACAGGTAATAGTCGAATTCCTTCTCTGTGCGGATCCAGCGCCTCAATAGCATGATGTGGGCCGGCAAGCTCTCCGGGACCAACTCGAAGTAGACGCGAGCCCCGTGCCAAAGGTACCGTCCGGCGCCCAACAGATCGTGTGCCTGGAAGGACCGGCCGGGGTCCACTCCCAGCGCGCCGAGATCGAGAGTTGCCCATCCAGTCTGTGCGTGCGCGGCGTCCAGGTTGACGATTGCGATCACGACATTCGACAGGTCGTCGGTAGCTTTGCTGTAGCAGATCACTGCCGGATTGTCGGTCTCATGAAATCGCAGGTTTCGCTGGCTCTCAAGGGCCAGGTTCTCCCGGCGGATCCGATTCACGCGCGCGATGAATTCCTTCAGGCTCCCGGGAGCATTCAAGTCACGGTGTTTCAACTCGTATTTCTCGGAATTCAGATACTCTTCGCTCGCGGGCTCGCGCGGTGTGTTTTCTGCCAACTCGAAGGCCGGTCCGTAGATTCCATAGTTGGCCCCCAGGGTGGCGGCCAGAACCAGTCGAACCATAAAGGCCGCCTTTCCGCCGACCTGGAGATACTCCGGAAGGATGTCGGGCGTATTGGGCCAAAGATTTGGCCGGAAATATTCACTCAGTTCGGTCCCGCTCAACTCGAGAAAGTACCTTGTAATCTCTTCCTTGGTATTGCGCCAGGTGAAGTAAGTATAAGACTGCGAGAAACCAATCTTGGCGAGGCGGTACATCACATCGGGCCGCGTGAAGGCTTCGGCTAGAAACAATACGTCCGGATGCCGCTCTTTGACTTCCGCGATCACCCACTCCCAAAATGCGAACGCCTTGGTGTGCGGGTTGTCGATCCGGAAGATGCGCACGCCGCGACCCGTCCAAAAGAGCAAGACACGCCTCAATTCCTCCCACAGTGCACGCCAATCGGACGTCTCGAAATCGAGCGGATAAATGTCCTGGTATTTTTTGGGAGGATTCTCGGCATACTGTATCGTGCCGTCCGGCCGCTTGCGGAACCAGTCGGCGTGTTCCTGAACATACGGGTGATCGGGCGTGCACTGGAAGGCGATGTCCAGCGCGATCTCGACGCCGTATTCGGCCGCTTTGGCAAGCAGGCGGTCGAAATCGTCCAGAGTGCCCAACTCGGGGTGAATGCTGGTGTGTCCGCCTTCTTTCGCGCCGATTGCCCAAGGGCTGCCCACATCCTCCGGGGATGCCTGCACCGAGTTGTTCTTTCCTTTGCGGAATGTGCGGCCGATTGGATGTACAGGCGGCAGGTACAAGACATCGAATCCCATCGAGGCCACGTAGGGGAGCCACGCTTCGCAGTCACGCAACGTGCCGTGCCGTTCCGGCTCAGGGCTGCACGAACGCGGGAAGACCTCGTACCAGGTCGAGAAGCCGGCTTTCGGCCGGTCCACAACCACGCTCAACTCCTTGTCATACCGGCCGGCAAATCGCCGTGGGCTGTACCGCTGAACCAGGTCGGCGACCTCATCCGCCACCGCAATACTCTCACGAGCCGCGAGGTCTTCCTCATGCCGCAGTTTGTGGGACCAACTTCGTAAAGCCTCGGCATCCGCGCCAGTAGCGCCTTCCGCGGCTGAGTCGATCAGGGCAGCCCCGATCTGAAATTCCACTTCGAGCTCCTGGAGAGCACCGATGCGGCGTATCAGATCGCGCCGCCACGTTTCGAACCTCTCGACCCGGCCTTCCACGGTATACCGGTATCGTCCCAGCCTGGACACCACGTACTCACCGCGCCAGCGATCGCCGCCGGCGCGCTTCATAGGCGACCATTGCCATTCCTGCTGGCTCTCGTGCCGGTAAAGGATCCACGCGGATAGTTCGTCATGCCCGTCGGCAAACACATCGGCTTCAACGACGAGGTGATCGCCGATCACACGTTTGATGGGGAACCGGCAACCATCGATTTCGGGCCGAACGTGCTCCACGACGACACGGATACGCCCATCCATGGCCGGCAACCCGGTCTGGTCAACATGTTCGATGGTCTGCCTCGATTTTTCGAACTGCACATGCGAGGCCATCTTTTGATAGACGGCACATGAAAGGCCATCCTGGCTAGCAGGTCTACCGAGGGCAGCGGCCGCTGTATCGCTCGTCACGGTTTGGGGGCCGCCGTTGGCAAGCGAACCGGTTGGGCAAGCACCCCAGGGAAGGAAGGTGGGGGGCTGGCGGTCCTCCACCATGCGCCGCCGCGCAAAAATTGCACCTTCGACCTGGTAGGGCCGAACGATTACCATTGGAAGCCGGGTTGCAAAGACGCACTCCAGACACGGCGCCCGTCCTACGTTGCGCTACGATAGATCGATGAAACGTGCGGCTTGGCTAACGGTGTTTTTTGCGGGATTGGCTGCGGCGGAGACTTTCTCCGGCACGGTGGTGGATGTGATGTGCCGGGGCAAGGATCTCGCCAGCCACACGCGCGAGTGCGCCATCCAGTGCTCGCGCGGCGGGTATGGGCTGGTGACGGCGGACGGGAAGTTTCTGAAGTTCGATGAGGGCGGGAATGCGCGGGTGCTGGCACTCCTCAAGAAGTCGACCAAGGACAAGGACCTGAAGGCGAAGGTCACCGGAACTGCCGAGGGCGACGTGATCACGGTTGAGGCGGTGGAGTTGCATTGACCACGCGCAGCTTGATGGGCTGCGGCGCGGCGTAGGCCGACATCTGCGGCGAGCGCGTTTCGACCGCGCCGTCGACGCAGATCAGTTGCTCGCCCGGCTGCGCTATCGGCAGGGCTTCGATAGTGAAGCTTCTGCGTGATTCGTCTTCCGTGATCAGCACACCATTGAGCCCAACGTCGAGAACGCGGACGTAGGGCGGAAGGTTGCGCACCTCGACGGGCACGCGGCCCTGAAATCCGGATTGGCGCTGGATGGAGACCGTGATCTCGGCGGTGCCTCCGGGACGGACGGTGACTTCGGGAGTTTCGGCGGCCATGGTGAGATCGGGGCCCGGCGTGACCGCAATCAATTTCAGATGATCCTCGGGATTGGCAGTGTGCTGGAGCCCGCCGCCTTTTCCCGTGACGCGAAGTTGAGCGGGTGCGGCGAGAGGGGCACCGGCACGGAGGATGAGGGTCGTGGAATTCTGGCCCGGGCGAATGACGGCGGGATCGGACTGCAAGCCTGCCGGCAGGCCGGCAAGTGCGACCTCGATCCGATCATTGAAACCATCCATTCGCGTCGCGGTGACCGTGATCGGCACGGCGCCATTGAGCGGCACGTTGGGATTGCGCGGCGTCACGGAGAGGCGGAAATCGGGACTCGGATGGCGGACTGTAAGACGGTAGCCAAAACTTTCGCCGCCGAGCTTGTTGGTGTCGGCGATGCGAACGGTGTAGTCGGCATCTTCGGGCGCGGTGAAGTGGACGACGGAATCGCGGCCGTAGCCGGGACCGCCATCGTCATTGCGGTAATAGAGGTGGGCTACTGGCAGGCCGTTAGCCGAGGGCTTAGATCCCGGCGGCAGGATCTGCACCTTGTAGATCGGCGAATCGATGGCGTGGGCTTCGGCCGTGGTGTCGAGGAACGCGAGCCGCTGGCCGCCGAAAGCTTCGAAGATGGTGTCGGCGTCGGGTGAGAGCGGCAAGGCTTCCACGCGGACAATCTCGCCGCCGACCATCATGTAGTCGCCGGCATGAAGCTCGTTCCAGGAGGAGATGCGCAGCCCGCGATCGGTGGATCCGTGATCGCGGAGAGTCAAGTTGGTTTCCCAGACGGGGCGGACGACGGCGCGCTCGATCGGTCGGCCATTGCCATCCAGGACCTCGAGGAAGCTATCGAGGCCGCTGCCGAGGCGGCGCGCGTTGACTTCGAGGACCAGTTGCTCGCCCTTGCGCGCGTGGAAGCGGTACCGGTCTTCGCCGGCAGGTTTGGCGATGCGGCCGTTGATGGTGACCGGGACCGTGATGGCGCCGCCCTGCGATTCGATTTCGGGCTCGTCGCCGAGCGCAACCTTCAATTGATTAAAGGCATGGGCGGGGCGGAGCGAGACGGTGTCTTCGACGTCGCCCGCAGGAATGGATTCGATCTTCAGGGTGGGCGCCACGTGCCATCCGCGCAAAGCAAGGTTGGCGGTTGACCCACGGCGCATCCCCAAGGGCCACGCGCCCGCCAGCAACGGAAATTCGCCGGCGATGATGCGGTACGTGTTGCTGGCGCGGCCGCTCTGCTGGTAATCGGCGATGCGAATGTAGTACGTCCCGGCCTGGGCGAAGCGGTACGCGAACTGGACCTGCTCCGTGCCGCCATTTTCACCGAACGAGCGAAGTGCTTTGAGATCGGCATCGAAGATGGTGACCACCGGCTGGAGCTGGCTGCCGATCAGCGCCGCATTGTTCTGGAAGCCGATCTCCTGGCCGGCGCGGACCTGGATCTTGTAGTAATCGACATCTCCGGGCCGCGAGATCGCGCCCGTAAGGACCGCGGGAAGAAAAGTTTCGACGGCAGTTTCCGGGGTGTCGTTGGGTTCCTGGTCAGCCGATTCGCCGTAGTAAGGCTCAATGAGGAAGCGGCCTTCCGGGCTGGTGCCGAGCGGCGTCAGGAGGCGGAAGCTGACCGGACCGATTTCGGCGTCGGGGGAGATTTCGACTTCGACGGTGACCTGGTTGCGCGGAGGAAGCGGCCCGAGCTCGATGGTAGAAGGTGTGCCGTTGGCTCCCAGGCGGATGTCGGGGAGGTCGGGGAGCTCTTTGACGCGCAGGATGCGGCCCGTGACGCCGGGTTCGGAGAAGAAGATGGCGGAAGCGCGAGCGAGGTTCAGGCCTTCAACGGTGAGCTCGACGGTAGTGCCGCGGGCGATGCCTTGGGGGGAAACCGAGTTGAGCGTCGGTGGGGTGGTGCGAGGACTCTCCGCGTAGAGGAGGCTTGTTAGTATGAGAGCGAGCGTGAATTCGAGGCGGAGGCGCGGAAACGCGACGGCTTTCATTGAGCTACCTCGAAGAACTTCAACGTTCCGTTAAAGAAGGCGGCGCCCAGGGTTTGGCTGTTGGGGGAGAAGTCGAGGCCCAGCGGCCAGTCGGGGAGATTCGGGTAGGTGTGGACTTCCGTGAGATCGGCAGCCCTGAAGAGCTTGACGGTGCGATCGGCACTCGCAGAAGCAAGGTACTTGCCGTCGGGGGACCAGGCGAGTTTGAGGATCGCGTCTTCGTGGGCGATCAAGGAGCGGTCGAGCGTGGCGTCTTTTTCATGGAGGGTCCAGAGGCGGATCGTCTTGTCCTGGCCTGCGGCAGCGATGCGGCGGCCATCGGGAGAGACGGCGACGGTGTTGATCCCATCGGTGGAATCGGAGAGTGTGTAGAGCCGGCTGCCGGTGGCGGTATCCCAGACTTTGACAGAGCGGTCGGCGGCGCCAGTGACGAGGCGCCGGCCATCGGGTGTGAAGGCGAGGGCGTAGACAGCGTCGATGTGATCTTTGAGGGTGCGGATCTCTTTGCCGGTACGGGCGTCCCAGAGCTTGACGAGCTTGTCGTAGCTCGCGCTGGCGAGGGTGGCGGAGTCGGGAGAGAAAGCGACGGCGTAAATGCAGTCCGAGTGGCCGGCTAACGTAGCGGCGAGCTGGCGCGTAGAGATGTTCCAGATCTGGATCTCGCCCTTGCGCGCGGGCAGGCCGCCGGCGGCGGCAAGGAGCTGGCCATCGCGGGAGAAGGAAAGGGCGCGGACGGCATCTGCGGCGCTGGGAAGGGTCGCGATCAGCTTGTGCGTTGCGGGATCGATCAAGCGCGTTTCCTTGTAGCTGCCGATGGCGACAGGTCCGCCATTGGGGTGCCAGGCGAGGGCGTAGAAGATCGCGGCTGTGGCTAGTGGTTGAATAGGAACTCCTTGCTGGTGAGAAGCGACCACGCCATATCTTCCAATGCCTGTTGATGGCCGGAGCGCGGGACACCGGCGAGCGCGGCCAGGATTGACTGGCGTTCGGCATCGCTCGGATAACGGCTGAAGGCGCTCAGGTACAGAAACTCGATGATCCGGCGGTCGCTCATGCCGAGCTTGACGAAAAGCGCGATTGTCCCGTCGGCAGCGCTGAGCTTTTTGTTGATCGTATCGCCGTTGATCACGTGCAGGGCTTGGGCGATGGTGGGATCGCTGGAGCGCTCGGCGGCGTCGCAGATGTTGCGCGCGGGGCGGCCGAAGCCGGTAAGGAAATCGGAACGGACTTGCGTATCAGGAAGCTGCAAGGCGCGGGTGCCTGAGGGATAGCCTGTAAAGGCGGCGGGGACGCCGGTGACTTGCGAGATGGCGTCGAGCAGGACCTCGGCGGAGAGGCGGCGAATGATGTGCTTCGAATAATAAGTGTTGTCAGACTGGTTGGTGGTGTTGGCCTCGCTCGAAAGCTGGTAGACGCTGGACGTCATGATCAAGCGGATGAGGCGCCTGATGTCGTAACCGTGCTCGACAAAATCCTTGGAGAGCGCG
This sequence comes from Candidatus Acidiferrales bacterium, assembly GCA_035499435.1. Lineage (GTDB taxonomy): Bacteria > Acidobacteriota > Terriglobia > Bryobacterales > Bryobacteraceae > Solibacter. Next base: position 16,676 of record DATJYW010000176.1, on the reverse strand, counting down.
GCGAGCAGCTCTTCGTTGGAGGCGGGGTTGGTGGCGCGGAGATCGTCGACGGGATCGACCAGACCGCGGCCCATGAAGTTGCCCCAGACGCGGTTGACGATGGTACGCGAGAACATCGCGTTGTCCGGGCTGGTGAGCCACTTGGCGAAGACGACCCGGCGGTCTTCGGACGAATCGAGCGCGATCGGGGGTGCGTCGAGCGGCGCGGGCGGAAGCGCACGGGCGAGGCGGGGATGGAGGACGTCGCCCGAGGGGCGGGCGAAGACGATGTTTTCGCCGGCCTGAGTGCCGTTCTTGATACCGACGCGCGCGAAGAGGTTGGCCATCTGGTAGTACTGCGTCTGGGTCCACTTTTCGAGCGGATGATTGTGGCAGCGTGCACACGTGATGTGCTGGCCGAGGAAGGCCTGCGTGGCGTTCTCGCTGATCTCGATCGGGTCCTTGTGAAGCACGAAGTAATTCAGCGCACCGAACTCGCGGGTGCTGCCGGATTCGGTGAAGATCTCGCGGGCGAATTGGTCCCAGGGCTTGTTGGCCCTGACCGATTCCCGGATCCAGTTGTAGAAGGCCCACATCGCAGTGGAGTTGAGCTTCTTGGACGAGACCAGGAGGAGATCGGACCATTTATACGACCAATAGTCGACGTATTCGTCGCGGGCGAGGAGTTGGTCGATGAGTTTGGCGCGCTTGTCGGAGGAGGTATCGGCGAGGAAAGTTTCGGATTCTTCAGTGGTGGGGAGGACGCCGATGGCGTCGATGTAGGCGCGGCGGAGGAATTCGGCATCGGTAGCGGGCTTCGAGGGTGTCAGATGGAGGGCGCGCCATTTCGCGGCGGCGAGATTGTCGATGAGCGATGAACCGGGCGGAAGAGCCGGTGCGGGGTAGGCGAAGGGCACTGTGAGGCGCGCGTAAAGAACGCGGCTGGAATACCAGAGCGTGACTGCCGCTTCGCCGGCGCCGGTCATGGTGACGCGGCCGTTGTCGTCGACGGTGGCCACGCCCTCGTTAGTGGAACTGTACTTTACCCAGCGGGTGACGTCCTTCGTGCTGCCGTCCGAGTAGGTGGCGCGGACGGCGAGCTGCTGCTGCGCGCCGGGTGCGAGCGTGGCGGACGCCGGGGAAACTTCGAGGCTGCGGATTTGCGGGTCGGAGTCGGATGGGCGCGGAGCGCCGGCGGCGATCCAGTCGTACAGGATGCGGTATTCGAGCGAATCCTTGGCGAAGCGCTTGCCGCCGCCGTGGGGGATGGCGAAAGTCGGCTTGAGGAGAATCAGGCTCGCGGCGGGCTCTTCGAGCGAGACGCGGCGGCCGAGGGATTGGCGGGTGAGGGTGTCGTAGTCGGTTTCGGGATCGTAGCCGCGCAGGGTGAGCTTGAAGCCGTTTTTTCCCGCGAGGGCGCCGTGGCAAGCGCCGGAGTTGCAGCCCATCTTGGTGAGGACGGGGATGACGTCGTTGCGGAAGGAGGGCGTGGACGGCTGCGCGAGAAGCGGCGTGCAAAGCAAGAGGCCGAGTATTTGACGCGGAGGCGCGGAGAAGCGGAGTTTCACGAGAGTAACTCTCTTAGTGGTTCGGTGCCGCGGTCTACTAACGGGATCGGACGGCCTTGGACACCTGGGAGCTCGATACCGAGGTCGATGCCGAGGCCGCGATAGATCGTGGCTGCGATCATGCCTGGCGTGACGGGACGGTCCTTTGGAGCGGCGGCGATATCGTCGCTGGAGCCTACTACAGTGCCGCCTTTTAGGGGGCCGCCGCCCATGAGCATCGTCCAGCATTGCGGCCAGTGGTCGCGGCCGCCCGCCGGATTGATCTTGGGCGTACGGCCGAATTCGCCGGTGGCGATGACCATCGTGTTGCTGAGCAGGCCGCGCTCGCCGAGCTCGGAGAGCAGGCTGCTGTAGGCCATGTCGAACATGGGACCGACCAGGTCGCGGTAGCAACTGATGGGGCTGAAGGGGCGCGAACCGTGGATGTCCCAGGTGATTTCGTCAAAGACGGTCTCGAACATGTTGACGGTGACGAAGCGGACGCCGGCTTCGATCAGGCGGCGAGCGAGCAGGCAACTCTGGCCGAAGCGGTTGAGGCCGTACTTTTCGCGCACCTCTTCGGGCTCGCGGTGAAGCTCGAAAGCGGCGCGGGCTTTGGCGGACGACATCAGGGTGTATGCCTGGTGGAAGGTGGAATCGAGAAGGCGGGCGTCGGCGGAGGTTTCGAATTCGCTGACGGATTTATCAACCATGTCACGCCAGTTGCGGCGGCGATCGACGCGGAGGGCGCTGAGGTAATCGGGCGGAAGCATGTCCGGAACGCGGAAGTTGGGGTCGGAGGGATCGGCGTTGAGGACGAAGGGATCGAAGCCCTTGCCGAGGAAGCCGGCGTTTTGGCCGTGCGGCATATTTCCGCCGGTGTTGCCGATGGGGCGCGGCAGCAGCACGTGCGGCGGGACATCCCCCTTGGCGCCTTTGAGCTTGGAGAGCACGCAGCCGATGTGCGGATATTCGATACCGCCCTGGAAGAGGCGGCCGGTCTGCATCATTTGATGGCCGGTGTCGTGGACCGCGGCGGCGGTGTGATAGAGGCTGCGGACGAGAGAGAACTTGTCAGCGTGTTTGGCGGTGCGCGGAAAATTCTCGCTGATCTCGATGCCGGCAACGTTGGTCTTGATCGGCCGGTAGGGCCCGCGGATTTCGGCGGGTGCGTTCGGCTTCATGTCGAAGGTGTCGAGCTGCGAAGGGCCGCCGATCAGCATGAGGAGAACGCAGTTGACATCGTTGGTTTCAGCGCCGAGGGCGCGGAGACCGAAGAGATCGGTCAGGCCGAGGCCCAGCGCAGTGAGGGATCCGGCGTGGAGGAAATCACGGCGGCGAAGGCCATCGCAGAACTCGACGGGACGGTCGGCGTCAAGGCGGAACATTCTCCCCTCCTGGGGGAGAATTTTATCACTCGCATGGGTGAAAAGATGAAGACGGAACTCAACAGGTGCGGGCGTGGACGATACAATGTCTCCATCGAGGCGATCGCTACGATGACGCAGGCAGTCATCACGGAAGCAGGTTTTGAGCAGGCGGGAAGCGGCGCGGGCGCGCGGTAAAGCCCATATGGACTCGGTTGATCTCTATCAGTCGGCGGGCGGCCGGGACGGGTGCCGGAAGCTATCGGAGGCGTTCTACGGCCGGGTGCAGCGGGACCCTGTGCTGCGGCCGCTGTTTCCGGGCAAAAGCATGCGTTGCGCGGTGAATGCGTTCGCAGCCTTTCTCGCCCAGTTCCTTGGCGGGCCTGTCGAGGATGCTCAGGAGCGATGGTGGCTGAGCCTGCGCGAATCGCATCTGCGCTTCAAAATCGGACCGCAGGAGCGGCAGGCGTGGATGAGCCATATGGTGGAAGCTCTGGAGGACGTGCCGATCGACGAGCCGGTTCGCCTGGCGTTGCGCGACCTTTTTGAGCGATCGTCCGCCTACATCGTAAATACCGGCCATGGCGGGGGAGGGGCGGCAACGGCAGGGAATCCGCCAGACGATCGAGTCCGCCGCCAAATTGCGCAACGATGGGCCGAACAGCGGGCATTGGATGATCTGGTGGCGGCCATTCGCCTTGGCGATGCGGGCCGCGCTATCGAGTTGACCGAGAGTCCAGTGCTCGAGGCCCGCTTCGCGCGCGATCGCGCCGTGTTTGCACACGTGCTGGGGCTGATGATGGGATGCGGCAACGATGCCCTCCTGGAATACGCCGAACGCGAGGTATCGGCCGATCCGGCACTGGCCGGCATCCATGGCAGGTACGGCCGAACGCTTCTTCACGACGCGTCGGCGCAAGGGAATCTGCGCATGGTCGAGCTGCTGCTTCGCCTTGCCGCCGACCCGAACGCGAAGAGCACGGGCGGACATGCTCCTCTGTACTGCGTGGCGAACGAATGCCAGGCGTCGGGAGGCGGCAACATCGTCCGCGCGCTGGTTCGGGCAGGAGCGCAGGTGGATGCGCGAAGCGACTCCAAACGAAGCACGGCGCTCCACATGGCGGCCCGGCGAGGGAACACGGAGGTCACCGCGGCTCTGCTGGACTGCGGCGCGGACGTGAATGCACGCGACACCACCGGAGATACGCCGTTTCGGCGTGCGAAGAACTGCCGGAAGGCCGGAGTTGCTTCGCTTCTGGTCTCGCGCGGTGCGGTGGGCTAGAGTTCTTATATAAGTAGTACTTCTGCCGCGAATTACCGAGAATCCCATCAGGTACCCTAGGGACCCCCCTAGTCCCCCTAGTTAACCATCCCCTGTTTTCTTAAGACAACATAGCCCGTATGCTCAAAGTACATAACGGGCGCCATACGAAGGAGAACATGATGAACGTACTTAGCAGACTGTGGAACGAAGATAACGGGCAGGACCTAATCGAGTACACCCTGCTCATGGCATTTGTGGCACTGGCTTCGGCGGCCCTCTTCCTGGGCGCCGGCGGCAGCATTTCGGGCATCTGGAGCACGAGCAACAGCCAATTGTCCGCCGCGAACAGCTTTTCCAGCGGTTCCTAACCCGGAGACCAGCTCAGTGCAGGAGACTCGATACAGATTCGGGTGAGGCGACCAAAGAGGCATGCACCTTTCGGTCGTCTCGCTGGACCTGGGTCGATGGGGCCAGTCTGGTGAGAAGTAGGATGGCCCGAAGACTTCCTTCAAAGCGGCTGGCGTCCTGGGGAGTGGAACAGCGCGCGTTCAATTCCAGCGCGACGCGATCGCCGAATTGGGCGGCGATCGTGACCAGCTCCGTGTCGCGGAACAGCCGGTTGAAGTTGGCGAGATTTCCTTCCAGTGGAAGCGTCGTACCGCCCCTGATGACTGCCCAGGCGGGGTAGTGTGCGGCCAGAGGTTCGGCCTCTATCAGAAGCGGCGACATGGCACCGGGCGCCGTCCGTGCTCCCGCGGCGCCCGCGGGGCTGAGCGTGAGGGTAAGGACCTCGGATCCCCGGACAGCGATCACGACGTAGCGGTCGGCCGCGAACCCGCCCGCGAGCCCGCGCAGCGCTTCCGGTTTGAAGCCCGCGATCGCTGAAGCATCCCCGGGCACCGCTCGCGCAAGCCGCGGATCGATCGCAGGCGGCGGACCTGCCGGGCGGCATGAAACCAACATGAGGGCCGCCGCGACCGAGGCGGCTGTTCGCGCTCTCATGCCTCCCGCTGAAGATAGGCAGCCAGCTTCTGCCGGGTACGTTTGTTGTTCATATCCGTGAAGCTGGCCAGCGCGGCCGATTCATCCTCGTAGACGTCGAAGAGGGAATCCAGCCTGGTTCTGGAGAGTGCGTGCGCGAGCACATGCCCCGGGTTCAGCAGGCGCGCCACGCCGCCGCGCCGCACGATTGAAGCATGCGCCGCCACCAGGTCCCCCAGGCCGGAGCTGTCGATGAACCCGAGGTCCGCGCAGTTGATCAGGAGCCAATGGTGCCCCTTTTCAAAGGCGTCCATCAGCGTCGAATAAAGCTTCTGGCCTTCCGGGCCGGCCGCCATCCGCCCGCTGACATCGAGAATCGTAACGCCGGTTACCTGCCGCGTAGTGATTTCAATCGCCATGCGTGCTCGAAAACAGTCTAGCTGCGCCTTCCCCCAATTGCAAACAAGATAAACAGTTCCTAAAATATGGTGTGGAAGACAATTCTAAGAAACTCGCCTTCATAGACGACGTGATCGCACGTCATCGCGGACGCGCCGGGGCGCTGCTCGGCATCCTCGAAGCCGTCCAAGAACACAATCCACGCAAGTACCTGTGCGCTGACGAGTTGCGCTACATCGCGGCAAAGACCAAAATCCCTGTGGCGCAGATTTTCAGCGTGGTTACGTTTTACGCCCTGTTCAATCTGCTCCCGCAGGGCGATCACACCATCTGTATCTGCCGCGGCACCGCCTGCCACGCGCGTGGGTCACGCAATCTGCTGGAGACGATCCGGCTGGAGCTGGGCCTGCAGGAAAACCACGGGGAAGGCACCGCCGACAAGCTGATGCTCACCACCGCCGACGGCAAGTTCACCATCCGCACCGTGGCCTGCTTCGGGCAGTGCGCCCTGGCGCCGGTGGTGGAACTCGACCATCGCATCTGCGGCCACATGAACGAGGGCGCGCTGGTGCGCGAGGTCGGAGCCTTGGGAGAGGAGCAACACCAATGAGCCGCATCGAGGATTTCGGCACATTCAACGCGGTTCGGGAAGCCGGTCTCGCCAAGCTCACGCCGAACGCGCCGCGGATCGCCGTCGGCATGGGGACCTGCGGGCGCGGCAACGGCGCGGAGGCGGTACACCATGCCCTCAGCGACGCCATCCAGCGCGAAGGCATGGACATTCGCCTCGCCTCCACCGGCTGTTTCGGCGCCTGCTCGCAGGAGACCATGGTCAATGTCTGGATTCCCGGCAAGCCCCTGGTCATGCTGCGCCGTGTGCAGGCCAGCGACGCCGAGCGCATCCTGGCCGGTGTCAACCAGGGAACGATACCCGCCGATCTCGCCTGGTGCCGCATCGACGAGTGGGACCACCTCACCGCCCACGTCCGGTACGGGACCGGGTTTCCCGAGATCCCGCTCTGGTCCGACGTCCCCTTCTTCGCCGGCCAGAAGCGGATCGTGCTGCGCAATTGCGGGCTGATCTCGCCCGACGATATCGACGAGTACATCGCGGTCGGCGGCTACCAGGCTTTATATAAGGTACTGATCGACGGCAAGCCGGACGTGGTGATCGAGCAGATCAAAGCCGCCAAGTTGCGCGGCCGCGGCGGCGCCGGATACTCCACCGGGCTCAAGTGGGAGTTCCTCTCCAAGGCGATCGGCAGTCCGAAATACATCATCTGCAACGCCGACGAGGGCGACCCCGGCGCATACATGAACCGGAACGAGATCGAGAGCGACCCCCATGCGCTGCTCGAAGGCATGATCATCGCCGGGTTCGTTACCGGCGCCTCGAAGGGAATCATCTATGTGCGCGCCGAGTATCCGCTGGCGGTACACCGCCTGGTGCGCGCGCTCGAGCAGGCGCGCGAATATGGCGTCATCGGGAACAATATCCTCGGCCGCCCGTTCCATTTCGATATCGAATTGGTGGAAGGCGCCGGAGCATTCGTCTGCGGCGAGGAGACGGCGCTGATCGCCTCTCTGGAAGGCCTCGCCGGACGCCCCCGGCCGCGGCCGCCGTTCCCCGCCAATAAGGGCCTCTTCGGCAAGCCCACCAACATCAACAACGTCGAGACCTGGTACAACGTCGCGCCCATCGTGCTCAAGGGCCCGGCGTGGTTCACCGAGACCGGCAGCACCAAGAGCGCGGGCACCAAGGTTTTCTCGCTGGTGGGCAAGATCACCAACACCGGCCTGGTGGAGATGCCGCTCGGCACCCCGCTCTCCCGCTTCGTCTACGACGTCGGCGGCGGCCCCTTGAAGGACCGGCAGATCAAGGCGGTCCAGACCGGCGGGCCTTCCGGCGGCTGCATCCCCCACGAGATGTTCGACACTCCCGTGGACTACGAAACGCTGGCGCAGCTTGGCTCGATCATGGGCTCGGGCGGCATGGTGGTGATGGATGAAGACAACTGCATGGTGGACATCGCGCGCTACTTCATCGAGTTCACCCACTCGGAGAGCTGCGGCAAGTGCGTCCCGTGCCGCGTGGGGCTCGACCAGGCACTCACCATCCTCAACGGCCTGACCAAAGGCCAGGGGACCGTGGCGCAGCTCGAGCTGCTGGACGAGCTCGGGCGCATGATCCGCGACACGTCGCTTTGCGGCCTGGGCCAGAGCGCCCCCAACCCGGTGCTCACTACCATGCGCCACTTCCGGCACGAGTTCGACGACCACATGATCGCCAGGCGCTGCCGGGCCGGCGTGTGCGAGAACCTGGCGCTCTCGCCTTGCGAAAACAGTTGCCCGCTGCACATGAACATCCCGCGCTTCCTCGACCTTCTGCAGCAGGGCCGCATGGCCGACGCATTCGAGTCGGTGATCCTGGATAACCCGCTGCCCGCCTCCACCGGACGCGTCTGCCAGCACCCGTGCGACAACCGCTGCCGGCGCCAGACGGTCGATGCGCCGGTGAACATGCGCGAGGTCCATCGTTTCATCGCCGATTCCGTCCTGCTCTCGGACGATTTCGAGTCCATCGCGGGCCGCTTCGCCTCGCGCAAGATGGCGCCCACCGGCAAGAGCATCGCGGTGATCGGGGGCGGTCCCGCGGGCCTGACGTGCGCGTTCTACCTGGCGCTGCTCGGGCACGAGGTTACGGTGTTCGAGAGCAAGCCGGAGGCGGGCGGCATGCTCCGCTACGCCATACCCGAATACCGGCTGCCCAAGAAAGTCCTGGCGCGCGAGGTCGAGCTGATCGAGCGGCTGGGCGTGACGTTTGTGTTCAACGCGGAGGTGGGCAGGTCGGAAACCTGCCCCACGCTGAACCAGTTGGACGAACAGTTCGATGCCGTGTTCCTCTCCATCGGCACCTGGAAGGAATCCTGGGTCTACCTGGCGGGCACCGAGCTAAAGGGTGTGATGCCCGCACTGCCCTTCCTGGAATCCATTGCGTCCGGTAAGGCGACCGCCACGGGGCGCCGCGTGGCCATCATCGGCGGCGGCAACGCGGCCGTCGATTCGGCGCGAACGGCGCGTCGCCTGGGCGCGGAGGCGACCATCATCTACCGCCGCCAGCGCAAAGACATGCCGGCCATCAAAGAGGAGGTGGATGCCGCCGAGAAGGAGGGTGTCCGGCTTTCCTTCCTCTCCACGCCGCACCGCATCCTCGGCGATGCTCACGGTAACGTCCGCGCCCTGGAAATCGAGAAGACCCGGCTCGGCGAGTACGACCACTCCGGACGCCGCAAGCCGGTAGGCACCGGAGAGATTGTCCGCTTCGATTGCGACACCGTGGTCCTGGCGGTCGGCGAGACGGTGGATCTGGACTTCTGCCGTGCTTCGGGCCTGACGCTGGCCGAAGCCGGCACGTTTGTGGTCGACCGCTACACGCTGGCCACCAGCCGGCCCAAGTTCTACGCGGGCGGCGACGTGATCACCGGCGCTTCCAACGTCTCCAACGCCATGGGCTACGGCAAGAAGGCGGCGCGCAAGATCGACGAGAAGCTGATGGGTGCCAAGCGCTTCGCCCAGCTTTTCGGCAGCTTTGAATACTCGCAGGAGCCCCCGGAGCATCCCAGCCAAAGACGCCGGCACCGGTCCAGTGAGCTCGATCCGGGGCTGCGGGTCAAGAGCGATGAGGAAGTCGTAGTTGGATTGACCATCACGGACGCGGTGGAAGAGTGCCACCGCTGTCTGCGGTGCGACGTGAAGGGGTGACGAACATGGCGCAAAAATCAATCTCCATCCGAATCGAAGGCGAGCTGGTTCCCACGCGCGAGGGCAAGACCATTCTGGAAGCCGCGCGCGAGGCGGGCCGCACCATTCCCACCCTCTGCCATCTCGACGGCCTGCAGGACGTGGGCGCCTGCCGGCTCTGCATCGTCGAAGTCGGCGGCAGCGGGCGCCTTGCGCCCGCGTGCACCACGCCCGTTCAGGAAGGGCTCTCCGTGGTGATCAATTCGCCGCGACTGGCGGCCTACCGGCGCATGATCATCGAGATGCTGCTGGCCGAGCGCAATCACATCTGCTCCATTTGTGTCTCCAACGGCCACTGCGAGCTGCAGGCGCTGGCCTCCTCGCTCGGCGTGACCAGCGTCCGCTTCCCATACCGCTACCCGCGCATGCCGGTGGACCTCTCGCAGGAGCGGTACGTGCTGGATCACAACCGCTGCATCCTCTGCTCACGGTGCGTACGCGTGTGCGCCGAGGTGGAAGGCGTGCACGTCTGGGACATCATGGGCCGCGGCATCCACTCGCGGCTGGTGAGCGAGCTCAATCAGCCGTGGACCGATGCCGCGAGCTGCACCCGCTGCGGAAAGTGCGTGCAAGCCTGCCCCACCGGCGCTATGGCCGAGAAGGGCCGGGCAGTGGAAGAGATGATCAAGCGCACCGACGCGGTGGCGCTCGCCGCCGCGCGCAAGGGGGCTGAACTATGAGCAAAGTGAAACTCGCCACAATCTGGCTGGATGGCTGCGCGGGCTGCCACATGTCGCTGCTCGATCTCGACGAAGGCATCCTGGCGGTGGCCCAGAAGGCCGATCTCGTCTACGGGCCGCTCGTCGACGCCCAGGAGTTCCCCGAAGGCGTGGATGTAACGCTCGTCGAGGGCGCGGTTTCGTCGCAGGAAGATGTCGCGCGCTTGCGCACTGTCCGCGCCCGCACGCGGGTTCTGGTCGCGCTCGGCGATTGCTCGATTACGGGCAACGTGCCCTCCATGCGCAACACCGTCCCCGTGCAGCAGATTCTGCAGCGCATCTACATCGAGGGCGCCGATTCCAGCCCCGTCATCCCCAGCGCGGGCGTGCCGCCGCTTTTACCGCAGGCCCGTCCGCTGCACGAGTTCGTCAAGGTGGACCTCCACCTGCCCGGCTGCCCGCCCAGTCCCAAGGCGATCCTGGCCGTGGTCGGCGAACTGCTGGAGGGCCGTCTCACCAGGCCGGCCGAAGTGAAGTTCGGATAGGAGATCCCGCATGCGAAAAATCACCATCGATCCCGTAACCCGCATCGAAGGGCACGCCAAGATCACCATCCAGGTGGGCGAAGACGGAAAGGTCGAGCGGACGCATTTCCACGTCACCCAGGTGCGCGGCTTCGAAAAATTCACCGAGGGCAGGCCCTACTATGAAATGCCCGGCATTACCGCGCGCATCTGCGGCATCTGTCCCATCAGCCACCTGTTGGCCTCGGCCAAGGCCTGTGACGCCATCATGGCGGTCCGCATCCCGCCCGCCGCGGCCCTGCTGCGCGAGGCCATCCACTGCGGCCAGATCGTGCAATCGCACGCGCTCAGTTTCTTCCACCTGTCCGCGCCCGACTTGCTGCTCGGCATGGATTCCGATCCCGCCGCGCGCAACGTTCTCGGCCTCGCCGAAGAGCATCCCGAGATCGCGCGCGACGGCATCGCCCTCCGCAAATTCGGCCAGCGCGTCATCGAGCTTCTGGCCGGCGAGCGGATTCATCCGTCGGGCATCGTGCCGGGCGGTGTCGCCTCGCCGCTCACCGTCGCTACGCGCGACGCCATCCTGAAAGACATCCGCGAGGCCCGCGGAATCGCGTGGCGCACGCTGGATCTTTTCAAGTGCATCCTCGATGGTTTCCCAACCGAAATCGAGACCTTCGGCAAGATGCCCACGATGTACGCGGGCCTGGTTGGGCCCGGCGGCGAGCTACGCCTCTACGACGGCCGCATCCGCTTCAGGGCCGCGACCGGCGCAATCGCGGCGGAGTGCGACGCAGCCGACTATGCCACGTTCATCGGCGAGGCATCGCTCACGGATTCGTACCTCAAGGCGCCGTACTACAAGCCACTCGGCTATCCGACCGGGATCTATCGCGTGGGTCCGCTGGCTCGCCTGAACGCAGCCGACCGCTGCGGCACGCCGGACGCCGATGCCGAACTGCGCGATTTCCGCGAACGCTTCGGCCCGGTGGTCGATAGCAGCTTCCACTACCACTACGCCCGCCTGATCGAAGCGATCTACGCCCTGGAGCGCCTCCAGATTTTGCTCGAGACGCCCGCGATCCTGGACCGCCACGTCCGCGCGCGGGCCGAGGTAAACGCGCTCGAAGGCATCGGAGTGGCTGAGGCCCCGCGCGGCATCCTGATTCACCATTACAAGGTGGATGACCGCGGCGCCATGCAGTGGGCCAACCTGATCATCGCCACCGGCCACAACAACCTCGCCATGAATCGGAGCATCGAGCAGGTGAGCCGGTATTACGTGAAGGGCAACCGCCTGGAAGAGGGTATGCTCAATCGGGTCTCGGCCGTGGTTCGCGCCTACGACCCCTGCCTGAGCTGCTCGACGCATGCGGATGGCATCGTGCCTATGCGCATCGAGCTAGTCTCGCCCGCGGGAGAAGTGCTGGACACGCTGTCCAGTTGAAGACCTCGGCGTATGGCCGCCATATTTGATCTCGGCTTTATTGGCAGGAAAGTGCCGCCCACAGAAGCCGATCTTGCCGTCGTCCTGGGCTCTGTGAAACCCCTGTGGGACGAGCTCTTAACCCTGCTGGCGCGGGAGCAGGGCATCGAGCCCGAACCCTGGAAGTCCTACTCGCCGAAGGCCGGCTGGTCGCTCCCTCTGCGGCTCGCCAAGCGCAGGATTGTCTACCTTGCCCCGGGTCACGGCTTCTTCCTGGCGTCTTTCGCGCTTGGCGACAAAGCCGTGGCCGCGTGGCGCGGCCGGTCGCCCGCTGTCGCCCGCGAGTTCCTGCGCGATGCCAAGCGGTACCCGGAAGGCACCGCCATCCGCATCCAGGTTCGCACTCCCGAAGATTTGATGGTGGTTCGAGACCTGGCGGCTATCAAGCTCGCCAACTGACCCGCATGCACTTGCGGGAACACACCTGACTCGACTAGCGTATGTATGGACAGATGCCTTTTTGCAGCCAGTGCGGGAACCAGGTGGGAGACAACGACGTCTTCTGCCGACGTTGCGGCGCCAAGCAGCCCTTGGAGGGGCCTTCTGCAGGCTCGCGGCCCGCGGGCGGCGCCGCCACGGCCCAGGACATTCTCACCGGTATTCAGCCGCGCACCGCCTCCATCCTGTGCTACGTCCCGGGCATCGGCTGGATCGCCTCCATTATCGTGCTGGCCGCCGACCGCTTCCGCCAGAATCGTGTCGTCCGTTTCCACGGGTTCCAGGGCCTTTACCTGTTCGTGGCCTGGCTCCTGGAAGACCAGGTCATGCGTCCTCTGTTCTCCCGCATTCCCGGCATGCACCTCCACGGCCTGATCCAGGCCTTGCTGCTCGGCGCGTCCATCTTCATGATGGTCAAAGCGTCGCACGATGAGGCCTATTCGCTGCCCCTGTTCGGCGATCTGGCGCAGAAGTCGATGGCGGAAGACTAGGCCCTATACCTTCGGCAGCGGATACTGGCTTCGATACGTCTTCGTCAACCACGAGTTTGCGATGCTGTCCAGCCCGAAAGTTTCCGCTTCCGCGTCGAAGTGAAGGTCGCGGCCCAGTCGCTGGGAGATGTTTCCGAGGTGGCACAGTGTGGTCGAGAGCCTGCCGATCTCGATATCGGCGTTGGGACGCTGCCGGCTCCTGATGCAATCAATGAAGTTCTTCTCGTGGGAGCCGCCGCTCGCCTTCCGTGTTTCCACCGGCGCTGTCGCGCCCTTGGCGTATACATTCCACCCGCGCGAGTCGATCACGATGCTGGCATCCGTCCCATAGAATGCCGTTCCGCTGGTGGCGCCCTCCTCGGGGCGGTGGCTGCCGAAACTGCGCAGCTCCCAGGTCAGCATCAGGTCGCCGAAATCGAACGTGACCACCTGCGTGTCTGGCACCTCCTTGGCGTCATCCAGCCAATAGATGCCGGCGTGACCCGAGATCTTCTTCGGCAAAACCCTTTCCTGCTTGCGCAGTTTCTGAATTCCCTGGAGCGCGACATCCAGCAGGTGAATTCCCTGGTTGCCGATCTCGGCGTTGCAGTAGTCCCAGAAGAAGCGCCAGTTGTAATGGAAGCGGTTCGGATTGAACGAACGCAGCGGCGCGGGCCCGAGCCACACGTCGTAATCGACGCTTGCCGGCGGCGTTCCGTCGGGCGGATTGCCGATGCTCGGGCGGACCTGGCACATCCACGCCTTCACCAGGCAGATTTTGCCGAGCTTGCCGCTGGCCACGTAATCCGTGGCCGATTGGATGTGCTCCTCGCTGCGCCGCTGGGTGCCCACCTGCACCACGCGGTCGAACTTGCGCGCGGCGTCGCGGATGAGCTGCCCTTCGCGAATGGTCTGCGAGAGCGGCTTTTCGATGTACAGGTCCTTGCGCGCGCTGAGCGCCTGCAAGGCGATATGGGTGTGCCAGTGGTCGGGAGTCGCCACGATCACGCCCTCGATATCTTTGTCGTCGAGGACCCGCCGGAAGTCTTTCACGAATCCGGGCGTGCTCCCCTGCGCCTTGGCCAGCTCGGGATTGACCTCGGCCGCGATGGCCTCGTCGATGTCGCAGTAGGTCTTGATCACCGCGCCGGCTTTGATCGCGCGCGTGGCATCGCCCTTTCCCTGGTTGCGCCCGCCGATCAGGGCCAGCGTGACCTTCTCGTTGGCGCCCATCGCGCGCGGGTTGAGGTTCAGGAACGTGGAGGCGGCCAGTCCCGCGGTAACAAAATCTCTGCGGCTTTTCGGCACCATGCCGAACAGGTTAGCACCAAGATCTCGAAATTTCGCCTGTGACGTTTTGGGGGTTCGCATCACCATACGGACGGTGCTCGCGACGCCGGGCACCCACGTGACTCTGGATGTTACGGGGAGGAGCCATCGTGCCCTCCCCCTTTTTTTGCCCGGGGCGCGGCGACGCTGCCGTCTACAGCGTCGGCGCGATCAGCGTCTTCGTCTGCGCGATCACCTGGTTGTTGCCGTCTCGATACAGCACCTGGTAGTAGACCACGTGCTGCGGAAGCGCGGGGATCGCGATGCTGCATCCCGTGCTGCAGGAGACGCCGGTAACTCCTGCGGCCGTACCGCCGTTTCCATCCGTGCCGAACAGGAAAGGGCTGCTTTGCGAAACGCTCCCGGAGACTGCCAGGCAGGATTCCTGCCGGCTCGTGCAATAGAACTGATCCGGCGTCCCATACTCCGCATAGCCGAACTGCACGACGGCGTTGTCCACGGCGAGGCCGCCGGGCGGCGTCAGGTTGAGCACCAGTGGGATGAACGTACTGCGGTCGATGGAGTCGACTTCCGGATAGGGCGGCAGCTTCGCCGCCAGCACCTCCTGCCGGCTTCCCTGGAGCGCATTTGCCTCCAGCAAGAGCCAGGAGCCGTCCGGCAGCCCGTGCACGTTTTCATTCACGTCCACCACGCGGTAGCGGATCAGGCCTTTGGTCAACGACCGGCCCAAGCTGCCATTCGGGTCCCAACGCTCGTAGCCCAGTTGAATGGCCGCGTTCAGATAAGCGCCCGTGTTGTACACACAGATGTCGTTGGCAAGTGACGGCTCGCTGCGTCCGAAGTCGCACCCGAGGGTGTTATCCGGCCTCGGCATCACGTAGGGGCAGTTCACGTAGACGTCACCCTGCGCGGAGCCGGTCCTGCATTCGCCGGTCTTGCGCGCCACGCAATATCGATACGCGCTCGACGCGTCATCGGCGATGGCGTTGCCTTGCGCCGGCGAACTCATGTCTTTCAGCGGCTGCGCGCCGCAAAACGCCATGGTCGGCTGCAGCTTTCGGTTTAAGCCGCCGGACGCGGCCGGCCCGCCAATACTGGTGAGGTTGTCGCCGTCGGTCGTGGTCGAACTGAACTTGTACAGTTGCCCCGACACTTTGGCCGCCTGGTCCACCAGCCCAGGCCCCGGGCCACTCAACGGACGCGCATCCGCAAACCAACGCTGCTCGCTGGTTGGCGCGGTGTCCTGCGGATGGCTGGGATGCTCCTGCGAAGACTCCAGGTACGGAGTGACTCCCGTGGCTCCCGCGAATGCCGGCCCGATCTCGACGTACTTGTTCGGCGGGCCGTATCCGGCGCCGTCCGTAACCGCGTAGCCATAGCCCACGTGGTCCACCCAGTTCACGGTCCCGACCACCAGGTTCGGGCGGGGGAGCGGATGGGCGTAGTCCGGTGCCATTCGCATGGTGGCGCCGCTGGTGTTCAACCCGTGCGGATCAGCCAGAAAGTCCCAGGTCCACCCGGAGCTCGACGCATCATAATCGAATCTCCGCGACGAGCACCGCGGCTCCAACTGGACCGGCGTCGACGGAGTCGTCACTGACGTAAAGCCGTAGCCGCGCTGAATCAGCCACGAGTTGCCGTTTTTGGCGATCAGCACGACGTACTCCTGGGGATTGCCGGGAATGAGCAGCACGTCTCCCGGCTGCGTGTCTTGAAGGTACTCCCAGGCCGGGTTCTTCGGGCAGTTCCCGCCCTCCGCGGGATGGCCTCCAACCGACGGCGCAGGATTGGGATTGCACGGTTCGCCATCCACGGTCACCCAATCGCATCCGTTGCTGCCCGCGGGGCAGCCGCCGGTTCCTGCCGGAATCGAGGGCTGCGTGGTGAGCGAACCCGAGACCACGGTCGAAAGGTGGGCGCCTCCGCCCGGCATGCCTTCCCAATCTCCCAGGAACTTCCCCAGCACCCAGGCCGTATTGGAATTGCCGGCCATGAAGATTGTGTGTAAGGTGCACCACCGTGCCGGCTGCGTGGCCCAGCTCGATTGGGCCGCCACGACGCAGCCCGGTTTTCCGTTCCCTACGCAGCCGGCGGAAGAATCCACCTTCGCCGGGTCGAACACAATCACCCACCCGATCGTGTCCTGATATCCCCGGTAGCACCCGAGGATCAATTGGTTGTTCTGCATTCCCGTGATGGAGCAGCCCCCGAACCTGGCCGGATCGAACGACGGCGTCTGCCCGGCCGTGAATTGCGAGATCAAGGTATAGAAGTCCTGCCCGAGCGAGCCAAGCGTCATGTTCGTGCAATTGATTCCGAGGTCGTTCGGTTGATTACTGCTCGTCATCGTGCACGAAAGAATGATGGAGTGGCCGCTGTTGTCGCCGGTGAGACAAAAGAACTGCTCGGGATCGAGAGGCCCCTTCCCGATCAGCGTGACCGATGCGGCCCCGCACCCTCCGTTGGACCAT
>DATJYW010000175.1:0-26326 GCA_035499435.1 Candidatus Acidiferrales bacterium | reverse complement strand
AGTCCTGGACCGTTGCCAATAGACACCAACAAAGCCGGCGGACGCGCATAGTGTCAATTCGTAATTAGCCGCCTCGACCCTGGAAGCCAAGCTGGAAGCCGAATCGGTGGAAGGCAACTCCCCTTATGGACAGGGCCGCATGTCGGCGAACAGAAAATGAAGGCCTTGCGAGAGCACAAGCCTCTGTGGATTCGCGCTCTATACCAAGGGGCGCGGTTCGGGAGAAAAGGGCGATAGTCATCTGCTGTCCATGCCGACGCGCGGCGGCGTCACGTCCAATCCCCCTTTATTTTTCGCTGATTCCGCTCCACTTATCCGATTTCGCGCCCATCTCCCCGTCACCCCGATGCTACCGTCGCTCCAGGAGGAGAAGTCTATGCGTGCCCCAAATCGCCTTACCGGTCGCTGTCACCCGATCGCCGTCCCGCCGCGCCGGCGCAAGTGTGTGGTGAAAAAACGAACCCACCATCTGATTGAAAACAAACGACGATGATTAAAAATTCAACACCCACCAGTCGCTGCGGATGCAGCCGATGGGCGCATCCCCGGCTCGCGGCCGAAACATGGTCTACCCTTCCCGCCCCGGCCGAAACAGGAAATACGCGAACAGCGCGCACACCGCCACATGAAACCCGACCTGGAACCAAGAATGCAAAAAGCTGATCGCCACGTGGAAGGCGATCCACGCCAGCGCCAGCCACCGCGCCCAGTTGTAGCCGCGCAGGAGCCCTGCCCCGGCGATTACCGCGGCCAGACTCAGCAGGCATACCCACATTGCGTCGTAAAGCTGCGTGCGAAGCTGGCCGAGGTGTTGAACCAGTCCGCCGGCGCCCATGAGGATCAACAATACGCCGATTAGGATAGGAGCCAGCGGGCGTTTGGTCATAGCTTGCGCCTCACGGCCTCATCGGCCCGGGTCGAGCGGCTTGTCCACGATCACGTGCATCTCGTACTGGTAACTGATGCGCCGCACTCCCGAAGTGATGCACCGGACCACTACCTGGTAATTGGGCGGAAATCCGTGGATGCCCTGCGCGCCGAGGCGCTGGCGAAGGTCGCGCATGCTGGAGGCGGAACAGAAGAATTCTACCGCGCTCTGCAGCGCCGCCGAGGTCCCGGTGCCGGTGACCTGCAAGGTGCGGCGGGGCTTGCCGAACCGGTCGGTGCCGGTGAGAACGGTGAGCAGGCCGTATTGCGTGGAGGGCCCCGGATCGGCGCCGTAAGGACTGTAGAGGACCCCTTGGCCTGCGGGCTTGCGCTGGTCGATCACCGCAAACTCGTCGTTGGGCGTGAAGCCAATCGTGAGGGGAACCGTCCGCAGCAGAACCGTTGCGGCCTTCTGTTGACCCGGTGCCAAACAGAACCCCGTTGCGGCCCAGAAGTGCGGTGAGGTGCGCTTCGGATTCGGGCAGGATCTGGTAGGAGCCGCCGAACACCGCGCGCGTGCTGGCCAGCGTCGCGGCGGCAGAGAGTTCCCCGAGCGGAATCGAGAGCTGCGCGGCTCCATATACAAGGCGTCTGCCGGGTCGAGCGGGCGCGTCGTCCCGTAGAGCGGATAGAGCTCCCTGGGCACCGGCATGCGGCTGGCCCGCGGCGGGACGTGCGGCCGAATCAGAAGGTGCAGGTTGGTGGCGATCGAGATCAGCATGTCGGCGCCCGGGTCCGCCATCGGGCCCCCGGCCTCTTCCAGGATGGCGGGCGGACGGGAACGCTGGCCCATGGAGCCGGCGACATACCCGGCCACGGCGCATACAGCCGCGGCCGCCGCCAGGGGAAGCCATCGCAATCGGTGCGGCTCGTTTACCAATACCAGGGGCGTCGTGAGGGCGGGAACATCGGCGTTGTGCCGCAGGAACGTCGGGACATAGCCGCCCCGCGGAATCTCGATGCGGACCGCAGCGTGCGGCTGCGCCGAGGAATAGTACTTCCAGCCGCTGCCGCAGCTCGTAGGCCCGGTTGCGGACCGACGAATCGTCGGTCAGGTCGATATCTTTACGCCGGCCGAGAACCTCCACCGCGATCTGGTATTCGGAGACCTCTGCCGTGCGGCCGGCGAGATCCATTTCACAAACGTCGCGGAGGAAGGCCCGAAGCTGAGCAGATCGGGCGAAGGTGGAGCTGTTCAGAACCGCCTCCAGAGCTTCGCGCTTCTCGTTCTCGGAAACTGGGGGCTCGGACGATACCATTTCTGGAAGACGACCCGGATTATAACGCCTCGCAGGCGCTTGCAAACGGTTTGGAAACGTGTGGAGACATTGGAATACCTTGTCGAGGGAAGTGAAGGGAGTTACTTAGGGAGTCGAACACGCGCGCTGCGCGCGGAGGTTACTCGCGATGTCCATGTCGACGTTTTGTAAGCTGGCGTTTGCCGGCCTTCTGGCCACTGCCGCGTTTGGACGGGAGTTCAGGGCCACCATTTACCGGAACCGTCACCGACACTTCGGGAGCTCCGGTTCCGAAAGTCCAGATTGAGGCGCGCAACACCGCTACTTCGGTCGCTGCCACAGCGGCGGAATCGGAGCAGCTCCGGACCGCCACCGCATCGATGGGCCAGACCATCAATACTACCGAGGCGCGCGACCTGCCCATCATGGGCCGCAATACCTATACGCTCTCCAGCCTGGCCACCGGTATGTACACGGCGCTGAACACGACATCGCAGGCGAGCGGGTTCGGGCACCCCTACGATGGCGCGTCGGCGCAGATGTCCTCGGAGGGCATCGGCAGCCAGTACCAGATTATGCTGAACGGCATTCCCAACGCGCCGGAGGAGCGGGCATCGGCGGCCATCTACGTCGGCTTTGTGACTTCGCCCGATTCCGTCGAAGAGGTCACGGTTCAGACCCACACCTACGACGCGCAGTACGGGCACAGCAGCGGCACGGTGGTGAACGCGGTGCTGAAGGGCGGCGCCAACGCGCAGCACGGGTCCTTATATGAGTTCTTCCGCAACGACAAACTGAACGCCAACAGTTTTGCGGGCAACGCGGCCAGCAACCCGCGTGGCGTGATGCGCTGGAACCAGCCCGTCGCCGATCCCCGGTTCACGCCGATCGCGCGGAATGCCGACCTGTATCGAGGATGGTTCCGTCATACAAGGTCCGCCGCAGCGCCCCTTGCCGAGAATCGCCCTGTAGCGAAGAGAGGGCCAACTGGTGGCGGTTGGCGTTGAACAAGGAGGCGCATGAGCACGAAGCCTTCGCAGGAGCGCGGGCTCACCGCCCCGAAGGGCTGAGGAAAAGAGCCGGGCGATTGGCGGAACATCGCACCGCTGCCTGCGTATGAATCAGAAGAGACAGCGCATGTGGCCCCTGATCCAGGACCTCCGTTACGGCCTGCGCATGCTGGCCAGGAATCCGGGCTTCACCGCGGTGGCGGTGATTGCCCTGGCGCTCGGAATTGGCGCCAATACGGCAATTTTCAGCGTAGTCAACGGCGTGCTTCTCGAGCCGCTGCCCTACCATGATCCCGAACGCCTGGTGCGTCTCAGCGAGAGCTCGCCGGACTTCAGCACCATGTCTGTGGCATATCCGAATTACCTGGATTGGAAAGCCCAGGGCCGCAGCTTTGACGGATTGGCCTCGGTCCGGTGGGAAGACTACGACCTCACCGGAAGCGGCCAGCCCGAGCACCTGAACGGGAAGATGGTCTCGGCCAATTTCTTCCGCGTGCTGGGAAACAACCCCACACTGGGGAGGGATTTTGATCCCCAGGCGGACCGTCTCGGCGCCGCGCCGGTGATCCTGATCGGCGGCGGCCTCTGGAGCCGGAGGTTTGGATCGAACCCGGCGGTGATCGGCACGCAACTGAGGCTCAACGGGCGAAGCTACACCGTCGCGGGCGTCGTCCCGGCGGACTTTCAGTTCGAAGGCAAGGCCGACGTCTACACGCTCCTGGAACAGTGGGACGATATCCTGGCCCGGTCGCGCGAAATGCACCCGGGCATGTACGTGTTGGGGCGCCTCAGACCGGGCGTGACGCAAGACCAGGCGCAAGCGGAAATGACCGCCATCGCCGCCGGCTTGGCCGAAGCCTATCCCAAGTCCAACGCGAAGCATGGTGTCAAAGTATCACCACTGGCAAATACAATCGTGGGGAACGTCAGGCCCTCGCTGCTGGTTCTGCTGGGCGCGGTGGGATTCGTGCTGCTGATCGCGTGCGCCAACGTGGCCAACCTGCAACTGGCCCGCTTTACCACACGCCAGAAGGAGATCGCCGTCCGCTCAGCGATTGGCGCCGGACGCTGGCGCACGGTCCGGCAACTGCTCACCGAGAGCCTGGTGCTGGCGCTCGCCGGCGGTATCGCCGGAGCGGCGCTGGCGCGCTGGGGTACGCAGGCCGCGCTGGCGGCCGTGCCGGGCGGCCTGCCGCGCATGGAGAATATCGTGGTCGATGGGCGCGTGCTCGCCTTCACCCTGGGCGTCGCGCTTCTGACTGGCATCATTTTCGGACTGGCGCCGGCGCTTCACGTCTCCACCACGGATTTGCACGAGACCTTGAAGGAGGGCAGCCGTGGTTCGTCGACCGGGCACCGCCGGCTGCGCGACGTGCTGGTGGCCTCGGAAGTGGCGGCCGCGTTGGTGCTGCTCGCGGGAGCCGGCCTGATGCTGCGCACCATGTGGAGCCTCTCGCACACCAATCCGGGATTCGACGCCAGCCACGTCCTGACCTTTTCCGCGGGCCTGTCGCCGGCCAACACGAGCAGCAGCGCCCGTATCCTCCAGACTCTCGGCCAGACGGTGGATCGCATCCAGACGGTGCCCGGAGTGACGCACGCCGCGGTGTCCACATTGATTCCGCTGGCCGGCAACGACAACGAAATTCCCTTCTATGTGAACGGACGGCCCCGCCCGACATCTCAGGGCGACATGTCGTGGGCATTGCTTTACACCACGGGCCCCGGCTACCTCAAGGCCATGGGCATCCCGCTGCTGCGCGGGCGTTACATCGAGGAGCGCGACATGCATAGGGGCGCCCACATCGCGGTGATCGACGAGGTGTTGGCGCGCACGATATTCCCGGGCGAGGACCCGCTGGGCAGGAGTCTCGTGATCGCGGACCTGAGCGGCGCTCTCGGGCCCGAGGCCTCCGTGCCAATGGAGATCGTGGGTATTGCCGGGCACGTGAGCCACTGGGGACTGGACAGCGACGCCACGGCCAGGGTCCGCAGCCAGCTTTACCTGCCGCTATCGCAAATCCCGGATCAATTCATGAAGGGTATGGCCGAAGGCAGCATCTTCGTGGTACGCACGGCGCGCGATCCGCTGGCGGCATTGCCCGCGGTGCGCTCGGCGGTCCTGGAGACCGGCGGGGACCAGCCCGTTTACGGAGCGCGGGCCATGGACCGCATCGTCTCGGATTCCATGGCAGACCGGCGCCTGTCGATGTTGCTGCTGGGGATCTTCGCGGGTCTGGCGCTGCTGCTGGCCGCTGTCGGGATCTACGGGGTAATCAGTTACGCGGTAGCGCAACGTACGCGCGAGATCGGCATTCGCATCGCGCTGGGCGCGGGCCGGGCCGAGGTGATGAAAGTCGTGGTGGCGCAGGGCATGGTTCCTGTCTTGTCGGGCCTGGCGATCGGGCTGGCGGCTTCGATCGGGCTCACCCGGCTCATGACGGGCATGCTGTACGGCGTCCATGCCGCCGACCCGGCAACGATTATCGCGGTGGCACTGGTGTTGGCGGGGGTGGCGTTCGCGGCCACGCTAGTGCCTGCGCGCCGAGCGCTCAGGATCGCGCCCATCGAGGCTCTGAGGACCGAATAGCCTAGTGCTGTCCGGAACTGGTTGTCGAGCTCGTTGTAGAGCTGGTTGCGCCGCTGGTGGCGCCGTCGCTGGCAACGAGTGCGCTGTTGGCGGAACCCCATACAGCCTGAATTCCGCCCGAAAAATGAATGAAGATCGCAACTGCGATTAACGCCACCAAGGCCGTGAGCAGGCAGTATTCAGCCAAATCCTGCCCACGCTCCTCGGTGCGAAAGGCCCTAACCACTAATCGGAACATTCTTCGCGAACCAAACCCAAAACCAGTTTAGGACTGTACAGTACGTTATCGCTAGCTTCTCTTTTGTTATGGATCTGAAGGGGTTACAAGAAAGCAAGGGGCGCTGCCCTGAGGATTTGCGGGTACCGGTCGATAAGTCAGAACGTGGAGGAACATGTCGCCCACGACAACCTTAGGAGCCACGGTGTGGGAGCTGCCGCCCCTGATCCTGCACCCATTCAATGAACGGGTCTCGCCATCGGCCCTATTGGACAACTCGAAGGCCGCACTCATGCTCGCGGGCCTGATTCCCAGCGACGGGAGCGACGCCGATGAACTCAAGCGCCGCTTGCTGGGCGGACGGTACAGCGAGCTGCGCATGCTTTTTTTCCTGGGAAAGGATGTGCTCCGTTGGATCGATCAATGTGCCGATTGGGCGGAACGAATCCCGGAACTTGCCGCCGCGGGAGATGTGCGGCGGCAGAGTTTCGCAGGGCTCCTGATCGGCTGCCCGCCGGCACTGGTGCGGGACAAGCTGGTGCGATGGGGAGTCTCGGATTATTCGTCAATCTTCGCGCGCGCCATCGGCATCAACGCGGTTTTCGCAGATCCACCGCCGTGCGGGCTGCTGGCGGAGGAATTTCTGCGCGGCTACCACCGCTACGCGGATTATTTGTATCGCTGCTACATGGACTCGCAGCCGCACCTGACCATCACGTCGGCGAACTTCCGCTTCGATCTGTACGCTTCCGGCGAATACTCGCGCATGCTGGAAGCGCAGTGGGGAGAAGGCTAGGCGCGGCGCGGTCTGAGCGGGCGGGCAGCACACCGCGTTAAAATAGGCGCGTTATGCCATTTCCCCGCCTTCTCGTTGTCCGCCAGAAGTTTCCCGACCGCAAGATTCCCGATGTCGCCGCCGAAGTGCGCGCGCAGCTCGGCGCCAGCGGATTCGCCGGCCGGCTGAAGCTTGGATCGCGCGTCGCGATCGGCGTCGGCAGCCGCGGCATCCACAATATCGCCACGATTGTGCGCAATGTAGTGGACTACTGGAAATCGCAGGGCATGCATCCTTTCATCTTCCCCGCAATGGGAAGCCACGGCGCGGCGTCGGCTAAAGGGCAGGCGGACGTGCTGGGGCACTATGGGATCACGGAAGCCGGCATGGGCTGTCCGCTGATCAGCCAGCTCGAGGTGGTCTCGCTCGGCAAGACCGCGGAAGGCATCGAAGCGTTCATGGACAAGATGGCCTACCAGAGCGACGGTGTGATGCTGGTGGGCCGGGTGAAGTGGCACACGGATTTCGCAGGCAAGATTGAGAGTGGCCTGTTCAAAATGATGGCCATCGGGCTGGGCAAATTCGCCGGTGCGCAGCGCTATCACTCGTACGCATATCGCGGGATGGGGCTGGAAGGCGTGATCCGCAGCGTGGGGCGGCAGGTGCTCCAATCGGGCAAGATTCTGGGCGGACTGGCGATCCTGGAAGACGCCAACCACAATACCGCCAAGCTGGACGCGGTGCCGGTCGAGGTGATGGAGCAGCGTGAGGAAGAGAACCTGGCGCTGGTGAAATCGTGGATGGCGAGGATCCCGTTCGATCTCGATATTCTGGTGATGGACGAGATCGGCAAGAATATTTCGGGCGCGGGGATGGACACCAAGGTGGCTAATCGCGGGGTGAATGGCGAGTACAATCCCTGGCCCAACACACCGAAGTTCCAACGCATCTTCGTGCGCAATTTGAGTGAGCACACCTACAACAGCGCGGTGGGCATGGGTATGGCCGATGTGGTCACGGACCGCCTGGTGAACCGCATCAACTGGGAGCCAACCTGGATCAATTCGCTGACTGCAAATACACCCGCGGCCATTCGCACGCCGATTCACTTCCCCACCGACCTTGAGTGCCTGGAGCGCGTGGCGCCCACCGTCGGACGACAGGACCTGAGCGAGGTAACCTACGGCTGGATCCGCAACACCATGGAACTCGGACGGCTGGCGGTGAGCGAGAATATGCGCGCCGAGCTCGAAAAGAACGCCGCCCTCGAGTTGGAAGCCGCTATCGACGTCGAGTTTGACGGCGAGGGCAACCTGATCAGCCCGTTCGTCCCGATGGAAGAAGCCGCCGGCGTACACTGACTTATCCCTACTGATTTCCGTAAAGAAGGTATTCCCCTCCACAACGGTGGTTGATTCGCGGTACTATAAATCACGCTGTAACGAATTGGCTTTGGGGGATATATGAGACGAGTGCTCGGCCTGTGCCTGCTGGTGGTGACCAGCGGGCTAATCCTTTGTGCACAAGACATTACGGGCAGTATCGGAGGAATGATTCTGGACCCGAGCGGCGCCGCGGTGCCGAACGCCAAAATCACGATTACGAACTCGGACCGCAACCAGGTGGTCCGCACCATCAACACCGACAGCACCGGGTCGTATTCGGTTGCCGTACATCCCGGTGGGCATCTACGCGATTAAGGTCGAAGCCTCCGGCTTCAAGACGCAGGAACGCACCGGCGTGATACTCAACGTATCCGACGACCTGCGCATCAATATCAAACTGGAGGTCGGATCCACCAGCGAGACCGTAGAGGTGAGAGCCGATGCGGCAGCGGTAGAACTTGGCACGCCAGCCAGCGCCACCACGATCGAGGGCCGGCAGCTTACAGAGTTGAGTCTCGCGGCGCGCAACTACGAGCAGTTGATGGCGCTGATGCCCGGCGTGGCGCCGAATGCGTACGACGGGCTCTACGTGGGCAACACGGCTCCCGGCGGCGCCACCAACACCATCCCGTTCTCCGTGAACGGCGCGCGCAACTCGTCCAATAACTGGACAGTGGACGGCGCCGACAACGTGGACCGGGGCAGCAACCAGACGCTTCAGACCTACCCCAGCGTGGACGCCATCCAGCAGTTCAAGGTCGAGCGCAGCCTCTATACTGCCGATGCAGGACGCGCCGGCGGCGGCCAGATCAACGTGGTCACCAAAGGCGGCACCAGCCAGTTCCACGGCGGCGTTTGCGAATTCTTCCGCAACGACATCTGAACGCCAACACCTGGAGCAACAACGCCAACAAGGTCAACCTGTACGACAGCGCCAGCCCGTTCAATAACTGCAGCACCAACTTCACCAGCACCTGCTATGCGCGTATCCCGCCGGTGCGCTGGAACGACTACGGGTTCACCATCGGCGGCCCGGTGATTTTCCCCGGCTACAACAAGAACCGGAACAAGACCTTCTTCTTTTACTCGCAGGAGTGGCGCAAAATCATCACCTACGCCACGTTCAATCCCACCCTGCCGACCACGGGCATGCTGACGGGCCAGATGCTGCAACCGGTCTGCATCACCACCCTCACGGGCTGCCCGTCGGGTTCCACGCCGGTGACGCAGATACCCGCCAACCTGATCAACCCCAATTCGGCAGCGTACATCAAGGACATTTTCGGCAAGCTGCCGCTGCTCAGCGGCAGCACCACCGTGACCACGACATCCGGCTTCTATCCGGTAAAGAGCGTGTTCAACAGCCGGCAGGAAATGCTGCGCGTCGATCACAGTTTCGGCGAACGGTTCAACGTGTGGGGCCGCATGACCATCGATGACATTCCGACACAGGAGCCCGGCGGCCTGTTCCTGGGAACCAACGTGCCGGGAACGGGCAACACCAACACCAATTCACCGGGGCGCGGCGTGGTAGCTCATGCCGTCAACATCGTCCGGCCGTCGCTGATCAGCGATGCCGGGTTCAACTTCTCGCAGAGCGCGATCCTCACGGAGCCAACCGGACTTACGGCCAAGAGCAATAGCCCGGACATTAACCCCAAGGAACCGTTCGCCAATCCACTCGGCGTGGTGCCGACGCTCACCGTGTCGGGCATGTCGAGCATCATCGGCAACGGACCTTACGTCGACTACAACCGGAATTACGCCTGGTTCGACAACCTGACCTGGATCCGGGGCCGGCACACGGCAAAGTTCGGTTATCAGGGCAACCGCTATAACAAGACCGAGAACGCCAACGGCAATGCGACCGGAACCTTCGCGTTCTCGAACGCCGGCGCTCCCACAGGCACTTCCAGCTTCCAGCAGGCGTGGGCCAATTTCCTGCTGGGTAACGTCGGCACGTTCACCCAGAACTCCATGGACGTGACTCCCGATATCTGGGCCTGGCAGCACGAGGTGTACGCGCAGGACGATTTCAAAGTGAACGCGCGGCTGACCCTTTACGCCGGTGTGCGCTGCTCCTACTTCGGGCAGCCCACGGAAACCAACGGGATTTTAAGCAATTTCTCTCCTACGGCCTACAGTCCCGCCGCGGCCCCCAAGATCTATCCCACCACCGGCAACGTGATCCCCGGCACGGCCAACTGGCAGACCAACGGGATCATCATCGCCGGCAAGAATTCGCCTTACGGGAGCAAGATCGCCAACGACAGTTGGAAGGATTTCGCCCCGCGCGTCGGCCTGGCGTGGGATCCCTTCGGCGACAGCAAGACCTCGATCCGCACGGGGTATGGGATTTACTACGACTCTACGCTGTTCGGCATCTACGAGCAGAACATCTTCGTCAATCCGCCGTATGTTGCCAGCGTGACTTACACCAACGCGGGCTTCAACGACGTGACTTCGGGTACGCCGGGCAACAGCGCTCTCGGGCCGAATGCGACGGCAGTTCTGGCCCCGCGCTCTACGCAACTCCCCGCCAGGGTTCCCTACACCCAGCAGTGGAGCTTCAACATCCAGCGCCAGCTTCCCACGGGGGCGGTGCTGGAGGTCGGCTATTTCGGATCCAAAGGTACGCACCTGCTTGGCGCGGTGGATATGAACCAGGCGCCCGCGGGAGCGGCGCTGGCTGCGGGGCTGAAGAACACCACCGGCGCGCCGGGAACCGCCAACGGTCCCGGAACGACGGTGTTCACTTCGTCCGACTGGCCACGCATCAACGCCGTGCGGCCGTTCCAGGGCTTCAACGCCTTCACTGGCATCGAATCGGCGTTCGACTCCAATTACCACTCCCTGCAAATTCACTTCAAGAAGAACTTCGGCGCGGCCGGTTTGCTGGACTTCGCCTACACGTATTCCAAGGTCCTGACCGACAATCCTTCCGACCGCAGCAACGCGCCCCAGAACAGCTACAACTGACACGATACCGAGTACAGCCTGGCCGCGTTCAACCGGAAGCAGGTCTTTACTCTGAACTACGTGTACAACCTGCCGTTCTTCAAGACCGGCAGGAGCGTCCAGCATATCCTGCTGGGCGGCTGGCAGGTTTCCGGCATTCTCACGGCCTATACGGGCCAGCCCCAGAGAATCACCACCTCCGGTGTCGACCCGGCGGGCTCGGGTATCGGGAACGGCGGTCCGTCCAGCATCCGGCCGGACCTGATTTGCGATCCGAACAAGAACGCGCCGCACCAGTATGCCGCTTCGATCCAGAGCACCGGGATGAGCTGGTTCAACACGGCGTGCTTCGCTGCCGTGCCTCAGGGTGTGGTGCGGGCCGGCAACGAGAGCCCGTTCGTAACCATCGGGCCGGGGTTCTTCAACCTGGATGCGTCCATCATGAAGAACTTCAATCTCAGCAAGGAAGGCCGCTTCAAGCTGCAAATGCGCGGCGAATCCTTCAACACGCTGAACTGGGCGAACCCAAGCGGGTTCGCCAGCCTCAACAACACGGCCACGAACTTCGGCCAGATCAGCAGCTTCCGGGCGGCGCGCCGCATTCAAGTGGGCGCCAAAATCACGTTCTGATTCTCACCCGATTCCCAGGGGCCGGAGGATGCCCAGCGATACGCAGGTCATCACCAGCCCCACGCAGGTAATCATCGCAGCAGATGCGACGGGCAGCAGGCGGAAGGTCCTGCTGCCCGTTATTTTTTGACCGGCTGGAAGCAGGTGGGCGGCGAACAGTACCGCCGCTCCGATCGCTATCAGTACCGTCGCCAAGCCCGCACTGAATCCCACCAGCAGGATCAATCCCAGCCCGGCACGCCCGAGAGAAATCGAGCTGAGCAGCAGCACCAGGGCAGAGGGGCAAGGAACCATGCCGCCGCTCGCGCCGAGCGCAATCAGCGACCCCGTGGTGACTTCCCCTTCCGGCACGTGGCTGTGGCCGCCGGGCCCGTGATGGTGGTGGTGACGGCCGCGCAATCTCCGGAAGAACAGGGTCGCTCCTACCCAGACGATGCTCAGGCCCGAGATCGCTCCCAGCACCGGGAACAGACGCTCGGGCAGCACGTATTTCGAAAGGAAGAGCGTGACAAATCCCAGGAAGAACACGCTGATGGTATGGGTGAACGTGACCATGGCGCCGAGAAACGCCGCGTGCTTCAGCGTGCCGCGCGAGCCGACGAGATACGCCGCCACGATGGTCTTCCCGTGGCCCGGTGACATCGCATGGATTGCGCCCAGTCCGAATGCGACTACCATCCCGATCAGTGTGAGTCCCCATCCGATCTCATCGCGATGCAGAAGCCGCGACAGATAATCTCCCCGCACGACGATGCCTTGGGGCGCAGGCAGGGCCGGAGTTTGTGGGGTGGACAGTCGTTTTGTGTCGTCCATCCGCGGCCCTTCGCTGGAAACCGGCGACTCCCCTCTCACCACAAATTCCGCCTCGAGATCCTGCGGCGGGGCAATCATGGGGTCCTGCGGATAAGCGGTCAGTTCCCGGCTGCGATCGTCTCTGCCCGGCAACACAACTTCCTTCCACCCCGCCCGCTCCTCGTAGTTACGGTCTTCATACCGAAGCTTCCCCGCCCCCTCGACCTTCAAATCCGCTGTAATGCGCGCGACCGGCATATTGCCCGCCCCGTCCGCGATCGAAATCCCGGCCTTTTCCACGCGCACCGCGGCACGCCGCCCCCCGATCGTCACCACCAGCTTCGATGCCCACTCGCTTGCTTGTTCCTTTGTCTTCCGCTGCGGATCGGTCCCTGAGCCCCAATCCTGCATCAACTCAAAGGTGGGAATCTCCGCGAGATCGAGCACATACCGGATCCGCACCCCTCCCGGGACCGGCGTAAACCTTGCATAATGATTCACGCTGAAATTCCCCATCGGATGCGCCGCGGCCGCTGCCGCGCACAATAGCCAAGCTGAAGCCCGACGCCTGATGCCTGATGCCTTCGTACCCATTTGACCGGTATACGCATCTCGGTGCGAGAATGGATTTACAGGGATGACTGGAAAAATACTGATCGCGCTGCTTTTCTTTGCCGGCGCGCCGCAATTCCACCTTCGCGATACCCAGGGCGGGATGCACGCACCTTCCGAATGGGCGGCGCAAAAGGCCATAGTCCTCTTTTTTGTGACGATCGATTGTCCCATCGGCAACAGCTATGTCCCCGAGATGAATCGGATCCGCGACGCCTACGCCGGCCGCGGTGTCGCGGTCTACGCCGTGCAAGCCGACCCGTCGGTGCGCGAGACCGACGCCGCCAAGTACGCCAGGGACTACCACTACGGCTTCCCGCTGCTGCTCGATCCGCAACAGATTCTGGTCCGGCACGTCGGCGCCACCATTACGCCGCAGGCTGCCATCCTTTCGCCGGAAGGTAAGCTGCTGTATCTGGGTCCGATCGACAACCGGGTGGTCGATTTCGGCAAGGCGCGCCCGCAGGCGACCGAAGCCTACGTCCGCGAGGATCTCGATGCGGTACTGGCCGGACGGCAGGTTCCGGTTGCCGCTCAGCACAGCGTCGGGTGTTCCATCCCGAGGGGGACGAAGTGAATCTTGTTTGGGTTCTGTTGTTGCTCGCGGCCGACCCGCAAGAGGTAAAGCTGCTCCCCGAAGGTCCCGGCAAGGACGCCGTGGTGAAGGTCTGCCTCGAATGCCACGGCGTGGCCAATTTCCGGAAGGTCCGCAAGGATGCCGACGAGTGGAGCGACTCAGTGAGCGACATGGTCGACCGCGGCGCCAAGGCGACATCCTCCGAGGTGGAGGTCATCGTCGCCTACATGCTGAACAATTTCGGCAAGGACGCCAAGGTGCAGATGAACAGCGCGCCGCTGGAAGAAATCAAGGTCGTGCTCGGCTTTTCGGTGCCCGAGGCCAACGCCATCGTCACTTATCGCGACCAGAATGGCCCCTACAAAGATTGGCACGATGTGCTGAAAGCTCCCGGCGTGGATCCGGCAAAGGTTGAAGCCAAGAAGGACGCTATGGCTTTCTGAAGCCTGACGCCTGACGCCTCTTCCTACTCCTGATCGTCCGTCTTCGCCAGCGCGGGCACCGGCATCCCCGGCTGCAAAGGCGGCTTTCGGGAATGCCACTCGGTCGCGCGCTCGAAGGCGCTCGCCAACGCCAGCACGCGCGACTCCGAGAATCGCGGGCCCGCGATCATGAGCCCGACCGGCAGCCCGCCCGACGTGAATCCGCACGGCACTGAGATCGCCGGAATCCCGTACATGTTGAACTGGCCGGTGTTCTCCAACTCCGGATTGCGCGGTTTGTCGCTCTCCTCGCGTTTGATGGCGGCGTCGATGGTGCGCGGCGTGTGCCGGCGCGTGGGCAGCACCACGATGTCGAAATCGTCGAATGCATCGTCGATGGTGCGCCGCAGCAGTTCCAGTTTCCACCGTCCGCGCACGTACTCCGCCGCCTTGGCGTTGCCGGCATTCTGCAGCGAGCGGCGCGTGGGAATCTGGTAGCGGCCGGCGCCATGGGAGTACAGCTCCTCGTGATACGCGAAGGTCTCGCCGCCGAGCGTGATGTCGCGCGTCGAGGGCAGCGTCACATCCTTGGCGCCTCTGGTCATCTTCGCGAGCACGCCGACCGCCTCCTCGACGCACTTGGCCACGTCCTCGTCCAGAAGGTCGAAGTACGGCGCGCGCGGAATCCCCAACCGCAGACCCGAGACCGGTTGCTTCATTCCGCCCACGTAGTCTTCTTTGGCGTGCTCGACGCTGGCGATATCCAGCTTGTCGTAGCCCGCGAGCGCGTTCAGCACCATGGCGGTATCTTCCGCGCTGCGCGCCAGAGGCCCACAGTGATCCAGCGACACCACCAGGGGGATAATCCCGCGAATCGAGACCAGCCCGTAGGTCGGCTTCAGACCCACGCAGCCGCAGAAGGAGGCCGGCGTGCGGATGGAGCCGCCGGTATCGGTGCCCAGCGCCGCATAGCAGAGGCCGGCCGCGACCGCCGCCGCCGAGCCGCCCGATGAGCCGCCGGAATTCCGGTCGAGGGCCCATGGATTGCGCACAGGACCGTAGTAGCTGGTGGCCGAAGTGCCGCCCATGGCGAACTCATGCAGGTTGGTCTTGCCAATCAGCACTGCTCCCGCGGCCTTCAGGCGCCGCGTCACCTCGGCATCGGCGGAAGGCACGCGATCATCGAAGACCGCGCTGGCGGCCGTGGTGCGGACGCCCGCGGTGTCGATGTTGTCTTTGAGCGCGATCGGGATTCCGTGCAATGGTCCGCGCAGCCTGCCGGCGCGTTGTTCCGCATCCAGGCCGCGCGCCTGCGCCAGCGCCTGCTCGCGCATGACCGTGATGAAGCAATTAAGCTTGGGATTATAGGTTGCGATGCGTGCCAGGCAGGCCTCGGTAAGCTGGGTGGAAGTGACGCGCCCGCCGCGAAGTCGCGCGGAAGCCTCGGCCAGGCTGAGCTCCGCCAGGTCCTCGGAAGTTTGAGCGCGCGCCGCCAGAGCGCCGAGCATGGATAGATTAAACCCTCTGCGAGTGACTTCAGGCATAGGGACATACTACACCCGGAGCGCTAGCTCCACAGCTCGTTGATCGGCCCGTAGAGATCCTGGTCACTGAAGGGTACGTATTCGAAACCGCGCCCGAAGGGATCGTCGTGCCGTACGGTGGTCCAGTCGATCCCCATGGCCGAGTAAATGGTCGCCTCGATATCTTCGGGATTGATGCTGCGCCCGCGCGACCACCCGGGATCGGCGGTCTGGCTGCCATCCGACGTGGTTGAACCGATGGTCTTGCCGCCTTTGACGCCTGCGCCGGCGAACACCGCGGTCTGTTGGAGCCAGTGGTCGCGGCCGCCCGCCGCCGTCAGCGGCCCGACGGTGCGGCCGAACTCGCCGACCATCACTACCAGGGTCGAGCTCAACTGCCCGCTGGCCGAGAGGTCGCTGAGCAGCGCCGAATAGCCGTCGTCGAGCGGCTTGCCCATGGTGTACATGTTGTTGCCCTTGGGATTCTGCTGGCCGTAGATATCCTGGTGCATGTCCCAGCTTCCGAAGCTGATCAGCACGAACCGGGTACCCTGATTGGCCGCGAGCACCTGCTTGGCCACCAGGCAAGCGTTGCCGAAACCGCTGCTGCCGTAGCGCTGGCTGTCCGCAGTGGTGAAGGAGAATGCCTTTTCGACAGTGGAGTTGTACATCATGGCCTTGGCCTGCGTGTAGAATGCGTCATAGTCTTCCAGCGGCTTGCCGTAGGGCGAGTTCACGCGCAACGGATCGTCCAGGGTATGCAGGCCGCCCAACATGGTATTGAAGCGCCCGCCCGAGCCGAGCGGATCATTGGGATTGCTCGTGTTCGGAATCCCCGCCGACGCGGGAATGATTTTGAAGGGCGCGTACGTGGCCGAGAAATACCCGTTGCCCACGCAGGCCGCCGAGTTCAACGCCAGAAATGTCGGGAACACCTGGCCGGGCTGGCGCTGCGGATCTTTTTCGATCGCTACCACGCTCCCGATATTAGGCGCGATGTTGCCCAGCGCCGCCGCCGGATTGCGCCCGATCTGCGTCCAGTGCTGGGCCAGCGTGTGCACCAGCGCATGCGCCTGCATCGAACGCACCAGCGACAGGCTCGGCAGTAGCACGCCCATCTTGGGCAGCAGGCCCGTGGGCCAATTGATGCCGTTGACCATGCTCGGCTGGAAATTCGTGGGTGTGACTCCATTCACCACTTTGAGATCGAACGTGTCGGTGTGGCTGATGGCGCCGGTAAGCAGGATGAAGATTACGTTCTTGGCAGTATTCTGTGTGGTGACACCGGCGCTGGTGGTGGCGCCGCCGCTCTGCGCGTGAAGCCTCGGCAACAGATACGATCCGGTCACTCCCGCTCCGAGAATTTCGAAGAAACGCCGCCGGCTGATGTCCGGGCGCTCGAAGAAGGTCTTGTGCTGATAGGGATGCTTCTTCAGAAATTTTTTCACGCGCTCGCACCCGCACATACTTGCCTCCGTCAGTAGTTAAAAACAAAATCCACTTTGTTGTAGAGGGCCCACAGGAGATTCTCCGCCGACTGGCTTCGCGTCCCCGTGGTTAACATGTTCACCGCCTGGCCGAGCTCGGTGGCGTTGGGCGGACGCGAGAGCACTGCCATGAACAGCGTATTCACCAGTTGCGTGTTCGACTGGTTCAGGTTCTGCACCAGCAGGCTGGTGGAAGGCCCGGTGGATTTGGTCCGGCTCATCACGAACGGATCGTTCATCAGGTCGAGCGCCTGCGAAATCGAGCCGTCGCCCGAGCGCACCTGGTCATCGCGATTGCCGCGCAAAAAAGCGTCCAGGAACGGCGTCACCGCATTGTTCGCGGAAGGAGTGTTCAGCGGCTCCGGGAACTGCATCGCCCACGTCAGTGTGCCGTTGGCGGCCACGTTATAGCTCGGCAGGACATTGCTCGATTGCGCGATGGCATCGTGCACTTCCTCACTCCAAAGGCGGCGCACGAAATGACGCGCGTTCAGCGAGTCCCATGACGGGTCGTAGGTGCCGTCGTAGCGCGACGAAAGCTGGTATGCCTGCGAATTGACGATGGTGCGCATGAGCCACTTAAGATCGAACTTGTTGGCGATGAACTGCTGCGTGAGCGAATTCAGCAGCGCGGGGTTAGAGGGCTGGAGCGTCCACGGGTCGGGCGGCGGATTGTCCGGATCCAGGCGCGCCGGGTCGAACTGATCGGGCGGGTCCACCAGCCCCACGCCGAAGAAGTAGGCCCACATGTAGTTCACCGTCGCGCGCGCGAACTGCGGGTCCGCGATCAGCCCCCTGGCTAGCGCTGCGCGGTAATTCTCGCCCTTGGCGGGAGAATCGTTGGTGAAAATGTACAAAGGCGCGACGTTCGCTTCCGTGCCCACCGGCTGCCGCGCCGGGCGGTTGCCGGTGGTCGTATTCAGCGGATAGTCGGTCTTGGCCGCCGGAGTATTGTCCCTCACGCCCCAGTAGTACGGATTGCCGCCGGCAGCGCCGGCAACCGGCGTCCGCGACGCTTGGGTGTGCGAAAGGTACGAGGCCAACTGCCACGCCTGGTATCGCGTCGTCTGGCTGCCCCAAAGGCTGAGCGAATCCAGGTGTCCGCGGCCGTTGTGGCACAAGAGGCAGTTCACGTGGGAAAGCCCCAGGAACATGTCGGCGATGTTCGCCGTCTGCTGGTCGAAATCATCCTGGATCGGACCGCCTGTCACCACGCCTCCGGCGATCAGATTCAGTGTGCCCTGCTGGTAGCTGTTGGTTCCGGTCGCGGTGATCAGGTCCGTGGCCCACTGGTCGTAGGGCTTGTTCGCCGCCAGCGCCGCACGGATGTAGTCGTTGAACGCCTTGACTCCGTCGGGATAGCGCCGGATCTGCGAGTTCTGCGAGTTGTTCTGATAAAGATCGCCGAACCACATGGTCCACTTGTCGATCCACTCGGGCCGCGCGATCAGCTCGTCCACCCGGTTGGCGCGCTTGTTGGGCGTAGAATCCGCCACGAAGGCCGCAACCCGCGCCGGCGTCGGAATGCGGCCGGTCAGGTCGAGCGTCGCGCGGCGGATGAACTCGTAGTCCGTTGTCAAAGGCGCCGGCTGAATGCCCGCCGCGGCCAGCGCTCCCAGGATGTAGGAATCGATGCTGCCCGGTTGGGCCGCCTGCAACCGTGTGTCGAAGGCGTAAGTCCGGTTCCCGGCCGGCGGAGGCAGCAGGGCGGCCACGGCGCTGGTCATGGCGCTGACCTGGGCCTGGTGCGGCGTCGGTCCAGCCGCACCCAGTAGGTGTGCGCGGAATTGATTGTGTTTGGGCCCGAACAGCGTGCATTCCGGATGCTCTACGGCGTAATAATCCGGAGCTCCGATTTCGGTTTCCTGCGCGGTCGCCGAGGCCGCAACGAGTATCAGGAGGCTTAACCCAGCCCTGCATCCCATAAGCCCCCAAACACCTGGCTTTCAAAAAATACTCGATGAAATTGTCTTAACAGTACGGATGGGCCCTGACCTACGTTTTCTTCTTGAGCACCTTCTGGATCTTGGCCTCGAGCGCCTTGGTGTCCTTCGATTCCGGCACACCCTTCAGCGCATCGTCCGCCCGCTCGCAGAAAATCTTCATTTTGTCGGGATCGTCGGCCTTCATCGGCGTGTACATCTGTGAGAGGTCGTACAGCGTCTGTGCCATGGCTTGCATAAAGACCGGCCGTGGGACTTTCGCCTCGGGATCCTTGAGAACCGCCTCCCCTTTGGCAGTATCATCGGGCGCCCCCGCCGCGCGGCAGGCCTCCAGCAGGACATCACGTTGGAGCGTGTATGACATTGCCAGATCGACATCCGCCTGCGGCAGCGCAATTCCACTCGCCACTCGCGTCAACTGCGGCGACGGCGTCGCCGATCCTTTCGGGTAGCCGAATGCCAGGGCCAGCGTGTCGCCTTTGACCTGCCCGATCTTGGCGAACCGGTCCGCGAACTGCAGACTGAGTTGCTTCGCCTGCGTACGGTATTCGCTTACCCGCCGCCGGAACCATGTTGGGTCGGTCTTGTTCGCCTTCGCCCCGACATCGTACCGGTCGGCAAGTTCCGCGTATCCCGTAGCCAGCCCCGCGGTGACCACCAGAGACCACGGCAGCGCCTTCGCCGAATATTCATTGTCCGGTGCGAGCAGATTGTCCAGGTGCTCCAAGGTCTTCATGTTGTCACCCGCAGTGAACGTCTCTTTCGCCGCCTGCCAGTAAAACGCAGGCGTACCCTTCTCCGGCCCGGATGGCGCCGACGAGCAGGATACCAGGACCCCGAACGCCAAAATCGCTGCGAGCAACCGCATTGCTGTAGCCTCCTGTAGCATCGAGTTAACACACCGACTCCTCGGATGCAAGCCAGTGTGTACCTCAAGAGCCTAGAATTCAAGCCGCGCCTGGAGTGCGATCATCCCAGGAGAGCTGTCGCCGCCGCGGCGGGGCTCCCGAGGTCACGCTGGCGAACGGAGGACAGCTGCCGTTGACGATGCCGTTTCCATTGGCGGAGTAGGGCGTGCTCAACACCGAGAATGGAAGGCCGCTGCGCCAGAACACCGATCCGGATGCCTGCCACCCGTGGAGCGTCGCCCGCGAGCCGTTCCGCGCACGCGGACGGGAAGCTGATATGTGTAGCTGGCAGTGACATTGTGCCGGACGTCGTAATCGCAGGGCCCCCGGTCGCGCTGGAGATTGCCGGGAATCGGCGACAGGATGCCTCCAGCCGAGAAGGGGAGGAATCCGCCGTTGGAGACCGTGTCGATGCAGTGGCTCCATGTATAGTTCGCCTGGAATTGCAGGCCGCGCGCGAGCTGCTTCTCCACGGTAGTCTGCAGCGCATGGTAGTGGCTGTTGGCGCCGGTGGCGAGTTGGGAAGGTCTGCGAATACGGCGGATTGACGCCGACCGTATCCACGATGCTCCCCGGCAGGATATCGCTGAAAAGTCCGAAGCCGGTGCGCAGGACCGTGGTTGGCCAAGAACGGCCAGAGGTACTCCCGCGGTGCTTCGGTACAGACCGAACATCTTCTGGTAGAAGGGAACCAGTTGCGGCGCGGGCCGATAGGTTGAGCCGGTGATGGAATCGGTGCCGCCCAGGGGCAGTTGTTGCAAAACTTATTGCTGGAAGGCCGGGGGTGGGGGCCGTGACCGCTGACACGATGGGCAGAGCGATGCGGACCCATTCGCTGTCGAAGAAGAAGAACAGCTTGTCGTGGAGGATGGGTCCTCCCAGGCTGCCGCCGAAATGGTTCACGTTGGAGCGGGGTTTCTGATTTCCCGGCGTCGCATTGGTGAAGAAATTGGCCGCATTGATCCTCGATCCGTTCCAGAGTCCGTAGAGATTCCCGTGGAAGCGGTTCGTGCCAGACTTGGTGACATAGTTGACCTGGGAGGCCCCGTATCGTCCTTGGTCTACGGTGCAGGAGAGCGTATTCACCGTGAGCGCGGCGATGGAATTCAGGCCGAGGACGAGAGGACGTTGCCAGATCCGTTCGTGCCGCCGATGAAATCGTTGCCGCTTCCGGCCGTGTTCATCAAGGCGCCCGGCGCGAACTGCAACGGGTAGGTCATGTCGCCCCCGGGATTGGGGAGATTTTCGAGTGCGGGCCCGTTCAGCGTCGCGGCCGTGTTCGGATTGTCCGGATTCACCAGGGCAGCCTCGGTGGTAACGGTCACCTCATCCCTGGCTGCCGCCAGTTTCAGAGTGAAGTTGACGCTCTGCCTCTGTCCCAGTCCCGAGAAGACCGCCGGGTTGATCTGCGGCTCGAATCCTCCGGCCTCGGCCTTGACCGCGTACGATCCCGGTCTCAGTTGCGGAAAACTGAAGCGGCCGGCGTCGTCTGTGGCCGCGGCGCGCTTCGACCCGGTCCCGGTGTTGACGATTGTCACGGTCGCACCCGCCAGAGCGGCTCCGCTTGGATCCGCAACGGCCCCCTGGGGTCGGCGTATACAGGAAGGAAGTGCCGCTGGCGCGCTGGCCGCTGGCGACGCCGG
This sequence comes from Candidatus Acidiferrales bacterium, assembly GCA_035499435.1. Classification (GTDB taxonomy): domain Bacteria; phylum Acidobacteriota; class Terriglobia; order Bryobacterales; family Bryobacteraceae; genus Solibacter. The sequence continues at coordinate 4,689 of DATJYW010000175.1, read as the reverse complement.
CCGGCAGCGAGGATGCGGTTCGCGTCGGCCTCGATCTCGCGGATTGCATTTCCGTGATCGCGCGGACGGCGCAGCGCACGAAGGGCCGCGGACGAGGAGTTCAGCGCACCTTGCCCCAGGATGCGCCCGCGGCGGACGACGCGCGCGACATCGCCGGCTAGCGCGCGCGAGCGAGCGCGACAGCCCTCTCGAGCACGGGATCGCGGCCGGCCTTGATATCGGCCGGGGCGGGGACGACCTCGATATCGGGCCTGATCCCCACGCCCTCGAACTCCGAACCGTCCGGAAAATACATGCGCTTGGTGCCGACGCGAAACGTCATGCCGTTTCCAAAGTCGTAGATGTAGGGCTGTCCGGAACTGCCGGACGTAGTTTCGCCGACGACGGTGGCGCGGCCCGAATACTTCAGCGGCATGACGAAATCCTCGCAGGCAGAGCCGCAGGTGAGGTCGGCGATGAGGATTACGCGGCCGGTGAATACGGGATTTTCGGGTGAATGCATTGGCTCCGGAGCCATCATGTACGGATGGCCGAAGTATTCCGCGAAGGCCTCCAGGTATCCTTCGCCGCGCGGATTGGTCGCGGCGTTTTTCGGCGAGAAACGCTCGCCGTAGGTCCGGAACAGAGGAAAAAGAACGGACGTGGATTCGATCCAGCCGGGCCAGGGGCGATCCATGATCGCGCGTATCAGCTCCTCAGGCGTGCTTCCGCCTCCGTTGCCGCGCAGGTCGACGATGACGGCGGGCGCATCCTTGTGGGCTTTCAGAAAGGCTACGGCGTTCTGCTCCTGGCGAGGGTCATTGAATGTCGGAATCGGGAGATAGGCAACGTCGTCGGGAGCGCGGCCGCGCGGGGCGAACACCCAGATGCGCGATGACCCCGAAGCAACGGGTTCGATGGAGCGGTCGATCGGGACGCGCCTGCCGCCGGCGAGCGTGACTTCGAATTGTTGCGGCCACAGCGGGGAGAAGAAGAAGACCTGGGTTCGACGGCCCCGGTCGCTCGAAGCCGCCATGTACTTCATCCGTTCCGCCACGAAATCGCCGGTGGGTTTGCCGTCGATCGCGACCACGACCTCGCCGGGCTCGATGCCGGGGCGGCCGGAGCGTTGCACCACCCACTGCCCGCCCTCGAACCAGAGGTAGAAGCCGGGCAACTGGCTGGTGGCGCCGAGCCACCTGTCGGAGAACGTGCTGTGGGCGTTGCGGAGCTGCGCCACGAAGGCCAGGGTCGCTAGATCGAAGTCGCGGCGGCTGTCCGTGGCGGCGATCTGGTCCAGGTACGCCTGGTAGGCCTTGTCGAGGTCGAAACCGGGGATGGCCTGCCAGTGGCCGAAGCGGCTCTCGATGCTGGCATAGATTTTGGACGCGATCCAGAGTTTGTCGCGGGTGGTGATTCCGGGGTCGGCGGCAGCGGCCGGCCAAAGGGGGATTAGGGTGAGGGCGGATACGATGGCAAGCTTCATCATGGTTCCTCATGGGCCGCTCAGGGGTCACAGAACGGCTCATTTGCCTTAATGATACGGATAATCGGGCGGGAAGTTCCTAAAATGGGTGCGGCATATCCTCAATTCTGAAATAACGCGCTCGGGTGGTGGTTCTTCGGGGTTCTGTACCGATCGGATTTTTTCCCAACCTTTTCTTCTACCCAGCCGTCTATGTACTTAGAGACCTGAGTATGCCCAAACCCGATTCCCTGCAAGGCTCTCTCGACCTCCTGGTCCTAAAGATCCTCTCCCGGCGTCCGCGTCTGCACGGCTACGCCATCATGACCGCGATCCAGGATCTCTCCGACGACGTCCTCCGCGCCGAAGAGGGCTCGCTTTACCCTGCCCTGCATCGCATGGAAGAAGCCGGCTGGGTGCGCGCCGAATGGATCACCAAGGACACCGGCCGCCGCGCCCGGCTTTACGAGCTGACCGCCGCCGGCAGGAAACAGCTTGCCGCCGAAGAATCGCGCTGGACCGCCGTCAACCTGGCCGTCAACCGCGTATTGAGGACCGCCTGATATGCCGCTCTGGTCTCGCATCGCGAATCTCTTTCGCAAATCCGCGCTCCGCCGCGAGATCGATGAAGAACTGGCCGCGCACATCGAGGAGGCCATCGGACAGGGCCGCGATCCAGCCGAGGCCCAGCGCGCACTCGGACCCGCCCTGCAACTGCGCGAAGAGAGCCTCGACGTGCGCCTTCTCCCCTGGCTCGATTCGCTCCGCGCCGACGCCGTGTTCGGCTGGCGCCAGCTCCTCAAACGAGAAGCAACCTCCGCCGCCGCGGTCCTTTCGCTCGCACTCGCCATAGGCGCCTGTACTTCGGCATTCCGCCTGATCGATGCGCTACTGCTGCGGCCGCTGCCCGTGGCCCATCCCGAACAGCTATACGACGTCGGGCGCCGCGGTATCAGCCCCGAGGGCAAGGCGGCAAGCATCGACGAATGGGCCTACCCGCTGTTCCGCCAGATGCGGGCTGCTGCCAAGAGCGATGCGGAGTTGATCGCTATCGGCCATACCGAGCCCACCGACCTGACCTTCGTCTCGGATCAGGAGATGGAGAAAGCCTACGTCCAAAACGTCTCCGGCTGGATGTTCGGCTCCTTCGGTCTCCGCCCCGAACTGGGACGCCTCTTCACCGAAAGCGACGATCTCCATCCGGGCGCGCACCCATACGCCGTACTGTCGCACGACTATTGGTCCCGCCGCTTCGGCGGCGATCCCAAGGCAGTCGGACGCACGTTCCACATGGGCGGATTCGTCTATCAAATCATCGGAGTGGTCGAGCCGCCCTTCACCGGGACCGAAACCGGCACTTTCACGGACATCTTCGTCCCCAGCATGATGAATCCCTGGGTGACCCGCGACGACGCGACCGTCACACGGGCGATCGCGCGCCTGAAGCCCGGCGCCGCCATCGGACCCCTCCGCGACAAGCTGCAGGCGGTCGCGCTGGCCTTCGAGATGGAGCGGGCGAAGAGCTTCAAGGGCTTCTCTCAGCAGCGCCTGGCCAACTTCCTCAACCAGACCCTCTACCTCGAATCCGCTTCCGCCGGCGCTTCCGGCATGCAGCACAACCTTCGGCTGCCGCTCACAGCGCTCGCCGTCCTGGTGGGCCTGGTGCTGCTCATCGCCTGCGCCAACGTCGCCAACCTTTTGACCGCGCAGGCCGCGGCGCGGGCGCGCGAAATGGCGCTGCGCGTCTCCATCGGCGCCGGAAGGCTGCGCCTGGTGCAGCTCGTGCTGGTGGAGAGCGCCATGCTCGCTATTCTCGCAGCCGCCGCCGGCGCGGTGTTTGCATGGTGGTCCGCGCCCTTTGTCGTCGCCCGGATCAACCCTCCCGACAATCCGGCGCGCCTCGCCCTCCCCACTGATTGGCGGGTGCTCGCGTTCGCGCTCGCGCTCACCATCGCGGTTACCTTCCTTTTCGGATTGGCGCCTGCCTTGCGCGCCGCCGCCGTGAATCCCACCAGCACGCTGAAAGGCGGCACCGACCCGCGATGGCGCGGCCGCCTCATGCACGGCCTGATCGCCGCGCAGGTCGCCTTTTGCTTCCTGGTGCTTTTCGGCGCCGGCCTCTTCGGGGCCACGTTCAACAAGCTCGTGAATCAGCCCACGGGCTTTTCCACCGAGCGTCTCTTGATCCTCGATACCGTCGCCGCCCATCCTGTGCTGCCCGCCCTCTGGGACCAGGTTACCGAGCACTTGCGCACGTTCCCCGGCGTCGAGACCGCAGCCCTCGCGGATTGGGCACTGCTGAGCGGCAACTCGCGAAACAACTTCATCTCGATCGACGGTGCGCCTTCAACCGAGACGCTGGGGTACTTCCGCTATATCTCGCCCGGCTGGCTCGACGCCATGCGGATTCCGCTCGCGGCCGGCCGCGATTTCCGCGCGGCCGATACATCTCCCGGCGCCGCCATCGTCAACCAGGGCTTCGCGGACGCGTTCTTCAACGGCGCCGACCCGGTGGGCAGATTCTTCCAGCGAGGCACGGGCACGGGCACCATGCGGTATCAAATCGTCGGGCTGGTGCGCGATATCCGCTACCGCAGCCCCCGCGAACCCATCCTGCCGGTGGCTTTCGTTCCGATGCATGCGGTCGATTCCACCGGTGCACCGCGGCCGGTCAGCGAGGGAACCTTTGTGGTCCGCACCTCCAGTCCGAACCCGCTTGCACTGGCCGCGATCCTGCGCCGCGAGATTCCCAGAACGCGCCCCGAAATCCGCGTCAGCAACACCCGCACCCAGGCTGCGATCAACCTGAGCCACACGGTCCGCGAGCGGCTTCTGGCCGTGCTCGCGCTCTTTTTCGCGGGTGTCGCGCTCCTGCTCGCGGCCGTTGGACTTTATGGGGTACTCGACTACGGCGTCGTGCAGCGGCGCCGCGAAATCGGCATCCGCATCGCCATCGGGGCGCAGGCAACCGACGTGGCCCGGCGGGTCACGCTGGACGTGTTCCCCGTGGTCCTCGGCGGCGCTTGCGCCGGAGTTGCAATGGGCCTGGCTTTCACCCGATTCGTCGAATCGCTGCTCTACCAGGTAAGAGGCGGCCCGCTGATGCTCGCCATGCCGGCGTCGATCCTCCTGGCGGCAGCGCTTTTGGCCTCCGTCCCGGCGATCGTTCGCGCCGTGCGCATCGATCCGTCCGCCATACTCCGGTCCGAATAAGGAGAACCGCCATGTCCCTCTGGTCGCGTATT
>DATJYW010000174.1:0-15118 GCA_035499435.1 Candidatus Acidiferrales bacterium | reverse complement strand
GCGCATCGCCGCCGAATATCAGCACGACCTCGGTCCCCGCTCCGCCATCGAGCAATTCCAGGTCGATACCATCGTCCGCTCCGACTGGCAGCGCCGCCGCCTCAGACGGATCGAAGCCAAACTCTACCGCGCCCTCCTGGCGGAAGGCCAGACACCCGAGGAGATCGACGTCGACATCCTCCGCGACTCCCCCACCGGCAAGTTGCTGCGCAAAACCTTCGCCCAGATCGCCTCATTGGAGCGGGCTTACTCCCGCGCCCTGGCCGAGCTCCGCCGCATCCGCCGCGAGTACCAACAGGCCAATCTGGACGACATCGATCGCCTGCTCGAATTGCCGCCCGAACTCGTTGAACATATGGCGGATCGTATGGCTGCGCACCGCAAAGAACACTTTCCCGGAAACGAACCCAATTCCGCCCCCAAACCCGCGCCGGAACCGCTCCGGTCTAGCCCCGCCCCGCGCCCTGACCCTTCTTAGCTTCTTCGCTTCTTCCCGGCTTCTCAGCTTCTTGACTTCTTAGCTTCTTCGCTACAGGGTGTCGGTCCGTACGACACCACCATCACGGCATCCAACATGCTGAGCCAATGACTGGTCAGCAATGCACCTTACGTTATGACGTGGCCACTAGTGGTGTACTTCGTGTTCGTGGTGGTTCTGGTTGCCGCGGTCATCGGTGTCTCCTATGTGTTGGGCCAGAGACATTCCGAACCAGCGACAGGTGAGCCGTACGAAGGCGGCATCGTCTCGGAAGGTTCGGCGCGCGTGCGATTCTCCGTACGCTACGCCCTGGTGGCGATGTTCTTCGTCGTCTTCGACCTGGAAGCCGTTTTCCTGTTTGCCTGGGCCGGCGCCGCGCGCGAGCTGGGCTGGCCGGGCTATTGGGCGATTGTAGTGTTCGTTGCAACCCTGGTGGCGGCCCTGATCTACATCTGGAGAGCGGGGGCGTTGGACTGGACGAGCAAGCCGCGCAGGCCGAGGTAAGGAACCCGATGCAGTGGTCACTAACCAAGCCGGATGTTACAGGCCTGACCGCGACTCCCGATCCCGAGTCCTTCGAGCAGACTGTGCGCCGCAGCGTAATTCTTTCGCGCCTCGAGGACTTGGTCCAATGGGGCCGCAAGAACTCCATGTGGCCATTCAACTTCGGCCTGTCCTGTTGTTATGTCGAAATGGCCACCAGCATCACCAGCAAGTTCGACGTTTCGCGCTTCGGCGCCGAGGTCATCCGCGGCACGCCTCGCGAAGCGGATCTCATGGTGATCGCCGGTACTGTCTTCCTGAAGATGGCGCCGATCGTTCAGAGACTTTACGAACAGATGATGGAGCCGCGCTGGGTGATCTCCATGGGCTCCTGCGCCAACTCCGGCGGCATGTACGACATCTACAGCGTCGTCCAAGGTGTGGACAAGTTTCTTCCCGTGGATGTGTATGTGCCTGGTTGCCCGCCCCGTCCGGAGGCTTTCTTGGAAGGACTGCTGCTGTTGCGGAACGTCGTCGGAACCGAACGGCGCCCGCTGAGCTGGGTAGTGGGACCCCAGGAAACGGTTCGCGTGCCTCTTCCATCGATGCGCGATTTGTTACGGCCGTCACGCCAGAAAATGACGGTGCTGAGGGAGCCCGACAGCGTATGATCGCGGTCTCGACAAGCGCGCAGGAAATTGCCGGCCGGCTTGGTCCGGCGGCGATTCCTCAAGCCACCCACGATCGCATCCCGACTTTCTGGGTGCCCAAGGATCGTGTCGTCGCCCTGCTCCGCTCCCTGAAAGAAGAAGTCGAGCAGCCGTACAAGATGTTGTACGACCTCTCCGCCATCGACGAGCGGATGAGGGCACATCGCGATGGACAGCCGGCGAGCGATTTTACGGTCGTCTACCATCTGCTCTCCTTTGGCCGGAACGAATACCTGCGCATCAAAGTAGCGTTAACGGAAGGGCGGCTGTCCCTGCCCAGCATCACGTCCATCTGGCCGGCCGCCAATTGGTACGAGCGCGAAGTGTGGGACATGTTCGGAATCGTCTTTGACGGTCATCCACACCTTCGGCGCATCCTGATGCCGGCAAGCTGGGTGGGCCACCCGCTGCGCAAAGAGCATCCGGCGCGTGCAACGGAGATGGGGCCGTATCAGTTGTCCGAGGACAAAGAGGCCGCGGAACAGGAAGCGCTGCGCTTCCGGCCGGAGGAATTCGGTATGCGCCGCGAGCACGACGGCTCGGATTTCATGTTCCTCAACGTGGGTCCCCAGCACCCCGGCACGCACGGCGTTTTGCGCATCGCCCTGCAACTGGATGGCGAAGAGATTGTCGACGCGGTTGCCCAGATCGGTTTCCACCACCGGGGAGCCGAGAAGATGGGCGAACGCCAGTCCTGGCACAGTTACATCCCGTACACCGACCGCATCGACTACCTCGGCGGAGTCTTGAACAACCTGGCATATCTCACCACCGTCGAGATGCTGGCAGGCATCGAAGTGCCGCCGCGCGCCCAGGTCGTTCGCGTGATGCTTTCGGAGCTGTTCCGGATTATCAGCCACTTGGTCTGGTACGGCACCTTTGCCCAGGACCTCGGACAGATGTCGCCGGTTTTCTTCACCTTCAACGACCGCGAGCGCGCGTTCGGCATTATCGAGGCAATCACCGGCGCGCGCATGCATCCGGCCTGGTTTCGCATCGGCGGCTTGGCGGCGGACCTGCCCAGGGGCTGGGACAAGATGATCCGCGATTTCATCAAGTACCTGCCGCCGCGCCTCATCGAGTACGACCGGACCATCATGCGTAACCGGATCTTCAAGGCACGCACGCAGGGTGTCGGCGCTTTCACAACAGATGAGGCGATCGAATGGGGCGTCACCGGCCCGAATCTTCGCGCCTGCGGATTCGAATGGGATTTTCGGAAGAAGCAGCCCTACAGCGGGTACGACCAGTTTGAGTTCGACATCCCGACCGCCAAAAACGGCGATTGCTACGATCGCGCCATCGTCCGCGTCGAGGAGATGCGGCAAAGCCTGCGCATCATCGGGCAGTGCGTGAAACATATGCCGGAAGGTCCGTACCAGTCGGATCACCACCTCGCCACTCCTCCCGTGAAGGATCGCACCATGCACGACATCGAGACTCTCATCACGCACTTCCTGAACGTGAGTTGGGGACCGGTGATGCCGGTTGGCGAAGCGCTCGGTGCGATCGAAGCAGCGAAGGGTAACAACGGCTACTACCTGGTGAGCGACGGCAGCACGGTATCGTACCGCACACGCATACGGACGCCCTCTTTCGCGCACATTCAAACGCTGCCGTTGCTTTGCCGGGGCCAGATGATACCGGATTTGGTTGTCACCCTCGGCAGCCTCGATTTTGTGCTGGCGGATGTCGACAGATGAGGAATGCAAACCATGTTGACCGCGGAAGAAATCAACGAGATCGAGCAGGAAGCGGTCCACTATCCAAGGCGCGACGCCGTCTCGATTGACGCCCTGAAGATCGTGCAGCGCCACCGGGGCTGGGTCTCGGACGAGAGCCTTAACGACATTGCCGGCCATCTGGGCATGTCGGCGACGGACCTGGACAGTATTGCGACCTTTTACAACCTGATCTTTCGCAGGCCGGTAGGGCGGCACGTCATCACGTTCTGCGACAGCGTGAGCTGCTGGATCATGGGCTGCGAGAATATCCGTGAGCATCTCCAGGAGCGCCTGGGAATCGGTTTGGGCGAGACCACGCCCGACAATCGGTTCACGCTGCTGCCAACCGTCTGTCTCGGATGCTGCGATCATGCTCCGGCCATGATGGTGGGCGGCGATCTGCACAGCGATCTCGACCCGGTGAAGGTCGACCGGGAGCTCGAGAAGTACAAATGACCGGCATCGCCGAAAAACCGCTGACTCGAAACATGCGGCCAGACGGGTCCGCTCTGGACTTGCCCGCCTACCAGAAGGCCGGCGGCTACCAGGCGATCCGGAGAATCTTGAACGGCGGCATGACGCCGAAAGCAGTAACCGAGGAGGTAAAGGCTGCGAACCTGCGGGGCCGCGGAGGGGCTGGCTTCCCTACCGGTCTGAAATGGTCGTTCGTGCCCGTCGGTAAGGATGCTCCCAATCCGACTTACATGGTGGTCAACGCCGACGAGATGGAGCCCGGCACGTTCAAAGACCGCCTCCTGCTGGAGCGAGACCCGCACCAGGTCATCGAGGGTGCGATCATCGCGGCATTCGCTATCGAGGCCGACTTCTCCTATATCTTTCTGCGCGGGGAATACACGCTGGCCGCCGAACGGATCGCGCGCGCCATCGCGGAGTCTTACGAACGAAACTACCTGGGGAAAAACATACTCGGTTCCGGCTTCAGCCTGGATCTTCACTTACATGTAAGTGGCGGCCGCTACATTTGTGGAGACGAAACCGGGCTGCTGAACGCCCTCGAGGGCAAGCGGGCCAACCCGAGAGCGAAGCCTCCGTTTCCCGTCGTCGTGGGACTGTTCGGCAAACCCACCGTGGTCAATAACGTGGAGACGCTGAGCTGCGTTCCGCACATCATCGACCACGGCGCGCCATGGTTCCGCGACCTCGGCCGCGGCAAGGACGCGGGCACGAAGTTATACGGCGTCAGCGGAAAGGTGAAGCGCCCCGGCCTTTGGGAGCTGCCCATGGGGACGACTGCCCGCGAGATTCTCGAGGAGCATGCCGGCGGAATGAAGGATGGCGTGAAATTCCGCGGATTGCTGCCGGGCGGGAGTTCCACACCCTTCATCGTCGAACAGCACCTGGACACGCCTATGAATTTTACCGAAATGCCCAAAGCCGGGAGCCGGCTGGGCACGGGTACCATGATCGTGCTCGACGACCACACCTGTCCGGTCGGCATGACGTGGAACATGATGCGCTTCTTCGGGCGGGAATCCTGCGGCTTCTGCACCCCCTGCTGGAGCGGGCTGGGATGGGTGGAGCGGATTCTCAAGTCGATGGAGGACGGCCAGGGAAAGCCAGGCGATCTCGAGAGGCTGGCTTCTCAAGCCAACATGTGGAATCCGGGGAACACGTTCTGTGCTCTTGCGCCGGGTGCGGCGGACCCGCTGCAGACCGCCTTGAAATACTTTCGCGATGACTTCGAGCGGCACATTCGCCAGCATCGCTGTCCGTGGAGATAGGTATGGCGACCGTACACGTCGACAACAAACCCTACCAGATGAACCCCGAACAGAACCTTCTCCACGGTTGTCTTTCGCAGGGCCTGAATTTGCCGTATTTTTGCTGGCACCCGGCGCTGGGGTCGGTCGGCGCCTGCCGCCAGTGCGCCGTCAAACTCTTCAAGGACGAACATGACGAGCGCGGCAAAATCGTGATGTCCTGCATGACGCCCGCCACGGAGGGCACTCGCATCTCCATCGACGACCCCGAGGCCGCCGCATTTCGCGCGGGGATTATCGAACAGCTCATGCTCAATCATCCCCATGACTGCCCGGTGTGCGACGAGGGCGGCGAATGCCACTTGCAAGACATGACGGTGATGACTGGGCATGACTACCGCCGCTACGAATTCGACAAACGAACCTTTCGCAATCAGGACCTGGGCCCGTTGGTCAATCACGAGATGAACCGGTGCATCCAGTGCTACCGCTGCGTGCGCTACTATCGCGACTACGCGGGCGGCAGGGACCTGAACGCATTCGCTTCACGCAACACCGTATTCTTCGGCCGCCACGAAGACGGCATCCTGGAAAATGAATTCAGCGGCAACCTGGTCGAGATCTGTCCGACGGGCGTATTCACCGACAAGACCCTGAAGCACCACTACGTTCGCAAGTGGGACCAGCAGTTCGCACCGTCGGTTTGCGTGCACTGCGCTGTCGGCTGCAACATCGATGCCGGGGAGCGCTACGGCACCCTGCGCCGCGTCGTGAACCGCTACAACCACGAAGTCAACGGCTACTTCCTGTGCGACCGCGGCCGGTTCGGCTACGAGTTCGTCAACAGCGAACGCCGTCTCTATCGACCCATGCTCGAAGGCCGGCCCCTGTCGGCCGCGGAGGCAGACCGCCACTTGCGGGGAAGAGTCGCGAACGGGCGAGCCATCGGGATCGGATCGCCGCGCGCGTCGCTCGAAGCCAACTTTGCTCTGCGTACTTTGGTTGGTCCCGAGCGGTTTTATACGGGCATGGCCGACAACGAGGCGCAGCTGGCGGCCCGCATGGTCGAGATCCTGCAACGGGGTCCGATGCGGACCCCGGCAATGCGCGAGATCGAGGAATCGGACGCGGTGTTCATCCTGGGCGAGGATCTGACGAGCGTGGCTCCAAGAATGGCCCTCGCGGTCCGCCAGTCCGTCCGCCGGCAGCCGATGGAGCTCGCCAGGAAACTGAAAATCCCGTTGTGGATGGATCACGGGGTCCGCGACGCGTTGCAGGACGCCAAGGGGCCGGTCTTTATTGCAACGCCCTACGCAACCCGTCTGGACGAGATTGCGACGGCCACCTTTCGAGCGGCCCCCGACGATCTGGCCCGGCTGGGTTTCGCCGTCGCCCATGCGCTCGACCCACGCGCGCCCTCGACTGAGGATCTGCCGCTCGCGGGCGAGATTGCCGGCGCACTCAAGTCCGCCAGGAAGCCTCTGGTGATTTCCGGTATGAGTTGTGCCAGCCAGGCTGTCATGGAGGCGGCGGCGAATGTCGCGATGGCGGCGCAGGCGTTTCTGAGCCTCACGGCGCCCGAATGCAATACCGTCGGCTGCGCGCTGATCGGCGGACGACCGCTGAGCGCCGCATTTCAAGCCGTCAAGGATGGCCACGCCGACACGGTGATCGTTCTGGAAAACGATCTCTACCGCCGCGCGCCGGCTGCCGATGTGGATGTCTTCCTGCGCACCGCCGCACACGTGATCGTTCTCGATCACCTTGCCAATCCGACCACCGCGAAGGCGCAGTTAGTGCTGCCGGCCGGCACCTTTGCGGAATCCGACGGCACATTCATCAATAACGAGGGACGCGCGCAGAGATTCTTTCAAGTATTCGTACCCCAAAATGACGTATGGGCAAGCTGGCGCTGGTTGAGACCGGATGGCTGGCACAACCTGGACGACGTCCTTGCCGCATTGTCCCGGGCTTTACCCGATCTCGCAAAGACATCGTCTGCCGCGCCGCCGGCGGCATTTCGAATTGCCGGGGCCAAGGTTCCCCGGTCGCCGCATCGTGAGAGCGGCCGCACTGCCGTGCTCGTAAACATCGATGTATCCGAGCCCAAACCGCCAGAGGACCCTGATTCGCCGCTTTCGTTTTCCATGGAAGGTACGCCGGACAAGCCCCCAGCGGCCCTCATTCCGTTCTTCTGGTCACCCGGCTGGAACTCCATTCAGGCGGCCAACACGTACCAGGATCAAGTTGGCGGATCGCTGCGCGGAGGCGATGCGGGAGTGCGCGTATTCGCGCCGGCAGCGGCTGACGGCCGGCCCTATTTCACCGTAGTGCCGCCCGCCTTCGAGCCCCGGGAAGGAGAGTGGCTGCTGTTGCCCATGTTTCACTTTGTCGGCTCCGACGAGCTGAGTATGGCGGCATACGGAATTTCCCAGCTTGCCACGAAGCCGCACCTGGCCATCAATAGCAGCGACCTGGCGGACGGCGCGGAGGTCGAGCTGAGTTGCGCCAGCGGCGCGTTCCGGCTTCCGCTGCGCATCCGCCCCGAGCTTCCGCGCGGGGTTGCTTGCGTGTCTGCCGGGAGTGGAATCACCCTGCCTGCCTGGAGCAGGATCCGGAGGCCCCGGTGACCAGCCCATACCCGCTTCTCTCGATCCTCGGAATTGTCCTCGGGGCGCTGACCATCGCGGCATCGCTGATCTATGTCGAGAGGCGCCTGCTCGCCCTCTGGCAGGACCGCTACGGGCCGAACCGCACCGGACCCTTCGGCTTGCTTCAGGTCGTGGCCGACTCGATCAAGATCTTCATGAAGGAAGACTGGATTCCGCCATTCGTGGACAAGCCCGTATTCATTGTGGCGCCGGCTATCGTCTTCGTGACCGTGTTGATGTCGTTCGCAGTGATCCCGGTGGCGCCCGGGATCATCGTGAGCGATCTGAATATCGGCCTGTTGTTCTTTCTCGGGATGTCGTCGCTGGGGGTATATAGTGTCGTGCTCGCCGGATGGAGCTCCAATAACAAGTACGCGCTGATCGGCGGAATGCGGGCGGCAGCGCAAATGTTGAGTTACGAGGTCTTCATGGGCCTCTCGCTCATGGGCGTGGTGCTGCTCGCAGGCTCATTCAGCCTCGCTGCGATTGTGGCGGCACAAAGAAAGCTCTGGTTTGTGATTCCCCAGTTCCCCGGCTTCGTCTTGTTTCTGATCGCCGGCCTGGCTGAAACGCGCCGCATTCCTTTCGATCTGCCGGAAGCCGAGAGCGAGCTGGTGGCGGGTTACCACTCCGAGTACTCGGGCATGAAGTTCGGCATGTTCTTTGTCGGAGAGTACATGGGAATCACTTTGATCTCTGCCATGATCTCGGTTCTGTTCTTTGGGGGCTGGCTGGGCCCGATTCTGCCCGGAGTAGTCTGGTTTCTGATCAAGACATTCTGCTTCATTTCATTCTTCATTCTGCTGCGGGCGGCGCTTCCCCGCCCCCGATTCGATCAGCTCATGTCCTGGGGCTGGAAGGTCATGCTGCCCCTCGCCCTGGCCAACATATTGCTCACAGGCGCCGCGGTTCTCATCTGGAGCCAAAAATAATGTTCAGCATACTCAGGACAATCTGGTACGTTTTTCTCCACGCTTTCCAAAAGAGGATTACGGTCCAGTATCCGGACGAGAAGCCGTATCTCGCACCGCGATACCGCGGCCGGATCATCCTGTCGCGCGATCCCGACGGAGGTGAACGCTGCGTGGCCTGCAACCTTTGTGCCGTCGCCTGCCCGGTGGACTGCATCGCCCTCCAGGCAACGGAGGACGAACACGGGCGTCGCTATCCGGACTTCTTCCGCATCAATTTCTCGCGCTGCATCTACTGCGGCTTTTGCGAAGAGGCCTGTCCCACTTATGCGATCCAGCTAACTCCGGACTTCGAGATGGGGGAGTTTCACCGGAAGAACCTGGTATACGAAAAGGAGGATCTGATGATCGACGGGCCCGGCAAGTATCCGGGATATAACTTCTGGCGGGTCGCCGGCGTGCAGATCGGCGGCAAGAAGAAGGGAGAAGGCGCACACGAAGCGCCGCCCGTCGACGTGCGCTCGCTGTTGCCGTGAGGCGATTATGGAACCGGCATTTTATATCGCGGGCGGTGTGGCCGTTCTGGCGACCCTGCTGATGCTGACTCGCCTGAACGTGGTTCACGCTCTGTTGTACCTGATCGTGTCGCTGCTTGGTGTCGGTGTAGTCTTTTTCGTTCTCGGGGCGCCATTTGCGGCGGCACTCGAAGCGATCGTTTACGCGGGCGCCATCATGGTGCTCTTCCTGTTCGTGGTGATGATGCTCAACATCGGAGCGCATGCCGCCGAGACCGAAAAGCAGTGGCTGACTCGAGGAGTCTGGACTGGCCCTGGTGTGCTCGCAGGCATCCTGCTCATAGAGGTCGCATATTTGGGGCGGGGATCGTACGCGGCATTGGGCACTGCCGCGATCGCACCGAAGGAGGTCGGCATCGCGCTGTTCGGCCCTTACCTGATCGGCGTGGAACTGGCCTCCATGCTGCTGCTGGCGGGCCTGGTGGGCGCCTATCATCTGGGCTTCCACGAAGCGGAAAAACCGGAGATTCAACATGACACAGATACCCATGAGGGACGGGCTGATACTGGCGGGGATCTTGTTCTCGCTGGGACTGACCGGTCTGCTCGTACGCCGTAATTTGGTCTTTGTCCTGATGTCCCTGGAAGTCATGCTCAACGCGGCAGGGCTGGCGTTCGTAGTCGGCGGCTCTCGCTGGCATCAGGCCGACGGGCAGGTCATGTTCTTGTTCATTTTGACCATGGCAGCCGCCGAAGTAGCAGTCGGCCTCGCATTGGTGCTGAGAATCTATCATCGCTTCAAGTCGCTGGATGCCGACGTGCTCAGCGGGATGAGAGGATAGCGTGCTCAGTTGGTTGTGGCTGATTCCGGCGTTGCCGTTCGCGAGCGCGGCGGTGCTCATGTTGTTCGGCGCGCGTTTGCCGCGCAGAGCCACGGCCGCTGTAGGGGTCGGATCTGTAGGGTTGTCGGCACTGGTCACAATTCTGGTTGCGTTCAGTTTCTGGAGCGCGCCACCGGCCGGCGACTCTTACACGCAGGTTCTTTGGACCTGGATCAGGGTGGCGGTCTTCGAGCCGCAGATAGGCCTGTATCTCGATGCGCTCTCCCTGGTAATGATCCTGGTAGTTACGTGCGTCGGCTTCTTAATTCACTTCTACTCGGCTGAATTCATGATGGAAGATCCGGGTTACAGCCGTTTCTTCGCGTACATGAATCTATTTGTGGCGTCGATGATCACGCTACTGCTGGGCAACAACCTTCTGCTTCTCCTGCTCGGATGGGAGGGCGTGGGATTGTGCAGCTATCTGCTGATCGGCTTCTGGTATCGCGATCCCGAGAACGGCCTGGCCGCGCGCAAGGCTTTCATCGTGACGCGCGTCGGCGATTCCGCCATGATGCTGGCGTTGTTTCTCCTGTTCAGCGGCCTGGGCACTCTTCAGATTCGGGATCTGATGGAGCGCGCGTCCCAACAGTGGCCCTCCGGATCCACTTACGCGGTCGCGGCCGCCTTCTTGCTGTTGGGTGGCGCGGTGGGCAAATCGGCGCAGCTTCCGCTCCAGGTATGGTTGCCGGATGCGATGGCCGGCCCGACCCCGACAAGCGCGCTGATCCACGCCGCCACCATGGTGACTGCCGGCGTCTACCTGATCGCGCGAACCCACGTCCTGTTTTCGCTGGCGCCGGCCGCGCAGACAGCGGTGGCGGTGGTGGGCGCGGCCACGCTGCTGCTCGCCGGATTCAGCGCGCTCACGCAGCACGACATCAAACGTATTCTCGCTTATTCCACCGTCAGCCAGATCGGTTACATGTTCCTGGCCCTGGGCGTGGGCGCGTGGCAAGCCGCCTTGTTCCACTTCCTGACCCATGCATTTTTCAAGGCCCTGCTGTTTCTGGGCGCCGGCGTAATCATCAAATCGCTGCACGAGGAACACAGCATCTTCCGGATGGGCGGGTTGCGCAGAGAGATGCCGGTGGTCTTCTGGACGTTCCTGATCGGAGGCTGCGCGCTGGCGGGCCTGCCGTTCCTCACCGCCGGGTTCTTCAGCAAGGACCTCATCATCTGGGAGACATGGGCGGCGCAGGGTGGGCACCCGGCATTGTGGATTGCCGGGATGGCCGGTGCGCTGTTGACTGCCCTGTACACGTTCCGCCTGATCTTCCGCGTCTTTTTCGGCCCCGTGGAGACACCCGTAACCAACCGTTTCGGCTACGCGATGCACGCTCCCCTTGTAATTCTCGCGTTCCTTGCCGTCGTGGCCGGTTACATCAAGGAACCGTTTCTTACATTCCTGCACTCGGCTTTACCCGCGACGATCGACGCCGGCGCCGGCGGCTTGACGGAGACAGGCTCGGAAGCTGTGGCCGGAGCGCTGTTCGTAATCGGTGTCTACTTCGCGTATCTGTTCCATCTCCGGAATCGTAGCCTCGCGGACGCGTTAACCGCGAGCCCCGTTGGACGCGCCCTGCACCAATGGTGGTTTGCCGGCTGGGGCTTCGATTGGATCTACGACAAGGCTTTCGTACAGCCATTTGTTTGGATGGCCAATGCCAACAAGAGCGACTTCGTCGACGCCTTCTATACCGGGGTCGCCCGCCTGACGGAGTGGTTCTATCGCGAGCTGAGCAGCACGCAAACGGGCCGCGTACGCTGGTACGTGACAGGGATGGCCGCCGGGGCAGTCCTGTTTATAGCGATGGTGTTGGCTTTATGATCCTGGTACTGCTGATAGGCATCCTCTTGCTCGCCGGCATTCTGGCCGGCGTCACGGCGCGCTGGAGCACACGCTGGCCGCGCTGGATCTCGCTGGCTGCTGTTGGTCTGGATCTTGTCCTGACCGCCGCCATTTGGACCGATCGAGGGTCATCTGCCGGTCCATGGTTCGACGAAGTCGACTGCAGCTGGGTGCCTGGCTTCGGCATCCATTTCCATCTTGCGGCGGATGGCCTCAGTCTGCTGATGCTGATCCTCACGTTTTTCCTCGGCGTCATCAGCGTAATTACGTCCTGGACGGAGATCACTGAAAGGGTCGGCTTCTTTCACTTCAACCTGATGTGGGTTCTGGCGGGAATCGCGGGCGTGTTTTTGGCGGTCGATTTGTTCCTTTTTTATTTCGCCTGGGAGCTGATGCTGGTCCCGATGTATTTTCTCATCGTCATCTGGGGCCACGAGCGCCGTGTTTACGCGGCGACTAAGTTCTTCCTGTTCACCCAGTGCGGCGGATTGCTGATGTTGATCGCGATACTCGCACTCTACTTCGTCCACCATCAGGCGACCGGCACTTATACCTTCGAGTATTCAGAGCTCCTCGGCACTCCTATGAGTCCGGGCGTCGAACTCTGGCTGATGCTCGGCTTCTTGGTCGCGTTCGCGGTGAAGCTGCCGGTAGTGCCCCTGCATACCTGGCTGCCGGACGCTCACACTAATGCTCCCACAGCGGGAAGCGTAATTCTGGCCGGGTTGCTGTTAAAGACCGGCGGATACGGCCTGCTGCGCTTTGTCGTGCCGCTATTTCCGCGCGCGGCTCACGAGTTCACACCGGCGGCGCTGGTGCTGGCCGTCGTCGGGATTCTCTACGGCGCGATGATGGCGTTTTCGCAGACGGACCTCAAGCGCCTGGTGGCCTATACGAGCGTCAGCCACCTGGGATTCGTGTTGCTTGGAATCTTCTCCTGGAATCCGTTGGCGCTTCAGGGCGCGATCGTGACGATGATCTGCCACGGTCTGAGCACGGGCGCGCTCTTCGTGCTGGCCGGCGGTCTACAGGAGCGGATTCACACGCGGGACCTGGGCCGGATGGGCGGCATCTGGACGGTTGCGCCGCGTTTGAGCGCCGCGGCGCTCTTCTTCAGCCTGGCGTCGCTGGGCCTGCCGGGAATGGGCGACTTCGTGGGCGAGTTCCTGGTGCTTGCAGGCTCTTACAAGGTAAGCATTGCACTTACTGTGGTGGCAACGCTGGGGATTCTGGCCTCTACTTTTTATGCGCTGCGCATGATGCAGCGGGCGTTCTTCGGTCCCAACACGAACTCTCTGCAACTCGCCGATCTCACACCACGCGAAGGTCTTATAGTCGGGGCAATGGTCGCGGGCCTGCTGTGGGTCGGACTCTATCCGCAGCCGGTGCTCAACACCTTTGCACCCGCCATGGACAACTTACAGCGCGAGGTTCAGGCGCCGGCCGCGACCTTGCGGAGATAATCGAATGAATGTCACCGACATACTCGCTTTGCTTCCTCTGCTCCTGATCGCGAGCACGTCCGTTGCTGTCATGCTGGGCATCGCCGCGAGGCGCAGTCATGCGCTGGCCGTGGGATTGACGGTCGCCGGACTGACCGCCGCCTTCTTGTCCATCTTCCTGGCGGCACCCCTGATTCCACGGCAAGTGACCTCATTGCTGGCGATAGATTCCTATGCCCTGTTCTACATGGGTCTGATCATCCTCTCGGCGGCCGCCATCGCCGTCCTATCCTACCAGTATTTCGAAAAGCACGATGGCCAGCGCGAGGAGCTATATCTTCTGCTGCTTCTCGCTACGCTGGGTTGCGCCGTGTTAGTGGCCAGCGTCCATTTCGTGTCGTTCCTTCTTGGGCTCGAGATCTTGAGCGTCTCCCTGTATGCCATGGTTGCTTATTTCAGGGACCGCCAACACGCGCTCGAAGCCGGCATCAAGTATCTGATACTGGCGTCGGCTTCCGCCGCGTTCCTTCTTTTCGGCATGGCGCTCATCTATGCGGATACCGGCACCATGGCGTTCTCGCAGCTCCGCGAACTCTCGCCGGGCGGTTCCAGCCTCATGCTACTCGCCGGAATCGCGCTCACCGTGACCGGCATCGGCTTCAAGCTGGGCGTCGTCCCTTTCCATCTGTGGACACCCGATGTATACCAAGGATCGCCGGCCCCGGTGACCGCCTTCGTCGCCACCACGTCCAAGACCGCAATGGTCGCGCTGCTGCTTCGCTATTTGCCTTCCGGTGCGCTACAGAATCGTCCGGTCTTCTGGGTTTTTGGCATCATCGCCATTGCCTCCATGTGTGTGGGCAACCTCCTGGCGCTGCGGCAGGCCAACGTCAAGCGCATTCTCGCGTACTCCTCGATCGCGCATTTCGGATACATTCTGGTGGCGTTCCTGGCAGGCACAAGCGCCGCGGCCAGCGCCGTAGGTTTTTATCTTGTTGCGTACACCGTGACGAGTCTCGTGGCGTTCGGAATTGTGACCGTACTCTCCGGCCGCGAGGGCGATCTCGACGCTCTGGAGGATTACCGCGGATTGTTCTGGCGCCGGCCGGTGATCGCCGGGATGTTCAGCGTGGCGCTACTGTCGCTGGCCGGCATTCCCGCGACCATGGGTTTTCTGGGCAAGTTCTACGTGCTCACCGTCGCAGCGGCTGTCTCCGCCTGGTCGCTGATGCTCGTCCTCGCGATCACCAGTGTCGCCGGCCTTTTCTATTACCTGCGTATCCTTATGACGCTCTATTCAGCCCCGCCCGAGCGGCCCTCTTTGATTCCCGCCCTGGCTCAGGGCAGCGCCCTCGTTCTCGGCGTGCTGACCATTTTTATGGTCTGTTTCGGAATCTATCCGACGCCGCTTCTGGAGCTGATCCGAGCTATGATTGGCGGACTCAACTGACGTTGATGTCGCAGCCTGGTAGCGCACCTGCCTTGGGCGCAGGGGGTCGGGCGTTCAAATCGCCCCGCCCCGACCAATATATAGGGTTATTTTGCTGTCTTGGACGGCCTATGGACGGCACGACCCCAAAAGACGCCTGCGATCTTCTTGGAATCTATATGGTGAGCGCGGAAGGAATCGAACCTTCAACCTACTGATTAAGAGTCAGTTGCTCTGCCAGTTGAGCTACGCGCCCTAAAATGTGCTCTGGAGCTTGGCGCGAGCAGGGCCCGGCCAAAAATCAGTATACCATCCCGCACA
>DATJYW010000173.1:0-3616 GCA_035499435.1 Candidatus Acidiferrales bacterium | reverse complement strand
CGAATCGGGTCGTCACGCTCACTTTCCTCTATTTTTCGCTGATTCTGCTCCACTTACGCGTTTCCGCGTCCTTCGCCCCGCCCGCACCCGTGTTACCGTCCCACCAGGAGGACCCCATGCGCGCCGTCTCACACCACCTTGCCAATCGCCGTACCGCGGTCGCCGCCCCACCCCGCCGGGCTACAGGGCGAAATACCAAACGAACCCATTCTCTGATCGCCGTCCCGCCCGCCGCGATGCAAGGCGGAATACCAAACGAACCCACCATCTGCTTGAAAACAAACGATGACCCGAATTCACCGAAGCTGGGAATCGCGGCTAAACCCACCAAAACCCAGACATCCGGCACCATCCCACCGGTGGCTCGCGGACGTAACGTGATACATATGGATGGCCGCCATAGCGGAAAACATCCGCCGCCGGGAGTTACACTCGGCGGATTGGAGAACCAATGAGCTCGAAATTCCGATTTCTGATTGCGTGCGCGGCGCCGCTGCTCGCCCTGCACGCAGCCGATCAGCCCAGGATCGAATCGCGCAACGCGCCGGTCATCGCCAAAGACGGGCTCCGCTTCCGCGATCTGAACCGAAATGGTTCGCTGGACCGCTATGAAGACTGGCGCCTCCCCGTGGACCAGCGCGTCGCTGACCTCGTCTCCAAAATGACCCTGGAAGAGAAGGCCGGCCTCATGATCCACTCTTCCCTGGCCGGCTTCACCGGTCCCAACGGCGAGGTGCTGGGCCTGCCCGCGGCCGGTGGGCGGGGCGGCCCGGGGCGCGGCGGCGCGCCCGCTTCGAACCCCAACCGCGCCTTCCAGGGCCGCGCCAACCAGAACCACGTCGAGCCCATGGGCAGCGCCAATCCCAGGCAACTGGTCGCGGAACGAAATGTCCGCTACATCCTGGTCCGGCCCAACGCCGGCGAGCCGCCGGAGATCACCGCCAAGTTTCACAACGGGCTGCAGGAGATGGCGGAGGCAAGCCGTCTCGGCATCCCCATCGTCTTCAGCACCGACCCGCGGCACGGCGCGGGCCGCGGCGGCTCCGGCAAGCCGGTGATCTCGCAGTGGCCGGACCAGCTCGGGCTGGCCGCCGCCCGCGATCCGGAGCTGGTGCGCCAGTTCGGCCAGATCGCGGCCAAAGAACTGCGCGCCATCGGCATTCACTGCCTGCTCGGCCCCATGGCCGACACCGCAACCGAGCCCCGCTGGAACCGCATCAACGGCACCTTCGGCGAGGATGCCAACCTGAACGCCACGCTCATCAAGGCGTTCGTCGAAGGATTCCAGGGCACGCAGCTCGGTCCCCAGAGCGTGATGACCGTCACCAAGCATTTCCCCGGCGACGGCCCCGTCAAGGACGGCTACGACGGGCACAACAACTATGGCAAGTGGACCATCTACCCCGGCAACCAGTTCGACTACCACCTGCTTCCGTTCCGCGCCGCGCTGGAGGCCAAGACCGGCGGCATCATGGGCGGCTACTTCATTCCCGTGGGCCGCGACACCGTCGCCATCAATTTCTCCAAAGCCATGATCGACGGTCTGCTCCGCGAAAAGATGGGCTTTCAGGGCCTGGTCGTGACCGACTGGCTGCGCAACATGCCCTGGGGCGTGGAGAAGCTCTCGGAAAAAGAACGCCAGAAGATGATCGTGCTTGCGGGAGTCGATCAGATCGGCGGCGATAACGACCCCGGCGTGATCCTGGCGAACGTCAAGGACGGCGGCATCCCGATGGCGGTCATCGACGCCGCCGCCCGGCGGATCCTGCGGCCGGTGTTTCAGTTGGGGTTGTTCGAAGATCCATACGTCGATCCGGATCGCGCCAGGACCATCGTGGCCGGCGACGAGTTCCTGGCCGCGGGATACGCCGCGCAGGTCCGGTCTACCGTGCTGTTGAAGGACAGCGGCGTGCTGCCCGCGGCGCCCGGCAAGAAGATCTACGTCGAAGGCATCTCCCGCGAGGAGGCCGCGAAGTTCGGCACCGTGGTCGACGACCCCAAGGCTGCCGACCTCGCAATTCTGCGCGTGGCCAGCCCGGCTACTACCTATCCGTACGGCGGAGCCTTTGCCATCGGTGCGGGACGGGGCGGTTCGGCGCCCGCGCCACCGCCGCCGGTCGCCACCTACGGCATCACGCTCGCCTACGGCAACGCGGCCAACTGGACCGTGCTGGAAAGCATCCGCAAAGTCGTTGCGTCCGGCACTCCGACGGTCGTGGTGGTCAACATGGACAAGCCGGTGATCCTCACCGAATTCATCGATAGTGTCGCCGGAGTGTTCGGCGCTTTCGGGGCCGGCGACTCCGCGCTCCTCGATGTGGTGTTCGGCAAGGCCGGCCCCACCGGAAAGTTGCCGTTCGACCTGCCGGGCGACATGCCGAGCGTCATGGCGCAGGCGGCCGACGTGCCCTTCGATATGGACGACCCGCTGTTCAAGTTCGGGTTCGGGCTGGCCTATAGCCGGTGACGCGAATGAAACCAATCCTGCTTGCGGCATTCATCGCGCTCTGCGGCCTCGCGCCTTCGCCGGCGGCCGTGGTCATCAGGAATCTGCAGGTGGAGTACCGGAGCACTCCGCTGGGGATCGACGTAGCCCGGCCCCGGTTCAGTTGGCAGATGGCCGCCACGGACCGCGAGCGCGGCTGCGCGCAGACCGCTTACGAAATCGAGGTGAAAGATCCCAAAGGCGCCGTGCTGTGGGATTCGAAGCGCACCGAATCCTCAAACTCGCTGGCCATCCCGTATGCCGGCGCTCCGCTCAAGGCCGCCACCCGCTATGCCTGGACGGTCAGTGTGTGGGACCAGGCGGCGGCGAAACACGCCGCCGGCTCGTGGTTCGAAACCGGTCTGATGGACCCCAGGCCGGGTTCGAGCGCATGGGCCGGCGCCCAGTGGATCGGCGGCGGGAACCAGGACCTGGTGCTGTATTCTCCGTATCTCGCGATCTTCGATGTAAGGTACGGTCTTACCATCGCCCCGGGCAGCACCCGCGCGAGTTTCGTCTATGGCGCCAACGACTCGCGCCTGATGGATAAGTACAAGAACATTTACCAGGTGGCCAACGCCAAAGACCAGAGTTATATCAAGCTGGAGCTGGATATCTCCGGCGTCGATGGCACGCCGGACGGCAAAGCCAAACTTCACGTCTATCGCGCCGGATACAAAGATACCGACAATCCGGCACAACCTGTTAAGACTTTCGACATATCGAGCGAAGTTATTAGTAATAGTAACAAGAATGCTGAACATGTTATCGAGTTCCGCAGCGCGTTCGGCCAGATCTCGCTTTCCATCGACGGCAGCACCAGATTCGCGGGAGTTGCGGCGCCCCCGGCTGGGTTCGGCGGGCGCGGCGGCGCCGCCAATTCGGTCAACCTGAATCCCATCGGTTCGGGAGGCAATTACATCGCTTTCGGTATGCTCTGCGATATCGGCTTCGCCGTGGAGCCCGGCCAGAATGCCGCATTCCGCCAGCTCACGGTGCGCAACAGCCGTTCCCCCAGTAACATTCTCTTCCAGGAAAATCTCGCGGGCGCCTACCATGGAATCTTCGCCGACGCCGTCGCGGCTAATTCCGGATTGTCCATTGCCGATGGCCGGTATGTCCTGGCAGGCG
>DATJYW010000172.1:0-12350 GCA_035499435.1 Candidatus Acidiferrales bacterium | reverse complement strand
CGTGCAGTTTGCGGCCAAGATGGGATTCCGGACAGTGGCAATCGCGCGAGGGGCGGAGAAGGAAGCGCTAGCGCGGAAGCTGGGCGCGCACGAGTACATCGACAGCGCGGCGAAGGATCCGGCGGCGGAACTGAAAAAGCTGGGCGGCGCAAAGGCGATTGCGGCGACAGTGACGGATGCTGCGGCGATGGGCTCGGTGCTGGGCGGACTAGGTGCGAATGGAGTGCTGATGGTGGTAGGAGCGGCGGGGCCGCTCGAGGTGAATCTGGTCAATATGATTTTCGGTTCGACTGCGATCAAGGGATGGTATTCGGGGACGGCGGCGGACTCGGAAGATACGCTGGCGTTTGCCGCGCTGACGGGAGTGCGGTCGATGAATGAGGTGATGCCGCTGGAGCGGGCGAGCGAAGCGTACGACCGGATGATGAGCGGGAAGGCGCGGTTCCGGGTGGTGTTGACGATGGGGAAGTAGAAACCCGCAGCGACGCCGGCGCGCGGATCGCGAATCCTCCGGTCCATTCGACCGGCTCCTTGATCTCAGCGCCGGCGAAGTGCTCGATGAACACTGCGGTCGCCGGGACCGCGGCGGCACGAACCAGCGAGGCGCCGATGCACGCGTGAGGACCGGCGCCGAATGCCACGTGCCGCTGAGGATTGCGCCGCAGATCCAGCCTGTCCGGAACTGGGAATCGCTCCGGATCGCGGTTTGCGGAGGCCAGCATCAGGGCCACGCGGTCGCCGGATTTGATCTGCGCGCCGCAGAATTCCAGGTCTTCGGTTGCGCGCCGGAGTTGCGCATGCGCCGGCCCGGCATACCGCAGGAGCTCTTCGATGGCGACAGGCATCGACTCGGGCGAATCGCGCAGCATTTGCGCCTGTTCGGGATTGCGCAGCAGCGCCAGCCAGGCATTCGCCAGAAAACAGGGCAGCGTTTGCGACAGTGCAACAAAAGCCTGGAGATGAAACGCGGCATGCGGTCCAACGACCCTCTCCGCCAATTCACGCGTGGCTTTTCCGGCGCGATTGAGCTCGGCGGCGGCGGCAAAAACCTCGGCGGCAAGAGCAATTGCGCGAGCACCTTGGCCACGGACGGGAAACAAATGCATTGCGGCCTGTTCGGACCACGGCTTTGCCAGCTCGCGCACTACATCCACCGGGCTCTCCCGCGGGAGGGGGGCCACCGGCCGCAGCTCGGCAAGCTTTTTCATCGCGGACAGAACCATCGCCGAACCCTCGGTTCGAGATCGGGCGTGCTCCTCGCCGCGCACTTCATCCGCGGAGAACCGAGGATCGTTCAGCGCCCGCACCACATCCCGGTAAGGAGACACGACCCAGGCGTTCACCGCGGGATCGAACCTCGGCTGCATGGCTTCAACATTATCTACGATGTGGTGTAGACTGCGGTCATGCTTCACACCCGCCGGATGTTCGTGGCTGCCGGTGCTGCCGGACTGGCCTCGTCCCTGCTCGCTCGCGCCCAGGGAATGTCGCTTCACCTGAGCTGCGGCGCGATCGGCGTCAAGGCAACGCAGATCGAGGCGATCGACTACGCCGCGCGATTCGGCTTCGATTCCGTGGATGCCGACGGCCGCTATCTCGGCAGCCTCGCGGGCGCCGACGTCACCCGCCTGCTCGACGGGATGCGCGAGAAGAAAGTCACTTGGGCCATCGCCGGATTCCCCGTGGAATTCCGTAAGGACGATGCCGCCTTCGCAGACTCGATGAAGAGCTTCCCCGCCTATGCCGCCGGGCTCGAGCGCGCCGGAGTGAAGAACGTCACCACGTGGATCAGCCCGGCAAGCGCCGAGCGGACCTACCTGGAAAACATGCGCATGCACTCGCGCCGCCTGCGTGAGGCGGCCGGCGTCATGCAAGATCACGGGCTCCGCTTCGGCCTGGAATACGTGGCGCCGAAGAGGCTCTGGGCCGCGCAGCGCTATCCGTTCGTGCACACCATGGCCGAGATGAAGGACTTGCTGGGCGAGATCGGGCGTCCGAATGTCGGTTTCGTGCT
Source organism: Candidatus Acidiferrales bacterium (assembly GCA_035499435.1). GTDB lineage: Bacteria > Acidobacteriota > Terriglobia > Bryobacterales > Bryobacteraceae > Solibacter. The sequence goes on along the minus strand of DATJYW010000172.1, from coordinate 10,336 downwards.
GGATAGCTGGCATTGGTACACGGCCGGCGACAAGAAGCAGGACGTGCTCAGCCTGCGCGCGGAACAAGTGGTCTCCATCGACCTCAACGACGCCCCCGCCGGCGTCCCCGTGGATCAGCAGGTGGACAGCCGTCGCGAACTGCCGGGCGCGACCGGCGTCATCGATGTCGCGGCGTTTCTGGGTGCGCTAAAAGAAATCGGATTCACCGGCCCGGTGCGGGTCGAGCCGTTCAACGAAGCCGTACGCCGCATGCCGCCGGAGCAGGCCATCGCCGCCGCCAAGGCCGCCCTCGACAAGGTCTTCGCACAGGTCGCGTGACCGCTAGCCCGCAGGCGACTCCGCGGCGGCTTTCGCGGCGGGTTCGATGTTCTGGTTTACGCGGAAAAGGTTGCCGGGGTCGTAGCGGGCTTTCACCTGGCGCAGGCGCGCGTAGTTCGGGCCGTAGGTGGCCTCGATGCGGCCGGCGCCTTCCTCCATCATGAAATTCACGTAGGCGCCCGGCGCAGAGTAGGGGTGCACCGCGTCCCAGTAGGCGCGGGCCCAGGCGGTGAGCTTGTCGCGGTTGGCGGGATCCGTGTCGACGCCGACGATCACTTCGGCGAACTTGGTCTGCCGGTAGCTGAAGGCCGTGTCGCCAGCTTTCTTGCGATGTACGGCGCCGTTGATCGGGTAGAGGTGCATGGTAGAGAACATCGACGGCAACTGGGAGCCGTGCTTCACGTGCTCGGCGATGGCGGCATCGGAGAGGTGATCGACAAAATCCGCCTTCCAGTACCACTGGAGGCCGGGCACGAACAGACCATCGAAGAGGCTTTGAAGAACCGGGAACGGCATGGGGCCGAGCCCGCGGAGGAGCGGTTTGGGCCAGGCGCCCGTTGGCTGCAGGATCTCATCGGTGCGGGCGGGGTCCGCGCGGCTGCACCACACCACGCCGCAGACGGTGCGCATGTGGAGCTCGGGCGGAAACAGCGGAACCGGAGGCACGACCATGAACGCGAAGAAGCCGGTGATCTCCTCGGGCGCGCCGGTAATGAAGTCCTCCCAGAGCCGCATGATCCGGGGCGCGTCTTCGAGCGGCCAGAACATGGGACCGGCGGTCACCGTGTCGACCTTGTGCGTGCGGAACGTGAACGAGGTCACGACGCCGAAGTTGCCGCCACCGCCGCGCACGGCCCAGAACAGGTCCGGATTGCGCTGTTCGTCGGCGGTGACGAAGCTGCCGTCGGCGAGTACCATGTCGACGGAGAGAAGGTTATCAATGGTGAGGCCGCAGCTTCGCGACAGGTGTCCGAGACCGCCGCCGAGCGTGAGTCCGCCGACGCCGGTAGTGGCTATGATGCCACTGGGGACCGCCTGTCCAAAGGCGTGCGTGGCGTGATCGACATCGCCCCACACGCAGCCGCCGGCCACCTGCGCGGTCATAGCCGCGGGATCCACCCTGACGCCGCGCATGCGTGACAGATCGATGACAAGTCCTCCGTCGCAGCTTCCCAGTCCGGGACCATTGTGGCCGCCGCCGCGAATGGCCAGCAGAAGGCCGTTCTGGCGGGCGTAGTTCACGCAGGCGATGACGTCGGCCGTGTCAACGCAGCGGGCAATCAAGCCCGGATGCTTGTCGATCATCCCATTGTAGAGTTTGCGGGCCTCGTTGTAGTTCGCGTCCGCAGGCAGAATCAACTCGCCGCGTAGCATCGCTCTCAGTTGATCGTGATTTTCAGACATACTTTTTTCCTCCAAGAAGGGCCGCGACTCCCCCGGGGGCGCGGAATCCGTTATATGTTATCCAAAATGGCGGCCGCCCCGGCAAAAAGTTTTAGCGCGGGCACGAAATACCGGCATCAAGGCGGGGCAGACCGATTCTGAAAGGAAGGTTTGATTATGCCTTTGAGCAAGAGGGCAATCGCGGAGTTCGTCGGGACTTTCTGGCTGGTGTTCGGAGGCTGCGGCAGCGCGGTCATCTCGGCAGCTTTTCCCAATGTGGGGATCGGACTGCTGGGGGTGGCGCTGGCGTTCGGACTGACAGTGATGACCATGGCATTCGCCATCGGTCACATTTCCGGATGTCATCTGAATCCGGCGGTTTCCGTGGGGCTAATGGTAGGGAAGCGATTTCCGGCGTCGGACCTGTTGCCGTATGTGATCGCACAGGTAGCGGGTGGAGTCGCGGGCGCAGGCGTCCTATATCTCATAGCCAGCGGCAAGCCGGGATTCGATCTTGCCGGCGGATTCGCTTCCAACGGGTATGCCGCCCATTCGCCGGGCGGCTACTCCATGATGGCCTGCCTGATCGCGGAGGTGGTGCTGACGTTCATGTTCCTCATGATCATTCAGGGTGCTACCGACGCGCGGGCGCCGAAGGGTTTCGCGCCGATCCCCATCGGGCTGGGCTTGACGCTGATCCACCTGATCGGTATTCCGGTGACGAATCTGAGCGTGAACCCGGCGCGGAGCACAGGTCCGGCGGTATTCGTCGGCGGATGGGCGCTGGAACAACTCTGGCTGTTCTGGGTGGCGCCGATCATCGGGGCTGCGATCGCGGGGATTGTGTACCCGGCGATTGCGGGTGAACCGGAGGAGGTGCGCGCACGAGTAGCGGCGGCGGCTTGAAGGTAGACGTTGTTCTGGTGAGGCAAGGGCGGACGGCAAGAATCGACTGTCCGCCCCACTCTCCGGACTAGAAGGCGAAGTGGACGCCTAGCTGGAATTGGCGCGGCGGCGCGGTGCCGGTGATTACGCCGAAGCCCGCGCTTTGGGCGGTGCAGCAGGTGGTGCCGGGGTTGTTGAAGTGCGGCGTGTTCATGGAATTGAACGCGTCGGCGCGAACTCTCAACTCCATGCTCTCGCGGATCTTGACGGCTTTGGAGAGCGAGAGATCGAAGTTCACGATGCCCGGACCCCAGACGTTGCCCGGCACCGAGTTGCCGTACACGTAGTTGAACGTGTGGTTGGCGAAGCAGGTGACGTCGAACCACTGGACGCCTTGCGTGGAGGAAAGGCCATTCGGGCGGTTGACGACGGGAGCCGACGAGCCACAGGACGGGTTGTAGTTCGCCCGGTTGTTGAAGCCGGAATTCAGCCCGCCGTTGTTGCCGGTGCCGTCGGTGACGGCGAGCGGCACTCCGTGCTGGATGGTGGTGATGCCGCTGACCTGCCAGCCGCCGAGGATGTAATCGACCGGCGTGGAGATGTTATTCGCGAAGGTGCGTCCCTTGCCGAATGGAAGCTCGTAGACAAAGCTGCCGATGAAGAGATGCGGAACATCGGGCGCCGAAGCATTGCCCAGTGCGCGGTTGAGCTGGTCCTGGTTCAATAGCGGCACGAACACGGTCATATCGTCGATCTCCTTGGACCAGGTGTAAGAGAGCAGTGCCGTGAGCCCGTGCGACAGGCGCTTGTTGTATCTCACCTGGAGGGAATGGTAGATCGAGTAGCCCGTAGACCCGCGTTCGTTGATGGCCTGGATCGCGGCCAGCGGACCCGAGATGCAAACCGGCCCGCCGGTGCTGGAAAGGGTCGCGGTGGTGCTGAATACCGAGCAACCGAGAGTGCTGAATACGCGGTTGGCGGTAAGTCCGCTGATGTTGGACGGCACGCCCGTGCCGATGATGGTGTTGGGTCCGGGAAACGCCTGATCGATGTTGATCGAACGGAACAGGTTACTGCCCTTGGTGCCCACATAGGCGACGTCGAGAGAGCTGGTGCGGGTGAGTTGGCGCTGGATGCCGAAGTTCCACATCATGGCACGGTCCGCCTGATGGCTCTTGGGAACGTAGTAGAGGCTGGCCGCCGGAGAAGGAACCACCGTCGCCGAGTACTGCTGGTTCACGAAGGCAGGCAGTCCGATCTGGCAGGTGGCGGTGTTCTGGGTGCAATTGGGGTTCGGGAGGTTTTGGGGTGAACTGAGCGCGGCCCAGGGCGTGTTGGCGGCCTGCTGGTTGAGAACGTACTCTTCGAACCAGGGCCAGTTGCGCTCCAGCGTGCCCCCGGCGGCCCCGTAGTGGTCGGGGAAGTTGGTGATCCCCCAAGCGCCGCGGATAGCGGTCCGCCCGTTGTCGGGTGAATAGGCGAAGCCGATACGCGGGGCGAAATTGCGATAGTTCGTGTCGACGTTAGGAGCGCGATTGCCGGCGGTCGCGATATCCAGCAGGCCCGTGCTGATGTTCAGATTAGACTGGTGGTTGTTCACGTCGTTGTACATCGAAATGAGGTCCCAGCGGAGAGCGAGGTTCAGGCTAAGTTTCCTGGTTACTTTGAAATCATCCTGGAAGTAGGCGTCCGCTATGGTCATCCGGGTCTCGGGGGCCGTATTGACGATGTCGCGGCTCAGGCTTGTGGGCAATCCGAGGAGGAAATCCGCCATGCCGGCGCCGCCGGCGGGACCGCTGCAAAGCGAGTTATTGGCGCAACTGGAGGTGTAACTCTGATCGAATGTATAAGACCCGGCAAGAGAGTGGTCGGGGTTAGTCACCGATGCCTGGAGCCGCCGGTAGTTGCCGCCGAAGCCGAAGGTGTGCCGTCCCTTGACGAGGATGACGTTGTCGACGAAATCGAAGGCATTGGTGAAGCGCACCGCGTTGGTGCTGCCGGGAGAGCCGGTCTGCACCCAATTGCCGAGGCTCTGGTTGCTGTTGACGGACATCTGCGCGATGCCGGACGTGTTGGGGAACGCGGACAGGTTGCCGTTGGGGATGCCCAGCGCGGTGTTTTCGTTAGAGCCCAAATCGTTGCCGAAGTGAAAGGTGTAGAACCGGTTGAAGCCGAAGCGGAATTCATTGAGCGATTTGGGCGAGAACCAGTGAGTGTAGCCGACGACGTCGTTGTGGTCACGGGGAGACGCGTTTTCGCCGACGTTGAGGAACCGGGTGGGGCCGGGAGTGGTGAGGTCGTTGCGCTGGTAGGAGACGCGGCCGAACAGGCGGTCCTCACCGTGCGGGACAAAGTCTCCCTTCACGTCGAACTTCTGCTGCGGGTTGGTGGTCGTAAGATTCTGGCTGAAGTTGTTGGACGGGGCGTTGATGTTCGCCGCGTTGGGAGCGGGCCAGATGGTGTTATCGGCCAGGGCTTTCACGGCGACCGGGTCCCAGCGATTCCTCGGAATCTGGTAGACCGTGCAGGAAGCCGTGGTTGCGGTGCCGGCTCCGGAGCACCCGTTAGTGCCGCCGGCCAACGTGACCGTTTGGAACGGCGTGGGATTGGTCCCGGCGCCCGCGGAGGACCCGGTGAGCGGATCGTAGATCGGCTTGCTGAAAAAGTTCGTCGGGAAATATCCGTTCGCCGTCATCGGGGTGGGAACCGTGTACGTATAGGTGACGCCGTTGTTGAGTTGCAGGCCCTCGTAGCCGGTGAAGAAGAAGATCCGGTTTTTCTTGATCGGCCCGCCGAACGAGCCGCCATACTGATTGGACAGGTACGGCGGCTTGGCCGCGCCGACCAGGTCGTTGGCCCAGGTATTGGCGTTCAGCCAGCGGTTGCGGTAGTACTCGAAGGCCGAGCCGTGGAACTGGTTGGTCCCGGACTTGATCATCGCGTTGACCTGCGCGCCGCCGTAGACGCCGACATCGGCGGTGGAATTATTCCCGGAGACCTTGACCTCGACAATGTCGTCCATGGGCGGCGTGATGGTCTGAAAGGCGTTTTCCAGCTCCATATTGCTGACGCCGTCGAGGGTAAATGTCGTGCCCTGGTAGACGACGCCGTTGACCGCGGCGGTGATGGACCCGTTGGCTCCGATGCCGGTGCCGGATTCCGCCGAGGAGCCGATCCCTGTCTTGACCGCACCCGGCATGATCTGGACAAGCTGGGAGTACACGCGGCCGAACAGCGGAAGGGAGTTGATCTCGCGCGTGCTCAGGTCGTTGCCCATCGATGAGCTGACGGTATCCACCAGTTGGCTGGTGGCATCGACCTGTACGGTTTCGGTGCGGGAACCGATCTGGAGAGAAAAATCGAGTGTCGTGACCCCGTTGACGATGACTAAGATGTCCTTAGAGACTGCTGCCTTGAAGCCTGTGGCATTGACGGTAATCGTATATTTGCCCGGCGGGATGTTTGGCACCACATAGTCGCCGCTCTGGCCGGTGGGAACTTCGGCCTGGTAGCCAGTGTCCTGGTTCGCGACGGTGACCGTGGCGCCCGGGATTCCAGCTTGGGTGGGATCCTGTACGGTTCCGGTGATACGTCCGGTGACGCCCTGAGCGTACACGGCACTGGATGCGATCAGTAGCGCGGCACCGACGAGGAAGCTTCTGACGTGGATTTGCTTCATGACCTATCCCCTTTCCTTTGCCCTGATGGGCAGAAGAGTATGGGATCTGTGATGGTCCGTCAAGTGAAAGCTGAGGTAGAAAACTGTTATTAACGTTGGAGTTGGCCAGGAAATACTAGCGATTGCGAACCATGACGAGCCTGGGGTGAATGGGGACGCCGCCACTGATATCGACCCGGAGCAGGGCTTCAAAATCCGGGAGTTTGCCGTTTTGCGACACGCCGAGCCGGGCATAGAGGTCGGGCAGGAGCTCGGCGCGAGTAACGAAATCCGTGGCGGCCTGGCAACCATATGTGTTCGTGCCGGCTATGATTACCACTTTTCGTCCCGGATGTAAGCTCGGCAGGCGGGCAATCACGGCATAGTCGAAGGCATAAGGCTTGCCGGAACCGTAATAGATCGATTCTTCGCCAGGCGCCGGCTGGAGGTTGACGATGCCGCCGATACCGAAGCGGGGCTCATCAAACGACGATTTGAAGCCGAAGTGCTGGAGCGGCGCCAGTTCGCGAAGGCGGGAATTGGCTTCGGGAGCACCTACGAAGACGACATTGGCATCCTGCGCTTCGTCCCAGGTAAGGAGTTCCGCGCGTTTCAGGCGAGGCGCGTGCCCAACGGCGGAGAACAGGCCGGACAGTTCCGCGACCGCCATGACGGTCCCGGTGCCGGAGTAGGTGTCATTGCTTTCGGACGGCGCGTCCACACCCTCGCGGAAATGGCGGAGGCCGGTAGCCGAGGTGCCGGCAAAGCGGTGATTGGAGAACACGATGATCGGCGGCTGGGGAGACTGCAGAAAGGGCTGCCAGAACGTCTCCACCGGCGCCGGAATCCGCGGGGGCCGGACGAAGCTCCAGACGCCCGCGCCGACCCCGATGACTATTGTCGCGGCGGCGAAACCGATCGCAATCCATTTCCGCGGAGAAGCGGGCGGCGTGTCCGGCACTGCCGGGGCGGCCTCGGGGTGGACCTGCGGAATCGTCTCAAGGGAGCGGTGATGCCAGGTGATCTGGTACGAGCCCTTGGGAACCTCGATGAGCAGGTCGTCGGAAAGGCCATCCGACATGTAGTATTCGGCCAGCTTGGCGCGGAGGCGCGTGGTATGAACGCGAACGGCGGAGTCGGTGCGGGGGTCGAAGCCTCCCGGCTTGCCGAGCGCGCCGACCGCGAGGTCATATTCCTTGATGACGGCGCCGGGGCTCTCGATGCTATGGGTGGTCAGGAAAGAGAGGAGGTTTCGCAGAACCTCGGAGCCGCTGAATTCACTGCTTTGGAGGATCTTGTCGACCTGCCTCCGCACGGCAGTGGGAGATGCGGTGCCGTTCTGCACATGGCTCGGCATTTAACGTTCCCGAAGCAACGGTTCGCGTTACAGGGTCATGGTACGTTAAAAACCGTTTCACACGCAACCGAACTGACTTGTCAGGCCGGACACGTTCAGGCTGGTCCGGCGGGGCGGCGGCGCCTGGGATAAATGGCGCGCACGATGCTCTCCGGCTTCGGGGCGGCGGAGTCTGGACGCTCAGCCAGAGCGATGGCAGCCTTGACCAGTGCACGCACTGCGGGACGTGCGAGGTCGGCCAGGGCGCGAATCTTCACGTGACGCGATCGCTTGCCGGTGCCCACGAGCAGGCCTTCGGGATCGGGCAGGTTCCGTGCGTCCCAGAATCCCAGGTTGACGCCTTTCGGATAGGCCGCCACGTAGACGAAGGAGTCGCTGGGGCGGCCGGTGAAGGAATAGCCGGAGGAGACGGCGCTGTAGGCGTCGTAGATCAGCTCGACGGCGGCGGGGGCTTCCTTGAGGACAAATTCACGGGCGGCCAGCACCAGCTTAGTAACCTCCGGGCCATAGGGCTTGAGGAAAGCAAGATGCTCGGGCTTGGGCGGCGGGACGCGGGAGGATTTCATGGCGTGTCCGCCTGGCGGATGAAATCCAGCACCCGCAGCATGGTCGGGTCCTGCTTCAGATCGGCAAGCTCTCGCACGTAGGTCTCGATGTACTCCCAATCCAATGGGCTCTTCCTTCGGCGCACGACGATCGAGCGCACGTCGCGAACGTCTGTCTCACGGCCGGCAAAAATCTTCATCACGATCAGATCCTCGGGCGAGCAGAGGCGAAGGGATGCGCCGGGCAACAGCTCGACAGTCACCGCTCGATCGATCAGGCACTCTTCATACGGCAATGCGGCAAGGGAAATATCGATTCCTATGCCGCCATCGGAGCGAAGCAACAGGACCCTCCGTTTGATCGCAAAATCCCGGGCACCTTCTATGCGAGGTGAGTAGCGGGCAAGCAGGACGTCGACGAATTCAGACTCGCGGCCGAAACCCGTAAGCAACGAGAGGTCGAGATCACGAGTAAGCCGCGGCTCTCCCCAGTACTGCACTGCCAAGCCACCGATGAAACAAAAGCGCCAGTTTTGGGATTGGAGAAAGTCCTGGAGGCGAACGGCCTCCGCAACCAGATCAACCACGGGGCCGCCAGCGCCTCATATAGTCCTGCCACGTTTCAAGGCCAGACGTAGTCCGCACGGGCAAGTCACGAATCGCGATCCGGAAGGCGGAATCGAAAATCTGAATCGCCGTAGCCGTGTCGGCCGCGCGGATGTCACGGTCGCGGATGGCTTCGAGAAACGGGCCATTGGAGGCCCAGATCTTCACGTATTCGCGGTGGCGATCGCGATGGGTCCCGCCATTCACAGAATCATGATAGCGCGTCAGGTCTACGCTACAAACCTGTAGCCGACGCCGCGCACTGTGTGGATGTGGCGCGGATTCTGCGGATTCTCCTCTAGCTTTTGGCGGAGCCAGGCGACGTGCACATCGATAGTCCGCGACGAAACGCCGGGCTGGTATTCCCACACGCCTTCGAGCAGTTCCTCACGCGAGACCACGCTGCCGCGCCGCTCGACCAGGTAGCGCAGCAGCTCCAGCTCCTTGGCGGCAAGTGAAACCGGCGCGCCGGCGCGGGTTACCTGGTTGCGCTCGAAGTCGATCGCGATATCGTCGAATTGGAAGCTGGCCAGCGGCGCGAGCTTGTCGCGCCTGGTTCGGCGCAGCAGGGCTTCGATGCGCGCCAGAAGCTCGGGAGGCTCGAAGGGCTTGGTCAGGTAATCGTCGCCGCCGAGCTTGAGGCCAACTACCCGGTCGGTGAGCTGCGATTTGGCGGTCAGCATGAGGATGGCGACGTCTTTTCCGCGGCGGCGTAGCTCGCGGCAGACGTCGAGGCCGTTCATGCGCGGCAGCATGAGGTCGAGCACCACCAGGTCGAATCCGCCGTTCGAGGCACGGTCCAGGCCGGTAAGGCCATCCATGGCCGCTTCGACTTCATAGCCCTCGTTGGTGAGCAGGTCGGAGAGCGTGAGCGAAAGGCCGGGCTCGTCCTCCACCAGCAGGATGCGGGCGTTCACGCCGCGCCTCCATTGGGCAGCGCGGGCAGGCGCACGATGAACTCGGTGCCTGTCGTGGGTTCGCTCGTCACGCGGATGGTGCCGCCGTGTGCTTCGACAATTCTCTTCACCAGGTTCAAGCCGAGGCCGGTGCCGTGGACCTGGTCTTGAATGGCGCTCTTGCCGCGGAAGAAGGGATCGAAAACGTGCGCCTGTTCGTCGGCGGGGATGCCGGGGCCGCGGTCGGCAACGCGGATCTCGACTTCGGGGGCGCCCTGGGTGCCGGCGGCCGACGCGGATACACCGATCCAGCGCTTGTCTTTCAGACCATACTTGGCGGCGTTGCTGAGCAGGTTTCCGAAGGCGTGTTTGAGGGCGGCTGGATCGCCCATGACGGCCGGAAGCCCCGGAGCGATCTTGCTTTCGAGGGTGCCGTGGGCCAGCTCGATCTCGGGCTTGGCAATCTCGACCGTCTCGCCGATCACGGCCTCGATGGAGAGCGGCTCGGGCTCGCGGATCACCCTACCGCTGGACGCTCCGGCGTAGCGAAGCACCTGCTCGACCATGTCTTTGAGGCGGGCGCTTTCCGCCTGGATCAGTTCGCCGTAGCGCTCCACCTGGGCGGGATTGGCGGCGGTCTTGCCGCGCAGATTGTAGGCGGCGGTGTGGATCACAGTGAGGGGCGTG
>DATJYW010000171.1:0-18465 GCA_035499435.1 Candidatus Acidiferrales bacterium | reverse complement strand
TACCGGATAGTTCGGATCGACGCCGTCCTTGTTCATCGGCCGCGCGGTGAGCACGCTGTCACGCGAACCGCCAGACTCGGCGATCGCCTTATGGAAGAGGCCGCGCGCCATTGGCGAAGCCAGGAGGCTGTGCACCGAGACACCGCCCGCGGAGAATCCAAAAATAGTGACGTTGTTCGGATCGCCTCCGAATGCGGTGATGTTCCGCTTGACCCACTGCAGCGCTGCGATCTGGTCCATGTAAGCGTAGTTCGCCTTGGTCTCGTCAGGACGCTCGCGGCTCAACGCGGGGAAGGCGAAGAACCCGAAGCGTCCCAAGCGGTAATTGGCAGCGACCAGGACAACGCCGTGTTTGGCGAACTCGACCCCCGAGGTGTTGGGCGAAGAACTCGATCCTCCCACGAACCCGCCTCCATAGATCCAGACCATCACGGGCAGCTTCGCCCCGGACGCTGCGCTCGCGGGACGCCAGACGTTCACGTACAGACAATCTTCCGACGGCATCCGCACCGCAGGAGCACCAGGTGCCGGAGCCGGACCGAACCGTCCCTGCATGCAGTCCGCCCCGAATTCCACCGCCTGGCGCACACCGGTCCACGGCACAAGCGGCTGAGGCGGCCGCCACCGCAGGTCGCCTACTGGAGGTGCCGCGAAGGGGATGCCTTTGAAGGACACAACGCCGTCGTCAACCGCGCCCTGCACCTCGCCGCCGTCCACTCGCACCACAGGTGGCTGCGCGGCGTTTCCGCTCACCATCGCCGCCAAGCCCAGCAGGGCGGCGCCAATCATTAAACGTGTGCCTGTCATTTTGTCGTCTCCCTTCAATCAAGCTTCTTATCCGACAGGAACTTCGACATCAGGTCGGCCACCTGTCTGTTGTTCAAGTCGGAGAACGGGAAATGGGTATTTCCACGAATCCCGACCTCCGGCAGATGGATGACGGCCACGTCTCCACCATGCCGGTTGACCGTGTCGCGCCACTTTCTGGCCATCTCCAGCCGAACTCGCCAACCGTCCTGACCGGGATTGTCGCTTGGTTTTTCGGGAATGAAGTCGCCGTAGAAAATGATGATGGGGATCTTGGTCAGTTTGGTGAACTCGGACATGGGGACGCCGATTGCCGCGAGCGGCCCGCCGGAACTAGGCAGCGTTTCGGGAACTTCACCGTCCGGAAACAGGAAGCCACTACCCGGCTCATACGATACGATCGCTCGCACATTGCCGGTCTTGAGTGCGGTCATCCACCCGAGTCCGCCCCCTTGCGAGTGAGTAACAAAGACGGCCGGCCCGATCTTGTTGAACAGTGCGGCGAAGGCGTCTGAGTTCACTTGCGGGTCGTACGGTCCCACGTTCGGCGTCATCTGACGGAAGTATTGGTCCAGGGCTTCAGGGTCCCTCGAAAACTGGACGCCCGGAAAATACTCCGGCCAGATGCCAATCCGGAACGTGTCGAACCACTGCTGCTCATCGGGCGTGGCATTGACTGTCGCTGCGACGGTACTACGACCCGCGTTGCCGCGGCGCGGCTGATCGATCAGATAGACCGGGAAGCGACGACGAAGAAAGATCGTCTGGAAGCCTTCTCGCCCATCGGGTGTGGTCTCCCATGTCTTCGAGAACTGCCCGGTGCCGTGGAGGAATACAAGCGGCAGCTTACGCCGGTTTACCGGAATCTGGTAGAAGACGTACGCGTGATCTCCATGAAGTGTCTGGCCATCGGGCGTCGGTTGCTTGGGATTGAAGGTCCCCGGATTCGTGAGGGTCTTCCCGCCAACGGCAAAGCTGCCTTGCTCCTGGATCATCAGCGGTTCTGGCTTGCCCTTCGCGGTTTGCTGCGCACTCGCTGCTGTAAGAATTGCAGCCGCCAGCAACGAGAGCCGGATGAATTGACGCCTCATGATCTCTCCTGCATTCGCCTTTCGTGTCATTTCTTCTCGAAAACCTCCTTGGCGACGCCGATCGCGGTCACCGCGTTTGGCCAGCCGGCGTAGAACGCCAGATGGGTGATGGTTTCGATCAACTCCTCCTCGGTCACTCCGTTTTGGCGCGCGATGCGAAGATGCGACCGGAGTTGGTCGGGACGGTTCAAGGCAATCAGCGCGGCCACGGTCACGAGGCTGCGGTCACGCTTCGACAGCTCCGGGCGCTCCCAGATGTCGCCGTACAGCACGTCGTCAGTGATCTGGGCCAGCTTCGGAGCGAAGTCACCGATCGCTCCTTGAGACGGCCGAGGCCGCAGGCCGGCGTTGGGGCTCGACGCCTGACTGCGGAGCGGCGCACCGTATTGCGCATCGCTTACCTTCTCCATCCATTCAACCGTTCTCCCGTCCAGTTGCTCAGTTACGGCAATGTGCGTCATCGAGCTGTTCGGCGCGGCCCCATGCCAGTGCTTCTGACCGGGCGGAATCCAAACCACGTCGCCCTGCCGGATTTCGTCCACCGGATCGCCCCACCGTTGTACTCTGCCCGTGCCTGCTGTCACGATCAGGGTCTGCCCCAATGGATGCGTGTGCCACGCTGTCCTGGCGCCGGGATCAAACTTCACTCGGGCGCCGGAGATTCGTGCCGGTGCACCCGCTTGGAATGATGAATCGACGCGCGCCGAACCGGTGAAGTGGTCGGCCGGCGCCGGCTGGGGCGGCTGCATTCCACTGCGCGTAATTCGGACCGTCTCCTGCTCCTTTGGAGTCTGGCTCCACGCCCCTGACGGAAGCACGCAGAGCGAAATACCAATTGCCACGAGGGCTCTCATCACACATCTCCTCACTTCCTGCTCACCCCTGCTTCGCGGGTGCTTCGACGCCCGAAAGCCTCAGCACGCCTGCCGGCAATCGCGCGCCGTGGATCGGCGTGCGGGCGAGCGCGGCATTGAGCTCTCGGATTTCCTCAGGCGTAAAGCGGACGGCGTCTGCACCGAGATTATCCACGAGATGGGGCATCTTGGTTGTTCCGGGGATCGGAACGATCCAGGGCTCTTGGGCCAGCAGCCAGGCCAACGCGATCTGCGCTGGTGTTGCTCCCTTGCGACGTGCCCAGTCCTGGACCACCGCGACGAGTGCGAGATTTCCTGCGCGGTTGTCTGGTGCGAACCATGGCACCATGCCGCGGAAGTCGCCTTGCTGCAGAACGGTGTTCTGACCGATGACGCCAGTCAGAAACGCCATGGCTAGCGGGCTCCAGCAGACGAAGCCGATTCCCAACTCCGCGCATATCGGCAGGATGTCGGCCTCTGGGTCGCGCGCCATCATGGAGTATTCGTTTTGAACGGCTGTCACCCGCTGTACCGCGTGAGCACGGCGCAGTGTCTGCGGGCCCGGTTCGGAAAGCCCAAAATACAACACCTTGCCCTGCCCGATTAACTCCTTGACTGTGCCGGCAACGTCCTCGATCGGGACTGTGGGATCAACGCGATGCTGGTACAGCAGATCGATGCGGTCCGTCCGGAGCCGCTTCAGCATGCCATCGACTGCGAGCCGTATATGGTCCGGCCGGCTGTTGAGGCCGCCCGCCATCCGGCCCGTCTCGGGATCTATGTTCCAGCCAAATTTGGAGGAGATCACCACCTGATTACGAAACGGCGCCACCGCTTCGCCCAGGATTCGCTCGACTTCGAGCGGACCATACGCTTCCGCAGCGTCGAAGAACGTTACGCCGCGATCGTGAGCCGCGCGGGCGAGAGCGATCATGTCGGGCCGGCGTGGGGCGGTCGCATAAAACGTGCCGGTCATGTCCTGGCAACCGAGTCCGACGCTCGATACTTCGAGCTGGCCGAGTTTCCGGCGCCCGTTCACAAGCGGCTTGAAACTGGCTCCATCGCGATCCTGAGCAATGGCCGGGCCGGAGATCGTCGAGGCGGCAATGGCTCCGGTCGCCCACAGAAATGTGCGGCGATTCAAGCGGTGGCTTCCTTGCATATCGTCCATGTCAGTGAGTCCTCAGTGATTCGAGTACCGCAAAACCTGTTAGGCAGCGCATTAGAGAGTCCTGGCGTAAAACGCTGTCAGCTTGTCCATCGCGGCATCCACATATTTCGGCACCCAGTAGGTTTCGATGTGCGTTGCCCCATCGATCTTGAAGAGCTCCTTGTCCTTCGTGCCGGTGGCCTTGGCGAACGCATCCTCGGTCATGTACAGAGTGTCGGCCTTGCTGCCGGCGATCATCAGCAGTGGCTTGTCAATCAGTTCTATCTGGTCGGTGGCATCGAAGCGCATCAGGTCCACCAGACTACTCGTGGTGTACCTGAAAGTTGAGTTGGGATGCGCGTGCGTCTTCCAGTAGTACTTGTAACCCTCCCGATACAAATCGAACGGCAAGTTCGCGATCTGCTCCTCCGTCAGGTTCGCATCTCCCGAATAGAGGATCTTCCCGCCCGCCGCCTCCTGGGCGCGAGCATCGGAGGCTTGCTGCAGGCGCTGCTGGATGGTGTCGAGTTGCGAATCCTCGAAGCCATTGCGACGTACGCGTCCGGAGTTAAACATGCTCAAAGTCGCGATCGCCTTGAATCGCTTATCGGTTTGCGCTGCAGCCAACGAGTATCCCCCCCCGCCGCAGATGCCAAGAAGGCCCAGCCGCGCGTGGTCAACGCCCGGAAATCGGGGGATGAAGTCCGCCATTCCATGGATGTCCTCGATGCGGTTTTGGGGTTTGTCTACATTGCGCGGCTCGCCGCCGCTCGCGCCCTGATACGCGGCATCCGCGGTGATTGCGATGTAGCCCTTTTCCGCCAGGCGTTGGGCATACAGGCCCGCGACCTGTTCCTTCACCCCGCCGTTGGGATGTGCCACGACGATTGCAGGATATTTCTGCTTCGGGTCGTAGTCCGCCGGGGTGTAAACGTTGGCGGAGATACTCAAGCCGTTGAGCTTGTACGTGACCGGGTGAATATTGACCTTGCCTGGCTCGTTCTTCGTGATCGCACCAATGTAGGTCAACGTGAACGGATTTTGCTTATAGTCGGCCGCCAGGGCGGCGCCGGACGAAGACACGGCCATTGCGGCCAGAACTGCGGACTTCATTGCTGTTTGCTTCATTTGGACAACTCGCTCCTATGCATTTCGTCCCGTCCCGATGAGTCCTCAGCGATTCGAATACTGCAAAACCTGTTCGGGCAGGCGCGCGCCCTGCACCGGAATCTTGGCAAACGAGCTTTCAATCTCGCTTAGGTCGCCGGCGGCAAGCTCCACTTGGACTGAGCCCAGGTTTTCCTCCAGTCGGTGCAGTTTCGTGGTGCCGGGGATGGGCACAATCCAAGGTTTCTGCGCCAGTAGCCAGGCGAGCGCCACCTGTGCGGGCGTCGCCTGCTTACGCTCGGCGATCTGCTTCAAGAGATCGACGAGGGCGAGGTTCGCTTCGCGCGCCTCCTGCGTGAAACGGGGAAACACGGAGCGGAAATCGGAGGCTTCGAAGGTTGTGGAGGAATCGATCTTCCCGGTGAGAAAGCCCTGGCCCAGCGGGCTCCACGACACGAAGCCTATTCCAAGCTCCTCGCACACCGGTAGTACCTCTGGTTCGGGGTCCCGCGTCCAGATCGAATACTCGCTCTGAATCGCCGTGACGGGATGAACCGCGTGCGCGCGGCGGATCGTCTGAGCACCGGCCTCAGAAAGACCATAACGGCTGACCTTTCCTTCCGCGATCAGGTCCCTCAGCGTACCGGCGACTTCCTCGATCGGCACCTCGGGGTCGACCCGATGCTGGTAGAGCAGGTCGATGTGATCGGTCTTGAGACGCCTGAGCATACCTTCGGTTGCGACCCTGATGTGCTCAGGACGGCTGTTCAGACCAGCGCGACGCTCTCCTGTTTTCGGGTCGATGTTCCAGCCAAACTTCGTCGCGATCAGGACCTGACTGCGGATTGGGGCCAGAGCCTCACCCACAAGTTCCTCATTTGTGAAGGGACCGTACGCTTCTGCGGTGTCGAAAATCGTCACGCCACGCTCGGCGGCGGCGCGGATTAACCGAATCCCGTCATCTCGTCCTGTTGCCGGACCGTAGCCGTAGCTTAGGCCCATGCAGCCGTATCCGATAGCGGAAACTTCCAGTTTTCCCAACTTTCGCTGTTGCATTCCTTTTCCTTCTTGCCCTTTGCCTCTGTCTCAAGAGTAGGCCGGCAAGGCGCGCAACCGTTATCCTGAACCTGCCGACTTTTAGCCTATTCCTGTCGATGGCTAGCAAAAATGCTCGCCAGAGGGGTACTCTGGATTCAAAGGAGCCTGCGTGTCGATCCCCAGCACCGCCCGAAACTTCAATTTGGAGTCAAACCGGCTCGCGGAGTTAAAGGAAGAACTCGCTCGCCGGATTGCGGCATACGCTGGTTCGGAACCGAGGCGGGTCACTGACGTACCGGGGCTCACGGTAAGCCGGCGAACAGCGCCAACCCCTCCCTGTTCAATGACCTACGAGCCGAGCCTGATCTTAACAGCACAGGGCCGCAAGCGCGTGGAACTCGGCAGCCAAACCTTCACCTATGGCTCGTCCCACTATCTGCTGGCGTCGGTCGCCCTTCCGGTGGTGGCCCGGGTCGTGGAGGCAAGCGAACAGAGGCCTTGTCTAGCCCTGTCGTTGAAGCTGCAAATGCCCGTCGTCAGGGAACTCCTCGGCCGGGAGGACATTGTGGTCGCGCCATATGCCGGAAAAGGCCCGGCGATCGCCGTGGGTGAGGTCACCGTGGAATTGCTCGACTCCTTCTGCCGGCTCATGCGCCTTCTGGACAGGCCTCAGGATATCTCCTTCCTCCACGGCTTGATTGAACGCGAGATCGTCTTCTGGGTCCTGCAGGGCCCGGAGGGCGCGCGTCTTCGCGCCATTGCGACGTTAGGTGACCAGAGTTACCGGACAGCGAGGGCAATCGCTTGGATCAAAGACAACTATGCGAAACCGCTCCGTGTGGAGGAACTCGCGGAGATCGCCGGCATGGGTGTCTCCACACTGCACCACCACTTCCGGGCGCTGACGGCGATGAGCCCACTTCAATATCAAAAGCAGATTCGACTCCAGGAAGCGCGAGCGCGCATGGCGATAAATGGTCTGGATGCCGGTAGCGCTGCCTTGGAGGTCGGCTACGAAAGCGCCAGCCAGTTCACCCGCGAGTACAAGCGCTTTTTCGGCCAGACGCCAATGCGGGATACTCGCGCTCTGCGTTCGACTGACACTGCGCAGTTGGAGGCTCGTTAAATATCCCAGTTCGCGGGAATCTGGCGCGCCTCTGTGATGGCGTCGGCCACATTCGATTGGCCTGCAATAGCGACCACCAAACTCGCGCAGTTCGGGTCCGTTGCGTAACTGGCGGCCACGGCAGCCACCAGGGATGGTAGATCATGAACGCCCCGGTACTGGTGCCATGCCACACGGTAAGGCGCTCCATGTGTGATGAGCCATGCGTAGTCGCGGCAGGATTCCTCAAGTGAATCGTAGTCGGCGAATTCGAGTTCCTCAATGACGGATTTGCCGTTGATCACTTCGCGCGTTGGGACGGTGCAGTACCTGGTGTGGCGGCCGGCCTTCTTGATGCCGAAGTGGCGCCGATCTCCGGTTACATGAACGGAGAGCAAGGCGGTTTTGCGTCCAGACGTTCACCCGCCAGTTAGCAGATTTTGGCAAGCAAACCGGGTTTTGTAAGCAGGCGGAGACGCGGGCAAATCTCGGCGGCCGTGAATGCCGGCGGCGAGTAGGGCCCATAGCCCATGGCTGGATGATGCGGTCGTCTGGTAGAGTGGGAAGCAGGATGACGGCAGAAGTGGTCGACGCGATTCCACTATCGAAGGATGCTCACGGCGTGTACCGTGTCGGTGGTAGCCGGGTCACACTCGATCTCGTCGTCCGCGCATTCAATCGCGGTGCAACCCCTGAGGAAATCGCACAGGATTTCCCGAGCCTCAAACTCCCCGACATCTATCAGGTCATCGGCTACTACCTGAAGCACGGTTCCGAATTGGCGGAGTACTTCGATCGCCGCAATCGCGAAGAACAAGAGATGTTGGAAGCGCACCGAGAGGAGTGGTCGCCTCGCGGCCTTCGCGAGCGCTTGTTGGCCCGGCGCGCGAACCCGTGAAGTGGCTCGCTGACGAGAACTTCCGAAACGCAATCGTCCGCGGCCTTCTGCGGAAAGCTCCCGCCTTTGATATCGTGCGGGCACAAGATGTTCGAGAAATCTCCGGTCAGGATGACCAGGTGCTCCTGCAATTCGCGACTGCGGAGGGCCGGGTGGTGGCAACGCATGACCTCTCGACGATGATCCCGGCCATGCGCGAGCAGATGCGGGCTCGAGTCGCGGTGCGCGCCTATCGTGATGGTGGCGGATTCGCTGCCAGTCGGCACCGCCGTCGATGACCTTCTGGTGCTTGACGGGTGCGCCACCGAAGCTGATTGGGCGGCCGGCGTGATCTACATTCCGCTGAGGTAACGGCGTAGCGATACGGTCCATCCGGCTTGCCCATTCAAGACGACGCGCAAGCAGCTCAGGCCGGGACACCCGGGAACCGAGCGGCGCCACAACCAGCCCTACGGCGGCAAGGACGCGTAATACGCCGGCCCCAAGAGGCCTATCCCGCGAACGCCTGGCCCTCCAGCGCCGCGATGGCTTCGCGGATCTTCTCCGGTACCCGCACCGCCCGCTCGGCCTTGTAGTCGAAGATCACCATGGTCGATTCGACCGCGGCCGCAATCGCATTCAAATTGCGGCTGACCACGATCTGCTCCATGCGGATGCTGCTGTTGCCGATGCCGGCAACGCGCGTGCCGACATCGACGGTGTCGGGATAAGTCAGCGGTTTCTTGTAGTCGCATTTCACGCCGGCCAGGATCGGCCCGATTCCCTTGGGAGGCCGCTCGGTCCACATCGCGACGCGCCGCATGTACTCGACACGAGCCGTCTCGCACCAGCGCAGGTAAGCCAGATTGTTCACGTGAGCGAATGCGTCTTCATCGCCCCACAGGATAGGCAGGCTGGTGACCATCGGATATCCGGACAGCAGGTGCGCGGCGGCGCTCACGCTTCCGACCGATGCGTCAACTGCGCCCCGCGCGGCCCGACACCGTGCGAGCGGCAGTCGCTCTCCACCATCTCCAGCACGAGGTCGGTGAATCCCGCCTTGTGCTTCCAGCCGAGCACGCGGTGCGCCTTCGACGCGTCTCCCAAAAGAACGTTGACCTCCGAAGGCCGGTACAGGTCCCTGTCGATGGTCACGTATTTCCGGTAGTCCAATCCCACTGACCCGAACGCCAGCTCGGCGAAATCGCGCACCGAGTGCGTCTCGCCCGTGGCCACTACGTAGTCATCCGGCTCGGGCTGCTGCAGCATCAGCCACATGGCCTCGACATATTCGCGGGCGTGCCCCCAGTCGCGTTTGGCTTCCAGGTTGCCAAGCGGCAGCTCCGTCGCCTTTCCGGTAAGTATGCGCGCCACCGCGGAAGTGATCTTGCGGGTAACGAATTCGAATCCGCGCCGCGGAGACTCGTGGTTGAACAGAATTCCGTTGCAGGCGTGCATTCCGTAAGCTTCGCGGTAATTGCGGGTGAGGTCGAAACCGGCCACCTTGCTGATGCCGTACGTGGAGCGCGGATGGAAGCGCGTGCGCTCGTTCTGCGGCGCCTCCTCGGCCTTGCCGAACATCTCGCTGGAACCCGCGAAATAGAACCGGCACCCCGGCACCAGGTTCTTGATGGCGGCGAGCAGGTAATGGGTACCGTTGATGTTCGTCTGGAGGGTGGAAAACTCGTCGTCGAACGAGTAACTGACAAAACTCTGCGCCGCCAGGTGATAGCACTCCTCGGGTTTGCACTTGTCGATCACCTGGTGAAGGCTGGCGTAGCTTTCGAGCGAGGCCGCGTGCAGGCGCAAGTTCTGCCGGATGGCCTCCAGCCGCTTCAGCCGGTTCTCCGGATCTTCGAGCGCGACGCGGCGCACGATACCGTGGACTTCATATCCCTTCGCCAGGAGCAGCTCCGCCAGGTAGGACCCATCCTGGCCCGTAATCCCCGTGATCAGGGCCCGTTTCGACATGAAATCCAATGGTAGCATCGCGGTGGGGCGGACGATCGTTTTGTGACGGCCGCGGGTGCTTTAACCGAATTGGGGGAACGCGGCCGGTCTCGACGGGGCAAACCGAGGTCAGACGGTTCTGTCCACGCGGCGATTCGCGATCACTTGCTGAAAGAGAGTACATGCGCCTTGGGACAGAGCGGTCAGACCCCGGTGACGTCCGCCCTCCCGGGGAAATCTCTACCTCTTCTCCAGCACCCATGGATTCTGCCGTAGATATTCCAGGGTGCGGATGATGCCCTGCTCGATGGTCAGCTCCGGTTTCCAGCCCAGGGCGCGCATGCGGGCGCAATCGAGGAAGATGAACGGGCTGTCGCCGATCCAGCCCCGCTCACCGCCGGCGTAGCGCAACTCCGGAGCGAGCCCGAGCGCTTTCGTGATCCAGCAGATGGAATCGTTCACTTCGCAATACCCGGCCGCTCCGAGGTTGAAGATATTGACCGGGCCGGTGCAGCGGTCGAGGGCGAGGAGGATCGCATTGATGCAGTCCTGCACGTACAAATAGCTTTTGCGCTGATGACCGTTGCCCAGCACGTCCAGGTACTCCGGGTGTTCCCGCAACTGGCGATAGAAATCGAACACGTGACCGTGGGTGTATCGCTCGCCGAGGATGGAGACAAATCGGAAGATGAACGTCTGAAAGCCAAATGCGGCGGCATACGCACTGATCATGCCTTCGGCGCCCACTTTGGAGGCCCCGTAGAGAGACGTCTGAATGGGGAACGGAGCGGTCTCCGGCGTGGGGAACACCTCGGCCTCCCCATAGACGCTGCCGGTCGAGGAGAAGGCGATCCGACGGGCGCCGCCGGTGCGCATGGCTTCCAGTACGTTGGAGGTGGCGATGGTGTTCTGCTCGAGATCGCGGCGCGGGTGGTCGGGTCCGAACCGCACGTCGGCGTTGGCCGCCAGGTGAAACACGGTATCGCAGCCTTCGACGGCCCGCGTGACCGCGCCGGCGTCCAGCAGATCGCCCTCGATCAGCCGAAAACCCGGATGCGCGCAGGCGCCCGCCAGAAACTCCCGCTGCCCGGTCGAAAAGTTGTCGAAGCCTGTCACTTCGTGGCCGGCGGCGAGCAGCCGGTCCACCAGGTTGCTTGCAATAAAGCCGGCGGCGCCGGTGACGAATGCCTTCACAGGCGCGCTCCGACGGCATTCGTCATGCGGGATACAAAAATGGTCATTGTTCCAGCTAAGCCGATCGCCAACCCGCTCGTCAACTCCACTGCTGTCTTTTCAGGCAGCCGAAGATGAGAGGGAGCAGAACCAGAACGGCTGGTGAGGGTTCCGGCGCGGAGTCGACACTTACTCCTGCGGTCAGCGCCGCCACGGTGAGCGGTCCGCCCGTAAGGCTGACGGAGACGTCCTGCCGCAGGGAATTCGGCGGAAAGCCCAGCAGCAGGTCAGAGCCGTCATTCCGCAGGACCAGTTCCGCATCGCCCGAGCTCAGAAGCTCCTGGGAGAGGGAGGGCGTGAGATGCAGCAACGCCTGGATCACGGAAACCGGTCCCTGATAGTTCGATCCGGAGTACTGCCCTGTTGAAAAACTCAACGGGCCGGCGAGGGGAACCAAGTCCAGCCACAGGGACAGGTTCGCCGTGCCGTCCGTGGGAGCCGAGACGAGCGTAAAGCTGAGGGTGGTCGGGTCGGCGTTCAGGCCGAACCGCGCGGCATTGTAGGCATATGTCCAGGTCTGAAGCTGGAATATGAGAGAATCACCGGAGTGCAGCAGGACCGTGGTTTCGGTGTCGCTGATGCCGGCGCCACGAAGGGCGCCGGCCGCAAGCACCATCAACAGCAGGAGTCGCATCGACCGCATTGTAGTATCCGCCATCCGGGGTGCCTAGAGGTTACTGTACTGGTACAACGGGAATAAGGCCTCCGTCATGATTTCTCCCTTGACTCCGCTCGATTTTCTGACCCGCAGCGCCTATACCTGGCGCGATTCCGTGGCCGTCGTGGATGGCGGGAGGCGCTTCACCTATGCCGAGTTTGCCGAACGGATCGACCGGCAGGCGGCGATGCTGGCCGGTTTGGGCATCGCGCCGGGAGACCGGGTGGCGGCGCTGGCGCCGAACGGCCCGATGGCGCTCGAAGCCCATTTTGCGCCCATGCGAATCGGCGCGGTGGTAGTGATGCTGAATACCCGCCTGGCTTCCGGCGAGCTGGAATGGATCCTGAAACACTGCGGCGCCAGGGCGGTTCTGACGGACCCGGCTTGCCGTCCGCTGCTGGCCGGCGCCGGCGTGGAGCACATCATCGACGATTACGAATCCCGCCTGGCCGGTGCCGCCCCGACGTATCCCGCGATTCCGGTCGCGGACGAAAACGCCTGCATTGCCATCAATTACACCAGCGGCACCACCGGATTTCCCAAAGGAGTCATGTACACGCATCGCGGAGCGTGGGTGAACGCCATGGGAGAGATCGCCGAGCACGGGCTGGATCGGAATACCGTCTATCTGTGGACGCTTCCCATGTTCCACTGCAACGGCTGGTGCTTTCCCTGGGCGGTAACCGCGGTGGGCGGCCGCCACATCCTGATGCGCCAGCCCGACCCGGCGGAAGCGGTGCGGCTGATCGAGGCCGAGGGCGTCACGCACCTATGCGGCGCACCGGTGGTGGTGAGCGGCCTTGCGCAGTACTGCACGGCGAACGGTGTGAAGTTCGCGTGCAGCCTGCGCATCGTGACCGCGGGCGCTCCCCCGCCGCCGGCGGTGATTCGCGCGGCGGAAGAGACCGGTGCGCGCATCACCCATGTCTACGGGCTTACCGAAACCTACGGCCCGCACACGGTCTGCGCCTGGAAGCCCGAGTGGGACGCACTGCCGGCAGGCGAGCGCGCCGCCATCAAGGCGCGGCAGGGTGTGCCGTACATGGTCGCCGGCATGGACCTGCGCGTGGCCGATCCGCACATGAACGATGTCCCCGCCGACGGCTGCACCATAAACGAAGTGCTCATGCACGGCAATAACGTGATGGCGGGCTACTATGACAACCCGCAAGCCACCGCCGAAGCATTCGAGGGCGGATGGTTCCACTCCGGCGACCTCGGCGTGGTGCACCCGGACGGGTACATCGAGCTGCGCGACCGGCAGAAGGACATCGTCATCTCCGGCGGCGAAAACATCTCCTCCATCGAAGTGGAAAAGGTGCTGGCGGACCATCCGGCCGTCGCCGAAGCGGCGATCGTCGCCGCGCCGGACGCCAAGTGGGGCGAAGTGCCCAAGGCCTACGTGGGGCTCAAGCCGGGAGCGCAGGCAACCGCCGACGAGCTGATCGCCTGGTGCCGCGGGCGGCTGGCGCATTTCAAGTGCCCCAAGCTCGTCGAGTTCGGCCCGTTGCCGCGCACCGCGACCGGCAAGATCCGCAAGAACCAGTTACGCGCCAGAGCCAAGGAAGCGAACGCATGACCTACGAAACCATTCAGGTATCTAATGAAGGACCGATCGCGGCAGTGACCCTCAACCGCCCGGAGAAGCGGAACGCGCTGTCGCTGGAGCTGATGCTGGAGTTGCTCGGCGCCTTTGATGAAATCGGGCGTGGGCGCGACGCCCGAGCCGTAATATTAGCGGCAGCAGGCAAGGTCTTCTGCTCCGGCCACGACCTGGGACAGATGACCGGGCGCGACATCAACGAGTACCGCCGCATCTTCGACGTTTGCAGCGAACTGATGCAGAAAATTCAGGCGATCCCGCAACCGGTCATCGCCGCCGTGCAAGGCGTCGCCACCGCAGCCGGGTGCCAGTTGGTGGCGGCATGCGATCTGGCCGTGGCCAGCGAGGCTGCGGCCTTCGCGACGCCGGGCGTGAAGATCGGCCTCTTCTGCACCACGCCGATGGTGGCGTTGACCCGCGCCATCGGCCGCAAGCGCGCGCTCCAGATGCTGCTGACCGGCGAGATGGTGGATGCCCGGACCGCCGCCGACTGGGGCCTGGTCAATTCCGTCGTCGCTGCCGGAGAGTTGGAGAGTGCGGCTCGAACGCTCGCCGAAAAGGTGGCGGAGGCGAGCTCGCTGGTGGTGGCGATCGGCAAGCAGGCGTTCTACACCCAGATCGATCTCGACCAGGAGAAGGCGTACCGCTATGCCAAGGAAGTGATGTCCATGAACGCCATGGCGGCGGACGCGCAGGAAGGCATCTCAGCGTTTCTCGGGAAGCGGAAGGCCTGCTGGGTTGGGAAGTAGACGATAAACCACGGTCTCCGGCGTGCGTGCGGCTTCACGGTAGTTGGCAAGCCAGGACGCCAGCGCGGGAAAAGCCGTGAGCGCGAGGCTGTTGTTGTAAGGACCCAGCCCGTCGATGACGAACGCCGGCCGCGATGCGGCAAGCCCGGCGCGGCGCATCGCCGAATGCAAGGTTTCCACGGGGGCCGACTGGATGAGGTGGCGGTCGGCCGGGACTCCGGTGAGCGGCTGCGAGTCCAGGTAGCGCGTGGCCGCGGGCAGTCCCGAATACACGTAGATTTCGGGACGGTATCCCCAGACGAAAAGCGTATCGCCGGGTTCGGCCAGCCCCCGAACCAGCGCGCCAGCAGCCCGGGAATCCTGGTCCATGGCGGCGTCGCGCCAGGTGGCCGGATCGAGGGCGCGATAGTAGGTCGGGCCGAATCGGATCGCCGGGATCACGAGCAACAGAGCAAGCAGCCGACCCTTGCCCTGGAGCTGCGCATACCCGCGGGCCGCCAGCAGCACAAAGATCGGCAGAAGCTGGAAATAGTATCGCGGAAAGAAGCGGAATCCGGCGGCGACACCGGCGAAGGAGATCGCCAGCCAGAGGATCCATTTCAGCTCGCGCGCTTCGCGGGCCACGACGCCCGCAACACACGCCGCATGAAAGCCGAGCCAGTTGGCGGTGCGGAGAACGCCGTTGCCGAGGGGAAAGCCGGCACCCGCGTAGATCCGGCCCCAATACCAGACCTGCTCCCAATAGGCTGCCGGGACGGCGATGGCTCCCGCCGCGGCCACGGCGGCGAAGCCGGCGAACACCAGGGCCGCCGGGCACCACACCACGCAGGCCGCCAGCACGAACAGGCCTTTGGGGCTGATCCAGAAGGCAATGCCGGCCAAGCCTCCGGCCAGGAGCGCCTGCCGTCTCGCGGCCATCCAGACGGCAGCGAGATGGGGAGCCAGCATGAGCAGGTCCGTAGCCAGCGGGGTCACGGCGGAGGGAGTATCGAATACCAGGAAGAATGCAAGCAGCGCCGCGGCTATGCGGCCTTCGCGCTCGCTCCACAGGTCGCGCGCAAAGCGGTAAGCGATCCAGCAGGCCAGCAGTCCGTAGAGCGCGCCCGCCGCGCGCAGGAGAGAACCGGGGCCGAACGGCAAGTGCAGGATCGCCACCAGCGGCGGCTTGTCGAACCAGATGTCGCGATATAGAGTGTGGCCGTTCCGCATTTCCTGCGCCGCGGCCAACGGAAGCGTTTCTTCGGCCCAGAGGATCCCGCTATGGCACAGGCGGGCTGCCAGGAGCAGCGCAAACAGCGCGGCAAACAGGAGACGGGTCTTGTTCAAACCGTGGCCGCGGACTTCGCCAGCAGGCGCTCGAGCACGCGGCGAAAGTCGGCGCCGTAAACCGGATCGGCCAGCGCGAACTCCACGAAACTCTCGAAGTAGCTCGGGAAATTGCCGATGTCGTAGCGCTTCTCGTCCGGCGTGAGCTTGACCGCCATCACCCGCCGGCCCTCTTCGCACATGAACTGGATGGCGTCGGTGAGCTGGATCTCGCCGCGCTTGTCGGGCTTGACGCGGCGGATCATATCGAAGACGAGGGGCGAGAAAATGTAGCGCCCGGCGATCGCGAGATTGCTCGGCGCCTCATGGGGCGCGGGCTTTTCGACCAGGTTGATCACCCGGAAGACGTCGCCGGTCTGCTCCGGCTGCACGATTCCGTAGTGCGATGTCTCTTCGCGCGGCACCTCTTCCACGGCGATCACGCAACTGGCGCGCTTGGAATCGAAAACGTCGGCCATCCGGCTGACTGCACGCGAGACGGCATTGAGTCCGAGAATGGAATCGCCCAACGCCACCAGAAACGGCTCCTCGCCCGCGAAGTTTTCCGCGCAGAGAATGGCGTCGCCCAGCCCGCGCTGGAGCCTCTGGCGCGTGTAGAAGAAGTTGGCTTTGAGGGCCTCGAAATCCAGCTCCCGCAGCAGATCCTGCTTGTTGGATTGGGTGAGCGCCTGAAACAGCTCGGGGTCGTGGTCGAAATGGTTTTCGATGGCGCTCTTGCTGCGGCCGGTCACGAACAGGATCTGCTGAATGCCGTTGGAAACCAACTCCTCCACCACGTACTGGACAATCGGTTTCCGCGCCACCGGCAGCATTTCCTTGGGCTGGGATTTGGTCGCCGGGAGCAGCCGGGTGCCGAGTCCGGCGACAGGGACCACCGCGCTTTTAATCACCCTTTGACTATAACAACCGCCATCCTGCTATATTGGCAAAGAAAAGGCGAAGCGTGGAGGACATCCAGCAACAGCTCGCGGACCTGCGCAAGCGCATCGCGCGCGTGGACCGGAAGTGGGCTGCGCCCTCACCCGCGCGGACGGCAAAGAGCGACCGTCCGCCCCACTGCGGGCTGATCGACGAGCTGATGAGCGGCGAAGTGGTCACCACTCCGCTCGGGCAGCACTTCGAAACCGAGCGGCTCTGGGAGAATCACCGCCGCCACGGCAGCGTCTACATCTCGGACCTCGCCGAGCTTCCCGAAGATCTGCTCGAACCGCTCTCCGCCGGCGCGATCCCGCGGGCGCACCCCACCCGCTGGGCCTTCCTGGATACCGAGACCACGGGACTTGCCGGCGGCACCGGCACCTACGCCTTTCTGATCGGCGTGGGCTCGGTCGACGCCGCGGGCTTTCGCCTGCGACAGTTCTTCATGCGCGATTACGGCGAAGAGGCGTCGCTCCTTTACCGGCTGTCGGAGCACCTCTCGCGTTTCGACGTGCTGATCACCTACAACGGGAAGGCCTACGATCAGCCCCTGCTCGAAACGCGATTCCGCATGGTGCGATCGCGGCATCCCTTCGAGCGCATGGAGCACCTCGACCTTCTGTTCGGCGCGCGCCGCCTCTGGAAACTGCGGCTGGAGAGCTGCCGGCTGGTGGACCTGGAGAATCGCGTGTTGGGGGTGGAGCGCGAGGGCGACCTGCCGGGAGAGATGATCCCCTATGTCTACTTCGATTTCCTGCGCAGCCAGAAGGCCTTCCAGGTGGTGCCCATCTTTCACCACAATGCCACCGACATCCTCTCCCTGGCCTGCCTGACCGCGATCGTGCCGTTCGCCTTCCGCTCGCCCTCCGCGGCCGGCCTGCGGCACGGCGCGGACCTGATCGGCCTAGCGCGCTGGATGCTTCAGGCCGAACGCCCCGAGGAGGCCGTCGGGCTTTTCAGGCGCGCCGTGGAAATGGGGCTGCCGGACGATCTGCTGTTTCGCACGCTGTGGGAGACGGCAGCCGTGGAGCGGCGTCTGGGACGCATCGACGCCGCCCTGGCCGCGATCACCGAACTCGCGGGATCGCGCAATCCGTTCCGCGTGCGGGCGCTCGAAGAGCTGGCCAAGCACTACGAACACCGCGAGAAGAACTACGCCATGGCGCTGGAGATGACCCGCACCGCGCTGAGCCACGAGGATACCGCGGAGATCCGGCGGCGGGAGGCGCGGCTGAAGCGCCGGGTGTCGAGGGCGCGTCCGGGCCGGCTCGGACTGTAGAGAGTCCGGTACTATCCAGCGGATATAGTCCCCGTATATTCTTGGTACTAAAGGCTCCAGCAGCATTCTAGTGCTAACCTTCACCGATCTTGAATGCCCGTGACCCTAATGTAAAGATGCTCGCTTGATACCGGTCCCATTGCCACGGGTTGGCGTTGGGGCGGCGGCAGTGTTAGCCTGCCTGCTGCTTGCTTGCGAGTGTCCGGGCCAAACCGGGACCGCGACCCAGACGCTGAGTGCACAGATCTATGCCGCCGCAAAGCTCTCGGTCCCGGCGACAGTCACCCTGACCGTGGGCGCGACCAAGTTCTCTACCTTCACGGGGACGTTGTCCGTCAGCTATCGCGCCCGTACCACGAGCACCGGCGGGGGATCGATCACCGTGCAGGTCAGCAGCGACTTCACCCCGGCGGGCGGGCCGAGCGCCGCCTCCGGAGCACTGACCTACACTTGTAGCGGCGCCAACCTGGGCACCGGCTGTTCGGGAACTCAAACGGCCTCCACGACCCTGCAGACGCCCGTGCTGACGGTGCCTACGTCTGCCTGTACCGGCGGGGGAGGGACCTGCAGCAGCCAGGATCCCAATTCCGTCACGCTGAATCTTTCCGTGCCCGACAACTCCACCTACTCCACGGGCTCGTATTCGGCCAACCTCAAGTTCGTTATTAGCGCCACATGAGAAGGAGAACACAATCAATGAAACGTCCCTTACCACTAATT
>DATJYW010000170.1:0-10030 GCA_035499435.1 Candidatus Acidiferrales bacterium | reverse complement strand
AACGGCATAGGCTGCTCTGAGGAAGGGTGACTGAACACGAAACGGTACGTGCCCTCCGTACGAACATCGGCCTCGCAGGAAAGGAAGGACGCTCCAAACGACTTCGGTACCCACCACCGCTTGAGCAGTTCGGGTTTCGTCCACGCATCGAAGACAATATGCGCCGGACCGTTGAAGGTTCGAGTCACGACGAGCTCACGCTCGGACTTCCGTTCCACTGTCGTGCCGTACTTGGTGGGGTTGATTTCACTGTCTTTTCTTTCGTCCATCGGCTTTCTCCTTCTGTTTCAATTCCTCGACAAGCTTGTCCAACTCGTCGAAGCGTGCGGCCCAGCTCTGGCGGTACCTCTCGATCCATGCCGCCTCTTCCTCCAGTCCGCGCAGGCCGAGCTTACAGGTCCGCACGCGCCCGACCTTCTCCGTGGTGACGAGCCCCGCCTGCTCCAAGACGCCGACGTGCTTCTTCATGCCTGTTAGGGTCATGTGAAACTTCTCGGCAAGGTCCGTGATCGAAGCGTCCGCGCGTCCGAGTTGTTCGAGAACGCCGCGTCTGGTGGCATCCGAGAGCGCGGCGAACGAAGCATCGAGGACGGTTCCCGTATACTGAACCATGTGGTTCAGTATATAAAAAAGGATTGGCGACATGCAAGGGGCTGAGTGCGCGCGGCGCTGCCCACTGCTTTTATTTCCCAAATCGACACGCGGCCCAGTGTCTACCGACCCCGGGCGGATAATGCGCAAGCCGGAAGTTGGCGGGTGCCGGCGCACTCGGGACCATGATCGCTTTCAGACCCGCGCAGCGCGGGCGGGTTGCGCGCAGCGTGATAAACTTTTCTTAGTGCTCCCCGATTTGAAGTTGGTCATCCGCCTTCAAGACATCGATCTTCGTCTCGCTGAGCTGGCCCGCGAAATTGCCTCCCTGCCGGTCCATATCGCCGACATTGAAAAGAAGCTGGTCTCGCACGAGCGCAAGCTGGAAGCCGACCGCGCGGCGCTTTCCGCCAACCAGAAAGAGCGCAAGAAGTGCGAAGGCGATATCCAGATGCAAGAGCAGAAGATCTCCAAGCTGAAGGACCAGATGGCGGACGCCAAGACCAACGATCAGTACCGTGCCTTCCAGCACGAGATCGAGTTTTGCCAGAACGAGATCCGCCGATATGAGGACCGTATTCTGGAGCTCATGGGCGAGTCCGAGCCCCTGGAGAAGAACGTCAAGGCCGCGGAGGCCGCGCTGAAAACCGAAAAGACACAGGTGGAAGCCGAGAAAGAGGAAGCCCGCAAGCGCACCGCCGCCGACCAGCATGCCCAAGGCGAGCTGCAGACGGAGCGCGCTTCGATCGCGGCGTCCGTGACGCCTGCCACTTACCGCAACTACGAACGCGTGCGCAAGGGTCGCCGCGGCCTCGCGGTCGCGGAAGTCATCGACGGCCGGTGCACGGCTTGCAACATCGTGCTGCGACTCCAATATTTCCAGGACCTCAAGCACGGCGAAGCCATTCTCAGTTGCGAGAGCTGCCAGCGCATCCTGTATTACAATCCGCCCCAGCAGGTGGAAGACGCCATCAGCGCGTAGGCGTCTCGTACACCGGATCGGTCCGCCCTTCGATCCACCGCCCGCTGCGGTCCTCCAGGTCCAGCACCACCGCTTCGTTCACGCCTTTCTTCAGCCAGCCGGCGGGCACAAACAGGCTCTGCTGGGGCCCGATCCGCCAATACCGGCCGAGATTGTGCCCGTTCACCCAGACGATCCCCTTGCCGCAGCCGCGCATGTCGAGGAACGCGTCGCCAGGCGAATCCAGGCGGAAGGTCCCGCGATGCAGCGAGGGGCCTACCGTCTGTTTCTCCGCGAACGGCCATCTACCGGCATCGTCCAGAGGCAGCGGATAAATCTCCCACCCGGTCAGCTCCTGGCCGTCGAAGGCCACCTTGTCCGTGATCCCTTTGCGGTCGCTGGTGAGCTGGGGTCCGAAATTCACGCGCCCCATGTTTTCCACGAGGATGTCGAGCGGCTCCCCGGCCGCGAGTTCCACGTCGAGGCGCGTCTGCTTCAGGCGCCGGTCGAGCGTGCCCAGGCGCCGCGTGCCCTGGAGAATCACCGCATAGTCGCGGGCCTCGGAAATTTCGAGCGTACCTTTGCCGCCCTTTGCCGGACGGGTGCGATAAAGGATGAACCCGTAGCTCTGGCCGGCGGCCTCCATGGTGATCGGCCGGCCGGAGCGCTGCGGTCTGGGCAGCCGGGCGGTGAGAGCCGCGCTTTCCGTCAGCTCGAATCGAGGAACCGAAACCATGGGCAGGGGCTTGGGCAGCTCCGGAAACTCCGTGCCCGCGGGCGCACACTTGCGGATCACGTCGCGCAGCGCGTGGAACTTGGCCGTCGGACGGCCGGCTTCGTCGAGCGGCGAATCGTAGTCGTACCCCGAGATATCGGGCTCGTACGCGCGTGAGAAATTGGCGCCGCTCATGTATCCCCACGAGCTCCCGCCGTGGAACATGTACAGGTTGGCGGAAATTCCGCGCGAAAGCATCCACTCCAGCCCGCGCGCGCTTTCTTCGGGCTTTGTGGTGTGGTGTTGCTCGCCCCAATGGTCGAACCATCCGACCCAGTATTCGCCGCACATGCGCGGCACACCCTGGCGGAATTTCGCGAAGTTCTCGAACTCCCGCGCCGGGTTTCCGCCGCCGAAGTTGATCACGCTCAGGGTATCGGGGAGCGTGCCGCCGCTCAGCATGCGCGCCTCCGAACCGTCCGCGGTGTACAGCGGCACGTCGAACCCCGCGTCCACGATCATCTTGCGGATCGCCGCCATGTAGTCGTGGTCCGCGCCGAACGATCCATACTCGTTCTCCACCTGCACCATGGCGATCGGCCCGCCGCGGGTGGACTGCAAGCCCGCGACCTCGCGTCCCAGGCGCTTCAGGTAGCGTTCCGCCGCGGCCAGGAATTTCGAGTCCGCCGACCGCACCTTCATGTCGGGCGCCGCCAGCAGCCACGCCGGAAGTCCGCCGAATTCCCATTCGCTGCAGATGTAAGGACCCGGGCGCAGCAGCACAAGCAGTCCTTCGGCGTGCGCCGCGCGAAGGTACTCCGCCAGGTCGAGATTGCCCGAAAAATCGAATTGTCCCGGCTTCGGCTCGTGGAGGTTCCAGAATACGTAGGTGCATATCGCGTTCAGCCCCATCGATCGTGCCTTCTTCATCCGGTCGTGCCAGTACTCGCGAGGCACGCGCGGGTAGTGCATCTCGCCCGATCGAAAAACGTGGAGCTTGCCGTTCCAGAGAAACTGCCCGCCATTCCAGGTGAGCGGCGGCGCGGCGGCTCGTGACGCAGACGCCGCCAATGCTCCGGCCAGAAACTGCCTGCGATTGGTCTGCATTCGCCCTAATTGTAGCCGTCGGGCGAGCCGCGCGGCCCGGCGGAATAGGGAATGTTAAAATTAGGCTTCTCCCCCTATGAAGATCTCGATTGGCGCGGATCACGCCGGCTTCTCCCTGAAGGAGAAACTGCGGGCGCGGCTGGCAGCCGAAGGCCATGAAGTGGTGGACTACGGGACCGACTCGCCGGAATCGGTGGACTACCCGGATTACGCCCAGCCGGTCTCGCGCGACGTGGCAGGCGGACGCGCCGACCGCGGAATCCTGGTCTGCTCCACCGGGATTGGAATGGCCATGGCGGCCAACAAGGTCCACGGGGTGCGCGCGGCTCCGGCCCAATCCGACGACGAGGTCCAGTTCACGCGCGAACACAACGATGCCAACGTCCTCACACTCGGAGCCAAGTACCTGGACGAAGAGCGCGCCATGCACCTGATCGGGATCTTTCTGAACACCGAGTTCATAGGCGGCCGTCACGCGCGGCGTGTGGCCAAGATCGCGCAGTTGGAGCAACCGCAGTAAGAGCCGCCGAGCGCGGCGCAAGTCCGCAGGAGAACAAGATGACCGAATCGCAACGCATGGCCCGCACCCTATCGCAGGTAGACCCGGAAGTGTTTCAGGCAATTCAGAACGAAGTCGCGCGGCAGGACGGCCAGCTCGAACTGATCGCCAGCGAGAACTTCACGTCGGAAGCCGTGCTGGAAGCTACCGCCAGCGTGTTCACGAACAAGTACGCCGAAGGATACCCGGGCAAGCGCTACTACGGCGGCTGCGAATTCACGGACGTGGTGGAGACCCTGGCTCGCGAGCGCGCCAAGAAACTCTTCGGCGCCGAATACGCCAACGTGCAGCCGCACTCGGGCTCGCAGGCCAACCAGGCGGCTTACGCGGCGGTGGTGAGCCCGGGCGACACCATCATGGGCCTGAACCTGGCGCATGGCGGGCATCTCACCCATGGGCATCAGCTCAATTTCTCCGGCAAGACTTACAAGGTGGTGCCCTACAATGTGCGCAAGGAAGACGAGCGCATCGATTACGACGACGTGGAGCGGCTGGCACGCGAACACAGGCCCAAGCTGATCATTACCGGCGCCAGCGCGTACCCGCGGATCATCGACTTCGCGCGATTCCGGCAGATCGCG
Source organism: Candidatus Acidiferrales bacterium (assembly GCA_035499435.1). Classification (GTDB taxonomy): domain Bacteria; phylum Acidobacteriota; class Terriglobia; order Bryobacterales; family Bryobacteraceae; genus Solibacter. Next base: position 5,516 of record DATJYW010000170.1, on the reverse strand, counting down.
GATGCGGTGGGCGCGGTGTTCCTGGTGGACATGGCGCACATCTCGGGCCTGGTGGCCGCGGGCGTCCATCCGAACCCGTGCGAATGGGCGGACATCGTTACCTCGACCACGCACAAGACGCTGCGCGGTCCGAGGGCCGGATTGATCCTGGCACGGGAGAAGTTCGCCAAGGAGATCGACAAGAACGTATTTCCGGGTATTCAGGGCGGACCGCTGGTGCACGTGGTGGCGGCCAAGGCGGTGTGCTTCCTGGAGGCGATGCAGCCGGAGTTCGTGGAATACCAGAAGCAGGTGGTGGCCAACGCCCGGGCCCTGGCGGAGGCGCTGGTGGATGCCGGCTTCCGCGTGGTGAGCGGGGGCACCGACACGCACGTGCTGCTGCTGGACGTGTTTTCGAAGGGTTTGCGCGGGAAGGAAGCCGAGCAGGCGCTGGACCGCGCGAGAATTACGGTGAACAAGAACGCCATCCCGTTCGACACCAATCCGCCGCTGAACCCGAGCGGCATCCGGCTGGGTTCGCCGGCGGTCACCACGCGCGGATTCAAGGAGGCCGAGATGCGCGAGGTCGGCCTGCTGATCGCCGAAGTGCTGAACAACATCGCATCGGAGGAGACGCTCGCCCGCGTGCGGCAAAAGGTGCAGACCCTTACCGCACGGTTCCCGCTGTACGCCTGGAAGCGCGAGGCCGTCCGGGCCTAGAATGCCGCTGCACATCGTCATTGACGCCCGGCGGATCCGGGACTTCGGAATCGGAACCTATATCCGGAGCCTGATTGTGGCCCTGGGCTGCATTGACCGGGAGAACCGCTACACCATCGTCAGCAACGCGGCCGGGCTGGGCGAGCTTACCGGTTTGCCGGAGAACTTCGGCAGGGCGATCTGCAACCGCAGCGACCATGCGCCGCTGGATCACCTGGCGTTTCCGATTTTTCTGCGCGGCCTTTCGCCGGACCTGGTGCATATCCCCCTGAACCGCGTGCCGCTGATGATGATCCGCCCGTACGTGGTGACGATCCATGACATGGCCAACCTGCTGTTCGAAGAAGAGGCCTCGAACATGAGAATGCAGTTGCGCCGGTACCGGTTCAAGCGCGGGCTGATGCGCGCGGATCGCGTGATTGCGGTCAGCGAGGCCACCAAGCGGGATGTGGAGAACATCCTGGGGGTGCCTTCGGAGCGAATCTGCCGCGTCTACAACGCCCCTGACCCCGGGTTCTTCGCCCGGGCGGCCAACGGACCGGCGCAGCAGCAGATTTTGGAGCGCTACCAGATCAAGTATCCGTATCTGCTTTATGCCGGGCCCATCCGCCGCCACAAGAACGTCCCGCGGCTGGTGGAGGCGTTCGCCGTGGTGCGCGACCAGCTTGCGGCGCACCCGGTGTATGGCGACCTGCGGCTGGTGATCATTGGCGACACTATCTCGCGGTATCCCAGCGTGCGGCAGGCAGTGATCAAGAGCCGGGTGGAGCACGCGGTGCGCTTTCTGGGATTCGTTCCCTTCGAGACGCTCCGCTGCTTTTACGAATCGGCGGCGGCGTTCGTGTTTCCGTCGCGGCACGAAGGCTTCGGGCTGCCTCCGCTGGAGGCCATGGCATGCGGCGCGCCGGTGGTGACATCGAACGTCAGCTCGCTGCCGGAAGTGGTGGGCGATGCCGCGGTCCAGGTGAACCCGGAGAACGTCTTCGATATCGCGCGCGGGATTCGCGAGGTCTTGCAGGATGAAGAGCTGCGCGCGCGCCTGATCCGCCGCGGGCGCGAGCAGGCGGCGCGGTTCAGTTGGAACTGGACCGCCCGGCAAGTTCTGGAGATTTACCGCGACGTTGTAGGATAGACAATTCATGCGCCCGCTCATACTGGCTGCTCTATGCCTGGGCTGCGCCGCAGGACTGCGCGCACAGGGGAACTACGAAGTTCAGGTATACGGATCGGACCTGGTGCCCAAAGGGGTCACCATGACGGAGTTTCATTCGAACTACACCATCAACGGCTCGAAGACGACCACCGACGGCACGCTGCCCACCAATCACCAGTTTCACGAGACCCTCGAGATCACGCACGGATTCAACGAGTGGTTCGAATGCGGACTTTACCAGTTCAGCAGCATTCAGCCCGACGGAAGCTGGGAATGGGTCGGCACCCACATTCGCCCGAGGTTCACGGTCCCGGATCGCTACAAGCTGCCCGTGGGACTGAGCATCTCCAACGAGATCGGATACCAGCGCCCCTTATTTTCCGCCGATACGTGGACCTGGGAGATCCGCCCGATCGTGGACAAGAAGATCGGCAAGTTGTACCTGGCCTTCAACCCCACTCTCGACAAGTCGTTTCATGGCCCCAGCAAGGAGAATGGCCTCGAGTTTTCGCCGAATGTGAAGTTCAGCTACGACGTGACCAGGAAAGTCGCGATGGGCATGGAGTATTACGGAGCGTATGGCCCGGTCACGGGGTTCAATCCGCTGCGCGATCAGGAGCAGCAGTTCCTGCCGGCGGTGGACATCGACTTCGGCAAGAACTGGGAGTTCAATTTCGGAGTCGGGATCGGGGTCACCCAGGCGACGGATCACCTGCTGGTGAAGGCGATTCTTGGGTACCGGTTCCACAACAAGAACAACTGACCGCCTTTTTCCGGGCTGCCACCCACGCCGGGAAGATTTCGGGATTTTCCAGCCAGACCAGCATCCACTGGGCCATCTCCGCCTTCTCGGGTTTCTTCTTCGCGGCGAAGCGTGCGCGGTCTTTGGCAGCGATCACCTGGCGCCGGCAGTAGCGCGCCCGCTCGCGGTCGCCGGCGGCTGCTGCCTCCCGATACACCTCGAGCATCTCGCGCAGGGAGTGTTCCAGCTCCTCGAACGTGTGCTGGCGGATGCCGGCCCACGGCTGATCGAAGGGCAGTCCGGTTTTGCGCAGCAGGTCGCGCAGATAGGTCTCGCTGACGGGCGCGAAGCGGGAGAGGAGTTCTCGCCAGACGGCTTCCGTGATCGCGGGCGGGCCGCCGGCGGCGAGCCAGCCGCGCAGGCGCTGCTTAACGGAGCTTGCGGAGGGCACGGTGGTACCGGGTTACCGCGCTTTCGTGCGCGGCGATGTTGTTGGAGAAATCGTGGCCGCCGCTGCCATCGGCGCGGGCAACGAAATAGATGGCGTCCGTTTCGGCGGGAGCGAGCGCGGCGTGGATGCTGGCGAGGCCGGGATTGGCGATCGGACCCGGCGGCAGGCCGGCGTAATGGTAGGTGTTGTACGGGTGGTCGCGATCCAGGTCGCTGCGATAAATGGTGCCGCGGTAGCGGTTTTCCAGGAGCGCGGCGTAGATGGTGGTCGGGTCGCAATCGAGCTTCATCCCGATGCGCAGGCGGTTGGTGAAGACCGCGGCGATGCGCGGGCGCTCCTCGGGCAGCTTGCCCTCTTTTTCGACGAGTGACGCGAGCGTGACCGTATTGTGTACGCCGGCATCGGTGTGCAGGCCCGCCCAGGCCTCGCGGAACCTGGCGGTCATCATGTGGCACAGCTTCTCCGGCGTGGTGTGGCGGCCGAGGCGGTAGGTGTCGGGAAACAGATAACCTTCGAGACTCGGCGCCTTCGGGTCCAGATCGCGGATCATGGCGGGGTTGCGGGCGGCCGCCAGAAAGGCCGCGGCCTTGAAGGCTCCGAGCTCTTCGAGGGCGGCGGCGATGTCGAACATGTTTTTGCCTTCGGGGACGACGAGCTCGTAATAGAAGACGTCGCCGCGGCGGATGCGGGAGACGATTTCGGAAGGCGCGGCGGGGCGGTTGAAGCGGTATTCGCCGGCCTGGAGCACACCCTCGCGGTCGATGGTACGGGCCAGGAGAAAATCCCAGCGCGAGCGCACTACCCCGGCGCGCGTGAGGGCGTCGGCGATGGCTCCCGTGCCGGTGCCGCGCGGAAATTCGACGAAGACCTCGCCCTGGAATCCCTGGTAGGGCTGGGCAATCCGGTAGACAGCGTAGCCGCCGGCTGCCAGGGCGAGGATGGCGAGGAATCCGAGGCGGCGCATCACAAGGAATCCAGATAGCTTTGCAGCAGAATCACGGCCGAGAGGCGGTCGATGGCGGCGGCGCGTTTTTCGATGCTGATGCCGCTGGCGCGCAGAACGCGGCCCGCTTCGACGCTGGTGAGGCGTTCGTCCCAGAGCTTGACCGGAAGGCTGGTGCGCCTTTCGAGTTCGGCCGCGAACTCGCGGACCCAGCCGGACTGGCGGCCTTCGGCGCCGCCCATGTTGATGGGATTGCCCATGAGGATGAGGCCAACCTCGCGTTCGCGGATGAGGTCTTCGAGGGCTGCGAAATCGGCGCGTTTATTGGTGCGCTCCAGGTTGGGAAGCCCCTGGGCCGTAATACCGAGCGGATCGCTGATGGCCAGGCCGATGCGCCGCTTGCCGAGATCGAGAGCGAGGATGCGGGTATTCGGCGGCGCCAACGATTTCATTATAGACGGGCGCGTGATACAGTCGAAACAAGGGTCTTTGGCGCCGTGGCGGTGGTAACCAAGCCTAGCAACATCACGAGCTCGTCCGTGGCCGATGCGCGGCACACCGCGCTGGTTGTGCTGGCGATGGGCGTGATCGTCGCCGTGCTTTACTTCGGCCGGCTGTTGTTCATCACATCGCTGGTCGCGCTGACGATTGCGTTCATCCTGGAGCCTTTTGTGGAGCTGCTGATGCGCGCGCACCTGCCAAGGGCGCTGGCCAGTTTCATCGTCTGCACCGTGGCGCTGGCGGTGCTGTACGTGATCGGGCTGGGGGCGTATTCGCAGGTGGCTGGCGTGTACGGCGACCTGCCGAAATACGGCCAGCGGATCGGCGACCTCGTGGACGGGATCCGTCAGAAGATCTCGGGCATGGAGGACGAGACTTACAAGATCCTGGTTCCGGCCCGGCAGCGGCAGGAGGAGGAGCGGCGGAAGCAGCAGGAACAGGCGGCAGCGGCTGCGAAGAAGACGTCGAGGCGGGGCGCGCCGGCGAACCAGGTCAATCCGCTGAATCCGCTGGCGCCGGCGGTGCCGGGTGCGATCCCGGAGGTGCGCATCCACGACGAGAGCACGCCGATCGGCGATTATCTGCTGGCGAACATTACGTCGCTGTACCGCATCCTGCTGATGGCCAGCTTCGTGCCGTTTCTGGTGTATTTCATGCTGAGCTGGCGGGACCACATCAATCGCAGCTTTCTGCAGTTTTTTCAGGGCGAGGACCGGCTGATTGCGGCGCGGAGCGTCCAGGGGATCGCCGACATGGTGCGGGCGTTCGTGGTGGGCAACTTCGTACTGGGGCTGCTGATGGCGATGATCAGCTCGGTGGCGTTCTGGATGATGCACGTGCCGTATCCGCTGCTGGTGGGACCGCTGAGCGGGTTCATGAGCCTGGTGCCGTATATCGGGCTGCCGCTGGCGATGATTCCGCCGCTATTGGCGGCGCTGCCGGTGAACACGGTGTCGGTGTATGTGCTGATCGTGATTTCGGTGGGGATGCTGCACCTGATCGCGCTGAATCTGCTGTATCCGAAGAT
>DATJYW010000169.1:0-6277 GCA_035499435.1 Candidatus Acidiferrales bacterium | reverse complement strand
CTCCGGTTCCGGACGCCCGCTCGCAAGCGCGGAGTGAACCCAAATAGACCTGTCAGCTCAGTTATCGAGGGAACCATATGATGAAACTTGCTGTAGTAGGCGCGGGTTATTGGGGATCCAATCTGGTCCGCGTGTTTCATGGGCTGGGCGCGCTGGACCGGATCTGCGAATCCAATACCCAGCGGGCCGAAGAACTGGCCGCTCTCTACCCCAAGGTCCGCGTGGAAAACTCTTTCGACGCCATGCTGGCTGATCCATCGCTGCATGGCGTGGTGATCGCCACTCCCGCCGAAACCCATTATTCGCTCGCTAAAAAAGCTCTCCGCGCCGGGAAAGACGTGTTCGTGGAGAAGCCCATGACCCTGCACAGCTCCGAAACCGAGGACCTCACCGCTATGGCCGAGGGCCTGGGGCGGATCCTGATGGTGGGCCATCTTCTCGAGTTCCATCCCGCGATCCTGCGGCTGGCGCAGTTGATCGAAGAGGGATATCTGGGACGCGTGGAATATATCTACTCCAACCGGTTGAACCTCGGCAAAGTGCGCCGAGAAGAGAATGCGCTGTGGAGTTTCGCGCCCCACGACATCTCGGTGATCCTTCTCCTCCTGAAACAGTTGCCGATCCAGGTGACCGCCACCGGTGGAACCTACCTGCAGCCGAATATCGCCGACGTGACCGTATCCACCATGCTGTTCAGCCGGGGCACCCGCGCTCACCTGTTTGTCAGCTGGCTGCACCCTTACAAGGAGCAGAAGCTGGTAATCGTCGGCGAGAAGCGCATGGCCGTCTTCGACGACGTACGCAAAACCGACAAGTTGCAGGTGTACGACAAGCGCATCGACCTGGTGGAGGGCCAATTTGTCGTGGAGCGGCCGGTCGCCCAGTCGATCGAGTTTCCCGCCGATGAACCGCTCCTGATGGAGTGCCGGCATTTTCTCGAGTGCATCGACTCGCGCAAGACACCCAAGACCGACGGGCACGATGCATGGCGTGTGTTGCGGGTCATGGAAGCAAGCCAGCGCTCCCTCAGTATGAACGGCGAGCCGGTGCAACTCGAAGGAACCCGCTCCCTGGAGGTAATGCGTGCCTGATCGGCTCATCACGCCGGAGCAGGTGCAGGACAGTCAGGCTCAGCCCACCGAGTGCCATCGCGGACCGTACTCCTTGCGATGCGATTCGCTGGCGCAGGCGGATGCCTCGTTGGTTTCCCAGTGGAAATCGTTTCACGCACAGCACTCCTCCGATGAGCCAATGTTGGATCCGGAATGGCTCCACGGCTATTTCGACGACCAGATCCAGAACGTCCGCTTCTATTCGCTTTACCAAAGCGGCCGCTTGTCCGGCCTGGCGCCCTTCCTCCGCAGGGACTGGCCCATGCAGTGGCACCTGGGACCCTGGAAGGTCGCACAGTGCCCTCTGGTGCGGCTCCGGCTCCTCGGAACCAGCCTGGAATTCCCGGCCGATGAGGCAGCCTATGACATGCTCTTCCGTGAACTGAGCAAGGCCGGCCGGGATTTCGATACGGTCTATCTGGAAGAAACCCCGCTCGATTCTTTTCTCTGGACGTACCTGCATCGGAGCGAGTTCATCCGAAAGAACTACTTGCTTTACCAGCCCAGACCAGCAGCGCCCCGGCCGGCGCTTCGCGTCGAAGGCACGTTCCAGCAGTACATGGGCAAGTTCAATTCAAAACACCGCAATACCCTGAATCGCAAGATCAAAAAGCTGCGCGAGGGAGCCCTCGGAGAAATGCGCCTGGTGCGCTACGAATCGCCGTCGGAAGCACCCGCGTTCCTGGAGCAAGCCCTCGAGATATCGCGCAAGACCTACCAGTGGGCGAGATACGGCCGCGGTTTAAGTGCCGTCGAGAAGGTCCGTAAGCGCCTCTTCTTCGCGGCCAGCCACGGCTGGATGCGATCGTATCTCCTGTTTTGCGGCGGCGAGGCCCGCGCTTTTCTCCTCGGATTTCAATACAACGGGCGCTTCTTATTGGATGAAATCGGTTTCGATCCCGACCTGGCCAGGTATTCGGTCGGAACCGTTCTCCAGTTGCTGACAGTGGAAGATCTGTTTGCTCACCACCGGCCCCATGTGTTCGATCTCCAGGAATACGGAGGCTATAAGGAAGTGCTTTCGACCGACAGTTATCTCGAAGGCAAGCTGTTCCTGTTTCGCCGGAGCGCGTACGCCCGCCTTCTCCGTTCCGGCCACCGTGCATGTGCGCTCCTCGACCGGACCGCTTCCTCCGCCCTGGAGCGCTTCAACCTGAAGGCCACGCTCCGGCAGAAGGTCCGCGGCTGGTAAGCATCCATGTTCGAGTTCGATCAGTACGAATCCAAGCTTCATCACGACGCTCCCGCGGCAGCCGTGGCGGGGTACCCGCAAGACGGCGCCGTGGCGAAGCTATCCCTGCTTTCCTGGGGCGAGCACTGCACGGAATGCGCGGCCCCGGCCTGCTATCAGACCTGCGATCTCTACCAGGCCCGGCCCGATACCCGCTGCCGCCGATTCCATTTCGGGATCTACAAGAACAGGCGATTCTCTTCGCTGCGCGGCTATGGCGCGGAAGTCTCGTTCAAAAAATGGGGAGTCCTCGCCGCCATGGGCAATACCGCCATGACTTCGAAGGGCTGGGTCGTTTTCGCTGAGCGGCTGGCTTCGATTGCCGCTCCGGTCTTGAACGCGTTCGGTCCGCTTCTCCACAGGCTTACCAAAGACGAACGCTGGGCATACCCTGCTTTCGGTCTATCGCGCCGTTTTTCCAACTGGCTTCACACGCGAAACAAGGGCCGCAGCAAGCCTGATGCGTTCCTGTTGGAGGTTTTCAATCCCGCTCAGACGGTTCGCATGCAACTGGTGATGGACTACGACCCGGAAGCCCGGAAGCGGTTCGAAACCATGGTGCACATCCGCCCGCGGTTTCGCACGACCGTGGAACTGCCTCCCGGATACTCCCGCCACGAGTTCGACCGGCGCCTGTTTCAGAGCTTTACGGAAACTGGCTTGCCCTTCAACGTTTCCCTGACTCCGGAAGCCGATACCTCGGTCCGGCTGGTATTTCTCTCGGCCGATTTTGTTTCCTACGAAAGGAAGCTCTCGGCGGGACCGCAGGTGAAGTGCGTGGTGTGGGACCTCGATAACACCATGTGGCAGGGGATTCTGGTGGAACAGGATGACGTCCGTCTGCGGCCGAAGCTGAAAGAACTGCTCGAGACCTTCGATGACCGGGGTATCCTCTGCAGCATCGCCAGCAAGAACGATCACGAACTGGCATGGCAGCGGCTCGAAGCCTTGGGAATCGCGGAATTTTTCCTGGCGCCGCAGATCAACTGGCAGCCCAAGAGCGAGAACGTCAAACTCATCGCCAAAAAGCTCAATATCGGACTGGACAGCCTCGCCTTCGTCGACGACAACCCCTTCGAATTGACCGAGGTGGGCACCGCCGTGCCGGAAGTGCTGTGCATCAACGCGCAGGACATCGATTCGCTCGCCGACGACCCGCGCTTCCAGGGCGCCAAGACAGCCGACGCCAAGAACCGCCGGAAGTACTACCAGGAAGCCATCGTGCGCGAGGAAAAGCAGGCGGAGTTTGGACAGGACTACCTGCGCTTCCTCGAGTACTGCGAAATCCGCCTCGAAATTCATCCCTATCGGGAGGAGGAGTTCGACCGTGTCGCGGAGTTGGCCCAGCGAACCAACCAGTTGAACTTCTCCGGTCAGAAGTACGACCGGGTGCAACTGCGCGCCATCCTGGATCGCGCCGACATCGAGAAATACATTCTGCATTGCAGCGACCGGTTCGGAGCTTACGGACTGATCGGCTTCGGGATGGTACGGCGGCAGGCGGAAGAAATCGAGATCCAGGATCTGATGTTGTCGTGCCGGGTACAGGGAAAACTGATCGAGCAGGCATTCTTCTCGCACCTGGAGAGCCACCACAATCCGGCGGGATCGCGGCGCATCCGCGTAAATTTCAACGCCACCAAGCGCAACCAGCCGGCACGCCAGGCACTGGAAGACGCCCGCTTTCGTGCGGTCGAGGGTGACGGGGGCTATATCAGGGACGTTGGCTCGGATGCGGCCCGCGGAATTGTCGAGGTGCGCTGCTCAGCCGGCTGCGGCGAACCGCATGGCCTCGGAGCGACCGAGGACGCACTGGATGCGGCGCGCGGATGATGGGGCTGGGAGAAACACACATGCACGATCCATCGGGGACCGCCGGGTTTTCCTTGAAGCACCTCGCCAAGTCCGTGATCCGTTCCGCCGGCTACGAACTTCGCCGGACGGCGGAACTCCCCGCGCACGCTCCCGACATCCGTCATGCCGAGGTATCTCCGAACGCGACTTATTCGCCGTGGCTGGCGGACGAGGAGTTCCAGAAGGTTTACGAGGGTATCCGAGGCAATACGCTGGTGGATCGATACCGCTGCTATGAACTCTGGCAGTTGATCGCCGAAACGGCCAAATTGGAAAGCGGCGACGTTCTCGAGGTAGGAGTTTGGCGCGGTGGAACGGGCGTCCTGATGGCGCAGAAATGCCGGCTCGGCGGCCTGGATAACATGATTTATCTCTGCGACACGTTCCGAGGCGTGGTGAAGGCCGGAGCACAGGATGGCGCCTATGCGGGCGGCGAGCATGCCGATACGAACAAGGCGATCGTTCTAGAGCTTTGCCGGAAGTGGAGCCTGGACCGGGTCCGCATTCTGGAGGGCATTTTCCCCGACCAGACGGCTCACGAGATTAGCGACCGTCGATTTCGCCTTTGCCACATAGATGTCGATGTTTATCAATCCGCCAAAGACATCGCCGACTGGGTCTGGCCGCGGCTGGTTTCCGGCGGCATGGTCGTCTACGACGATTATGGCTTCCACGATTGCACGGGGATCACCCGTTTTGTTAACGAAGAACGTCTGAAGCCGGACCGCCTTGTCATACACAATCTCAACGGCCATGCGGTCGTGATCAAGCTGGGCGATGGAGCAACACCTGAATGAATAGTCTGATGAATTCCTGGAAACTCGCGGCCTCTTCGCCGCGCCACGCGCTCACTTTTCTGTTCCGGCGCGCGATTCCGTTTGGTATCTCCTTCAAAGATCTGGAGGCGTACCGGATCAGCAGCTGGCGGCACGGCCGCCTGCCGCGCGTCCACCTTACCCGCGTGTTCCCGGGAATCGAAGAGGTCGGAATTCAACTGCTCAACCTGTATCAGCGCAAGATCGGGCTCTCGGTGGACGCCGCCGAGTTGATGGTGTTGTGCGCCATCGAGAGGTTCATCGGCGCGAGCAACGTACTGGAGATCGGGACCTACGACGGAAACACGGCCTTGAACCTGGCGGCCAATCTTTCGGGCGATGGGCGCGTGACCACGGTTGACCTCCCCACGGAATGGGACCGGAAGTTCGTCTACGAAGTGCCTGATAACCACTGGAACGTCACCGACCGGCAGGGTGTCGGCAGCCAGTATCGCAATACGCCCTATCAGTCCCGGATCCGGCAGGTTTTGGGCGATTCGGCCGGCGTGGATTGGAAGGAGCTGAATCCTCCCTTCGACCTGATTTTCATCGACGGATGCCATTATTCGGAGTACGTTCGCGTGGATACACGAAACGCGCTTGCCAACATCCGGCCCGGTGGAGTTATTGTCTGGCACGACTACGGCGACATTAAGGATGTCAGCCGCGTGGTTGATGAGACGGCCCGAGGCATGACGGCGTTCGCAATTCGTGGGACGCGGCTCGCGGTCGGCTGGCAGGGGCCTCGTCCCGAGCGCGCAAACTCCCTGGTGACGGCAGGGGCAAAATCGGTGAGGTCCTGAGTCTATGACACCCCTGGAAAACGCGAAACAGCTCGCCCGTGCCGTCGCAGATTCCCCGGCTTACAAGGACTTCGTGGACCTAGTCCGAAAAGTCTATCCCTGGCGATTTGAAAAACTGTCGCCGACCGTGCTCGAGCGCGACTATCTTAGGATCGTCGATCATCATTTGGAACATCTGGCCCCGCGCGTGGCGCACCACCTCGACGGCAACACCCGGCGGGCATTGGATTTCGGCTGCGGGTCCGGAGGCTCCGCCATCGCCTTGGCCTTGGTCTATCCGAATATAACCTTCACGGGCACGGATATCGACCCGCTGGAAGTGCAGATGGCTCGCGATCGCGCCAAACTCTACGGCGTGTCCGAGCGTTGTGAGTTTCACTGCGTCTCCGCCGGCGAGACGCTCCCTTTCGAACCCGCGTCTTTCGACTTCTGCTTGTGCTCCTCGGTGCTGGAATATGCGGT
>DATJYW010000168.1:0-2762 GCA_035499435.1 Candidatus Acidiferrales bacterium | reverse complement strand
CGATTCTGTAGCAGCTGCCGTGATGGGGTATAATCCCCGCGCTTCCCGCGGCGAGCCCGGTTTCCCCAAGTGCGATAACCAGCTTGTGCTGGCCGAGCAGCGCGGTTTGGGGAGCACCGACTTGAAACTGATCGAGGTCCGCGGTATCGCGATCGAGCGGGCAATGTATAAGTACGACGCGTAGTTTGCGCGAGCAACGGAGCCCCACCGCATACCAATCCAGCGGCGAGGCCCTCCGCGGTTAATTCTGCTTCAGGATGGCTGCCAGCGCGTGCATTCGGGTCGCGTCCGGTGCGGACTTCGCTTTCGCAGCGTCTTTATCCAGACTCTCGCCGATGGCCTTGAGATCGGCAGAGTCTTTGCGGCTGGCCCCAGGTTTTTCGACCTTGGCTATCGCCGCCTTCAGAGACGCGAGACGGGCAGCGGCGAGCGCTCCGCTCCGTTCGAGTTGAGCGATGTAAGCCTTGCCGACGATCAGGTTCTGCGGCCACACAATCTTCGGCTGGCTCTGCACGTTGAGGATGTCCAGGTGCACCTGGTTCGACGCATCGATCTCTTCCTGGGTGAGGAACTTACTCGGAATCAGGCGGAACACATCGACGCCGCGCGCGATCTCGGAGCCGTAGATATAGCCGTTGTACCAATAGACGGACCAGAAACCGCCGGTGCCGCGTTTGACGGGGTCTAGCGGTCCGCGGTCGAAATAGCCGATTTCAAAGGGGTGCTTGGGGTCGGTGAAATCGACCAGGGAAACGCCGCCCTGATACCAGGCCTGGACGAAAACGTCGCGGCCAGGAATCGGCACCAGCGAACCGTTGTGAGCGACGCAGTTCTCAAGGTCGGTCTGTGGCGCCGGCATCTTGTAATAAGACGAAAGCGTCAGCTTGCGGTTGGAGAGGGAGAAAATCGCGTCCGCGCCCCAGTGCATCGGGTCCGTGGGGCGGCAGCGAGGCTGTGACCCGCCACCCCATTCATCGGTGAAGAGCACCTTGGAGCCGTCGTTGCTGAAGGTCGCAGAGTGCCAGTACGCGTAGTTGGGGTCGCTGACGGCATCGATGCGCTTGGGATTGACCGGGTCGGAGATGTCGAGCAGAATTCCATTTCCGGAGCACGCGCCGGCGGCGAGGCCGATGGCTGAATAGATGGTGATGTCATGGCACTGATTGGTTGTCGAGGTTGACTGGGTGCCCTCACCGTGGGTGCCACCCTTCCAGAGGCCATTGATATCGCCGGTCTGGGTGTCCGTGAAGATGCGCGGGCTGGATACGATCTTGGCTAACTCCGGGTGAGCCAGGGGCACCTTAATGATGTCGATGCGGAAGAGCGCGGTCTCGGGGTTGGCTTTCGGATCGCCCCCGGAGCAGCCGGCGAGTTCTTCGGCTTGACGGACGCCGGCGGTGCCAGAGATATAGACGTAGACATTGTCCTTATCTTTGGGATCGACCAGAAGTGAGTGGGTATGGGAGCCGCGGCAGCTTTGCACAGTGGCGACCTGCTTGGGGTTCTTGAGATCGCTGATATCGAAAATGCGCACTCCCCGGAAGCGATCGGGGCTGGGAGGCGGGGGACGGCGGCCGCCGCGGCCGGCGCCGGCCGCGGGTGCGCCGGGCTCTCCAGCCGCTGCGGCCGGGGGCTCGACGGGCGGTTCCGGCACCGCATTGGCGGGAACGGGGATGCCCTGCGTGCCGCAATCGATGCGTCCGTTCAGCGCCTCGTCCGACATGAAGAGCAGATTGCCGTACACCGAGACGTCGCCCTGGCCGCCCGGGCAGACCAGCGATGTGCCGAGCTTGATCTTACCCGGGTTGTCAATGTCGTAAAAGTTGATGCCGTTATAGTTGCCGACGAAGAGGTGGTTGCCGATGAACGCGAGGTCGGAGTTGACCGAACCGGTGTTGATGGTAGGACCGCGTCCGCCGCGTCCACCGCGTCCGCCGCGTCCCCCTGCCGCATCGGCAGGCGCTCCTGCGGGTGGAGCGGGAGGCGGAGGCGGTTCGGGCGCGTTGGGATCCGGCGCAAATCCCGGTGGCTTCGGCAGGCTGGCGACTTTCTCCAGTCCGGAGATCGCTTCTCCGGCGTCATAAAGGCCGGGCTTGAGGCCGATGCGGGGATCGTCAGGGCCGGAGCGCGGGTTGGAGTAGACGGTCGGGGGCAGGGCTTTGGTGGGGTCGGGTTGCGGCCCCCTCTGCGCAGGGCAGAGCGTAGGGGCGGCGATAGCTGCCGTGAGCGCGAAGACGGCGCGAAAACTGCTGGCATAACGGCGTAGGGTCACTTCTTCTCCTTGCGAAGCATGTCTTGCATGATTTTGATTTCTGCGCTTTGCGTGTTCACGATGTCGGTTGCGAAATCGAACAATACGGGGTCCTGACCGGCGCCAGGGTGGCTGAGAAGGTCGTCGACCATGGTCAGCGCGCCGCCGTGGTGCTGGATCATGCCGGTAAGGAAGAGGTGGTCGAACTGGGCGCCACGAGCCTTGGCCAAAGCCGCCATTTGCTCGGCCGTCAGCATTCCGGGCATGAGCATATTCATGTTTTTCATCTCAGCCGCGCTCATGCGGCTGTGGTCCATTTGCATGGCGGTAGGCTTACCGCGGCTTTGCAGCCAACGCTGCATGAAGCCGATCTCGTCGGATTGCGAAACGGAGATCTTCTCCCCGAAGGACTTCAGCACGGGGCTCTTGCCGCGAGTGCGTAGAAGCGCGACCATGTCGACCGCCTGAGAGTGGTGCATGATCATGCCTTGCATGAATTCCACATCCGCTG
>DATJYW010000167.1:0-10239 GCA_035499435.1 Candidatus Acidiferrales bacterium | reverse complement strand
CACGGCCGGACAATGGGAGTGCCCCACGCTGACCGAGGTGCCGGTCGAAGGCACCAACCCGCACCGCACCCGTTGGGTGCTCAAAGTCGGATTGAACCCCGGCGGCCTCCAGGGCGGCTCCGGCGAGCAATACTTCGTCGGTCGCTTCGAGGGCGGCCGCTTTTTCAATGACAATCCCCCGGCTGTCACCCTCTGGACGGACTACGGCAAGGACTGCTACTGCGCCCTGACCTTTAACCACCTGCCGTCCACTGAAACTCCATTGATGCTCGGTTGGATGAACAACTGGCAGTATGCGGATAAGGTGCCCACCGCCCCCTGGCGCGGCCAGATGACCGCGCCGCGCCGCCTCCAGCTTCGCCAGGGTCCTGACGGTCTTCGCCTCGTACAACAACCTGTCGAAACCATCCGCCGCCTGCGGCAAAACCCGTTTTCCTGGAGCGGCACGAGCGTAAGCGACCTCAACCAGGCCTTGCGCACCCACATCGTCCGCGAGCCGGCCTTCGAGCTGATGGTCACTTTGCACGCGGATACCCAAGGACCGGCTGGTTTGAAGCTTCTGGGCGCAAACGGAACTTACACCACGATTGCCTGCGACGCGCGAAATCGCGAAGTGGGTGTGGACCGCACGCACTCCGGAAACACCGCCTTCAGTCCACGATTTCCCGCCCGCACTGCCGCCCCGCTGCCCGATGCCGGGGAAGCCATAAGCCTGAACATCCTGGTGGACCACTCCACGCTCGAAGTGTTCGCCCAGGGTGGCCAGGTCGCCATCACCAACCTTATTTATCCACCGGAAGGGCCGTTATTGCAGGAGTTCTTCGCGGCGGACAACCGGACCGGCCGCATCGCGGTCGAACGCTGGGACCTCGTCCCTCCCCGAAATCCTCGATAATTCGCCCCGCGCCGGACTCTGCTTAGCGGCCGCGCTCCACCATGATGATGTTGCTTCCGTTTTGATCGTACTGGGCCAGCAACAGCGTCTGGCCGTCAGGTGAAACGGCCAGGCCCGGAATCGTCGCATCGGGCGCCTTGGGAAGCGTGGCAATCTGCTGGACCGCGCCGGTTGCCAGGTCCAGAAATTCCAGGCGAGGTTCGGCTGGAGGTGCAGCCGTGGCAAAATAGACTCCGCCTCGCGCGAGCCGCCAGCAACGCCAGTAGCCGACCTGGTCCCTGTCGGCAATTTGAACTTCTTCCCCGCCCGCAACGGGCACTCGCCAGATGCCCGGAATCTCCCGGCCCTTCACGTACATCAGAAACTGGCCATCCGGGCTCTCGAATCCTTCGAAGCCGCCCTTTCGGGTCACCTGCAAGGCCGCTCCGCCCTGCGAAGGAATCTTCCAGATCTGTAAAGTTCCACTGCGCGTCGAGGCGAAGTAAACCCATGCTCCGTTGTGCGACCAGCTCGGCGCGACGTCGCCCGTGCCGGCTCCGGTAAGGCGCCGCGCCTGCCCGCCGTCCGCATCCACCATCCAGATACTCGGGTTTCCGACTCGCGCGGGATCGTTGGCCCTGGTGTCGAAAACGATTCGCTTCCCGTCGGGAGACCAGCGCGGGCTTCCCGTAACATAAGCGCCGCCGTCAAACAGCAGCCGTGCATTCGCCCCGTCGATGTCACTCACCCAGATCCCGAAACTGCCGTTGCGTCCCGACGTGAACGCGATCCGGCGGCCGTCGGGTGAATAGTCCGGGTCGGAATCGCGGAACGTGGACGCAATCAGCGGCGCCTTCGAGATCACACGCCCCGCGCTGTCCAGCGTAAATTTCCAGATATTCATATCGTCCAGCCGGCGCGTATACGCCAGCCTGCCGTCGCGCGAAACCGCGGGGCTGATGATGTCCTCGCCAAATGCGCTCACGCGCTCCGGAGTCCCGCCGCTGCTCCGGATCTTCCACAGCGAGTTGAAACTGCCGCCTCTGCGGGACGAGAAGATGATCTCCCGGCTGTCCGCCGCCCAAGCCAGTCCGTCGATGGTGAGCCCGTCGAACGTGAGCCGCCGCGCAGTGCCGTTCAACGGCTCGAGCACGTATAGGTCGGTGGCGGAAAAACTCACCGCGCGCGCGAATGCCAGCCGCTTGCCGTCCGGAGAGAACGCCGGATAGTAGTCCCCGGTGGTGCCGGCAGGAGGGAACGTCAGTCGCCGGCGCGTTGAGTCCTCCATCGACAGGAGGTAGATGCTCGAAGGCTCGCTCGAGTTCGCCTTGTCCACGATCGCCAGCGATTTGCCGTCCGGGGAGAAGTACGTGCTGTTGCCGCTGCCCAGATCGAAATACGGAAACACGTCCGCGAGCTTGCGCTCCGGCC
This sequence comes from Candidatus Acidiferrales bacterium, assembly GCA_035499435.1. Classification (GTDB taxonomy): domain Bacteria; phylum Acidobacteriota; class Terriglobia; order Bryobacterales; family Bryobacteraceae; genus Solibacter. The sequence goes on along the minus strand of DATJYW010000167.1, from coordinate 7,934 downwards.
CGCCGAGCGCCGTGGTCAGGTACCAGGCGCGGCCCTGCGGCGTCGAGCGAAGGAAGGAGAGATTCCGGCCGTCTGCCGACCATGCCGGTCGCGAATCGGAACCCGGACCGTGAGTCAACTGCAGCAACGCCTCGCTGCCGATCACTTTGCGGTAGATGTGAGAGTTCCCGCCCTGCGGCCCGTCCCAGGCGAACGCGATCTCATTGCCGTCCCCCGAGAATGCGACCTCGTCCTGACGTCCGGAGAAGCTGGTGAGCGGGATGGCCTTGGGCGGAGCCGCGGTAATCATGGAAGTAAGCCGTTCGCGGAGCAATGCGTAACCGATCGCCGCTGCCGCCAGCACTCCGGCCGCCAGTGCCCCCGCGCGCAAACGCCGGTTCGGGCGTTTTCCCTGCCCGCCGCCCGGGCGGGGCGTGGCAGGCTCGGACACCGGGAGCGGTAAGACCGCCTCCCGTGGTTCTTCCAGGACCGCTTTGTCCACTGCGCGTACCTTAATCGCGAGCCGGTAGCCGCGTTTCGGCACGGTGTCAATGTAGTGATGCCCTTCATCCTCGCCCAGCGCTTTGCGAAGAATCGAGACTGTCTTGGCGAGCGTCCCCTCCTCCACGCAGGTCCCCGGCCACACCAGCCTCAGCAACTCATCCTTATTGACGATTTCGCCATTGCTTTCCACCAGCACGGCAAGGGTCTCAAATGCTTTCGGGGTGAGAGCGATGTAGGCGCCGTTGCGCAGCAGCATTCTCGAATGGAGATTGAGCCGGAACGGACCAAAATCGTATAAATGCTTCTCCGAGGCAAGCATACGGCTGATCACTCAGTGTGCAGCAAATGCCGTCACAACTTTATCCGTCTTTTTTCCAATCGCCGTCAAGACTTCCTCTCTGCACGACGCCTAGAATAAACCCTTACAGGTACTCTACCTCGATATGCCGGAATTGAGAATCGTGCCGCGGCCTCTTCGCTTGCTCCTCACCCTCCTTGCAGTCTGCGCCCTGCTCGAGGCAGAGGTGCGCTTCCCGTTCCACGACTCGGGCGGAAAGGCCGACAGCGTCGCCCTCGGCGATTTTCAAATCGACGGGCGCCCTCCGGCGGCGGCGCCGCGAGTCCGGCAACTGTCCGCCGGAATCGTAGAAGTGGTCTTGGATGCCCAGGCTCCCGGCGAATGGTCGTTCGCCGTGGCCGACAACAGTTCCTACTTCGGTTTCGGCGAGCGCTTCGACCGGCTGAATCATGTCCACACCATTCTGAAAAACGCGTCGCGGGACGTTGCCGACGACAAGGGTTCGCTTAGCTACCAGCCGATTCCGTTCTTCATGAGCCTTCGAGGCTACGGTCTCTGGCTGGACACCACCAGCGAAGCCACCTTCGACCTCAACGTCACCGATCCGTCGCGCATTCTCGTCAGGGTCTTCGGTCCGAAGCTGCGGGTGGTGCTGTTCGAAGGTCCGGCGTTTCCCACTATACTCGGGCGATTCACCGGCCTCGCCGGCCGCCAGGAGCTTCCCCCGTATTGGGCGTTCGCACCCTGGAAGGCTCGCGACTACCATCGGAATTCGCGCGAGGTCTACGAGGACGTCGATCGCTACCGCGAGCTCGGACTGCCGGCATCGGTGCTGCTGATCGATAGTCCCTGGGCCACCAACTACAACACCTACGACTTCAACCCGAAACAGTTCGAGGACGCGCGGGCGATGATTGCCCGCGTGCATGACAAGGGCTACAAGCTGGTTCTCTGGCACACGCCGTGGATCAATCGCGAGACCGCCCGGCCGTACGAGGACGGATTTGCCGCCAAGCTCGCGCCCGGCCCCGCGTCCAATTTCGCGGAAGCCGAACGGCAGGGCTACTTTCTGCACCGGCCCGACGGCTCCACTTACATCGGCCGCTGGTGGAAAGGCATCGGCGCCCTGATCGATTTCACCAATCCCGCCGCGAAGCGCTGGTGGCAGGGCCAGGTATCGAAAGCGATCGCTTTGGGAGCCGACGGTTTCAAGGACGACGACGGCGAGGGCGCATTTCTCGGCGATGTGGTCTTCGCCGGCGGCCAGGACGCGCGTGAGTTGCGCAACCGCTACGCCATCGAATACAACCGGGCCGTCGCGGAAGCGCTGGAGGCTCGCAAAGGCGCCGACTGGGTCTTGTTCCAGCGCAGCGGGACCGTCGGCTCGCACACTCTGCCATTGTTTTGGGCCGGCGATAACGACGCCAGTTTCTCGCGGAACAATGGGCTACCCACCGTGGTCACCGCCGGCTTGAACGCCGGCATGAGCGGAATCTCCCTGTGGATGAGCGATCTCGGCGGGTACAACAAGACCGCGCGCACTCCCGGCGACGACATCGTCTTTGCCCGCTGGACGGAGTATTCGGCGCTCTCCCCGGGCATGGAAGTGATGAGCGGCATGAATCTCGGGCCATGGGACTACGGCGAAGAAGCCCTGCACATCTTCCGCCAGTACTCCGTCCTGCACATGAGCCTGTTCCCGTACCGCTACGCAGCGGCGCTCGAGAGCCGCCAAACCGGCCTGCCCTTGATGCGCGCGCTCGTGCTCATGCACCAGGACGACCCGGAGGCACGCCAGGCGGAAGACGAATACTACTTCGGCCCCGACCTGTTGGTGGCGCCCGTATTGAGCCCGGTCACGCAGCGCGCGCTCTATCTCCCCGAAGGCTCATGGATCGACTACTGGACGGGCCGCTGCTTCACCGGACGGCAGACAATCGCCGCGGAAGCGCCGCTCGACCGCATCCCCCTCTTCCTGCGCGAGGGCACCATTCTGCCGAAGATTCCCGAGGATGTGATGACGCTGGTGCCGCGCAGTCAATTTCCCGACAGCAAGGTTCAGGCCCTCGACGACCGCCGCGTCTACGAACTCTACCCCGGCCATGAGCCCCGGACGATCGCGGATTTCGAGAACCGCAAACTGGAATACCAGCCGCAAGCCGCCACCCTGACCATCTCCGGCGCCCCGGCCCGCATCACCGTCCGCCTCAGGTTCGTCCACGCCTCCAGCGCCACCTTGAATGGCCGCCCACTCGAACATGTCACGGCAACGCCCGACGGCGTCTCCGTCGAGTTCACACACCAGGATCGTTCCACCCTCGCCTGGCGATAGCCGCTCTACCAGACGAACTTCAGCGCAAGCTGGCCGATGCGCGGGTCGCCGGCGCCCGTGATGCTGCCGAAGCCGCCGGAGCTGATCGTCGTGGTCGGGTTATTGAAGTTCGCGCGGTTCAGCACATTGAAGAACTCCGCCCGAAACTGGATGCTGGCGCGCTCGTGGATGACGAAGTTCTTGAACGCCCCCACATCCCAGGTGGCGGCCCCCGGCCCGCTGACCGCTCCCTTCCCGAAGTTGCCGAACGAAGCCGCGTACGGTACCGCCGTGGCGGCCGTAGGCGGTAACTGGAAGGAGCCGGGAATCAGGTAATTCACACACGGCGCCGACGCTCCGCACGCTCCCGGCCCCAGGGCTGGACCGACCACCACCGCACGATCTACGCCGAGGCCCGTCTGCGACCGGTCCTGTCCGGCCGTGACCGTCAGCGGAAGCCCCGTCTGCGCCTGGAACAGGCCGGTCATCTGCCATCCCCCAGCCAGGATGCGTACCGCCTTGTTGGCGCCCTTCGGCGTGGGCAGCACCCAGACGTACGAAATCACGAAGCGATGCGTGCGGTCGAAATCCGCGCGGCCGTAGTCCAGCGCGTCGGCTTTCGGGAAGTACCACGGGTAGACCGTGCCGGACGCATTCGGCCCCGGCCCGGTCACGCTCTGGTTGAACGGCAGGTTGTCCATCGCCTTCGCCCAGGTGTAATTCGCCAGAATCGTGACTCCCCGCGACAGCCGCTTCTCCAGGCCCGCCTGCAGCGAATTGTAGTGGCCGTTCACCGCCTGGCTGTCCAGCGTGATGCCGGAGAACGATTGGAAGATCCTCCGGGCGTCAGTGGAGAGCGTGCTCCCGGGCGTGTACACGGCGGGATTCAGTTGCAGGCTCGTGGCCAGGTGGCTGGTGTGCGAGCCGACATAGGAGACGTGCGCCATCAGGTCTTTCGCCACTTGCCGCTCCACCGTCAGGTTCCAGTTGTAGATCGCCGGCACTTTATAAGTGCCCGACGGATCCAGGCTGACCACGATCACCGGCAGCGGGAACGCCACATTCTTCGGAATCGGCACCGGCGTCGGGAAGGGATTCACAATCCCGCGGTACGGATCGCTGAACGGACCTTGCGGCGTGGTGATACTGACCGTCGGGCTGAACGGCGTGTTGGTAGTAACCGCATTCATGAAGCCGGCCATCATGCGCGTGTCGTAGAAAATGCCGGAACCGCCGCGCACACTGGTCTTGCCGTCCCCGGTCGCATCCCAGGCAAAGCCGACGCGCGGCATGAAATTGTTGTAGTTCGAGTTCACTCCGTTCTCGGGCATGCCGGAGTCGCCGGGAAACCGCAGCCCGGGAGGCGCATTGGTGTAGACCGATGACACCTGGCCCGCATAATACGCGGTGGGATTGAACTGCGTGATCCGGTGTTTCAGTTCCTTCCACGGGAAGAACGGCTCCCACCGCACACCGGCATTCACAGTGAGCCGCCTGTTGACCCGGTAGCTGTCGGATGCGTAAAGCCCTAGAAACTGGTTGCGGTTGTTGAAGAACTGGCCGGAGCCCTGCGTCAGGGTCCGAAGATAGCCGAGATCGAAGCTGGCGATCGCGTTGCCGGTCGTGTCCGCCGTGAAGTTGAACGCGCCCGGCTCCTGGTACTGGCTGTCGATATCCATGCGGCTGATTTCCGCGCCCACACCGAAGGCGAGCGTGTGGTTGCCCTTGTTCCAGTGCACGTCGTCTCTCAGGCTCCAGTTGTTGCGGGTAAATCGCGCCTTCGGGTTGTCGCCGATCGTGAAGAATCCGGACACCTGGATCTGCTGCAACGCCTTGTCGGGCGGCTGCCAGATGTTCACGCCGAAATCGGCCACACTCGGCGAGCCCGGAGGCGCGCCGCGCTGGGCGGCTACTCGCGCGTAGTTCAGGGTAAAGACGTTGATCAACGACGGGCTGAATGTGTGGGTCTCGGAAAGCAACCCGTTCTGCACCAGGTTCTTGGCTTCATCGGTGAAAGTCAGAAGGTTGGTGGTGTCCAGAATTCCGACATTGTAGAACCGGTTGCGGTAGTAGCGGCCCGTCAGCCGGTCCTTGGTCGTGAGTTGGTGATCCACCCGCACCACCTCCTCGTTGAAGTTCTGCCGCACCGGTTTCTGGTAGAACACCAGGCCGTTGCCGACCCCTACCGGCAGATCTTTCATGAACGCCGCCGACGCCGGATCCAGGCGGTTGGTAGGGATCGTATTGTTCGGAAACGGCGCCAACGGCGACGTCTTGGGATCGTAAATGGTAGACGAGAAGATCCCCTGCGCTTGCGCCGCGGTGGGGACGAACGCGCTCTGCGCCCCTGCCATGTTGCGCAGGATCGTACCCTGGTAGCCGAAGAAAAAGAACGTCTTGTCGCGCCCGTTGTACACCTTCGGGATATACACCGGCGCTCCGGCGGTCACCCCGAACTGGTTGCGCTTCAATGGATCCGCCACCTTGGCGAAGAAGTTGCGCGCGTTGAATTCCCGGTTCCGGAGATACTCGAAGGCGTCGCCGTGCAGCTCATTCGTCCCGGACTTGGTGACCACGTTTACCAGTCCGCCGGCGTTCAGACCGTACTCCGCGCTGTAGTTGCTGGTCTGGACGCTGAATTCCTGCAAGGCATCGGGGAACGGGAACGGCAGGTTCACGTTGGTGTATTCATCCACATTGTTGCCGCCGTCCAGCATGTAGTTGGTCGTGTTGGCCCTCGACCCGTTCGCCGATATCGTGACCACCACCGGAAATGTCTTGGTTTGGCCCTGGTCCGCCGAATCGTTCGGTGCGGCCACCACGCCCGCCACCAGGACCGTCAACTGGGCGGCGTTGCGGCCATTCAAAGGCAAATCTTCAACCCGCTTGGTGTCCACCACCTGGCCGAGAGTGCCCGTGGCCGTGTCTACCTGCGGGGCATCGGCGCTGACCGTCACCTTCTCTGCCGCCGCGCCCAATTGCAGGCTGGCATTCACCGTGACGGTCTCGTCGGCGCGCAGCGTGATTCCCGACTGCGTGAACGTCTTGAATCCGCCCGCGGTTACCGTCAGGTTGTACTGGGTCGGGCGCAGCGCCGGCAGCGTGTAGAACCCTTCCTGGTTGGTTACCGTGCTCGACTCGAGACCCGTCGCCGCTTCGGTCACCACCACCCGGGCATTGGGCACACCCAGCCCTTGCGGGTCGATAGCCGCCCCGACAATTTTACCGAATCCCTGGCCGGCGAGCGGCGTACCAGTCCAGATCACAAGTGAACAGATTGCCAGCAGCCTCGCACTGGGTAGCACAGTTACCTCCTCGAAACAACAGAACGGTCCTGAAACCTGAATTGAGCCTTGCGGCTCGATTGGAGCATATCCAACTCCGGCAAGTCTTTTCCAAATCTGGAAATATTCTTGACGAACTTGTGATGATCGCCATTTGCCCCGGCTTTGCTTGACACCACCGAACCCCGGCGATATATTCAAACCCCGAGTAGCGCCATTGCATCAGGGTGAAGCCATGCGCTCCTTTGTTGTGGAAGCAGATGGGGGTGAAGTCTCATGCGTAAAGTGTGGTGTGCATTATTTGTGTCGATGCTGGTGACCTCGGCTGTCCATGCCCAGGCCATCGGGACAATCTCGGGCAACATTACCGACGCGACCGGGGCGGTGATTCCAAACGTCCAGGTCAGCATCACCAACCAGGGCACGGGCCAGGAAAGAACGGTAACCGCGGACAGCGCGGGACACTACACCGCCACCGCCCTCCCCATTGGCGTCTACTCCGTGAAGGCATCCGGAGCCGGCTTTCGGCCGGCCGAGAACCAGAACCTCACCCTCGAGGTCGGCCAGAATCGAACCGTCGATCTCGTACTGCAACTCGCGTCGGTCGGCACCGAGATCCAGGTTTCCAGCCAGGTGGCCCAAGTCGAGGCGCAACGCTCGGATGCGACTCTCGGACAGACCATTCACCCGGAACAGGTTTCGCAACTTCCGCTGAACGGCCGCAACTTCGTGCAATTGGCGCTATTGGGAACCGGCACCGTCAAAAGCCAGCGCCCGGGCGACTTCCTGAACCAGGGCGGCAGTAGCGAAGTCTCCTACCGCGGCAGCGTCTCGCTCTCCGCGCAGGGAATGCGTCAGAACGCCAACGACTGGCTGTACGACGGAGTCGATAACAACGAGCTCACCGCGGGCGGCGTCGGCACATTGCCCTCGGTGGATGCCATCGCCGAGTTCCGCGTCCTCACGTTCAACTACTCCGCCCAATACGGCAGCCGCGCCGGCACTACGGTGCTGGTGAGCAGCAAATCCGGATCCAATTCCTTCCACGGCACCGCGTTCGAATACCTGCGAAACAGCGCCCTCGACGCCCGCAATTTCTTCGACGGCTCCACCAAGAGCAAGTACAACCAGAACGAGTACGGCGCTTCCCTGGGGGGGCCCATCATTAAAAGCAGGACATTTTTCTTCACGGATTTTCAGGTGAACACCATTCGCAAGGGGAACCCCACCCTGAGCACCGTGCCCACCGGGTTGCAGCGGCAGGGGATCTTCACCGAGCCCTTCGCTTCCACCACGATCTACGATCCGGCCACCTCTCCACGGACACCCTTCCCCGGGAATACCATCCCCGCAAACCGCCTCAATCCGATCGGCGTCGCGCTGGCAAACCTCTATCCGCTGCCCTTGTACACGGACCGCCTCGCGAACAACTATTTCCTGGCGCCGGTAGAGCGAATCGACGATGCGCTGTGGGACTTCCGGTTGGATCACAACTTCAGCGACAACGACCGCTTCTTCGGACGCTTCACGTGGGACAACGCCAGCCGCTTCTTCCCAT
>DATJYW010000166.1:0-7136 GCA_035499435.1 Candidatus Acidiferrales bacterium | reverse complement strand
TTCGGATGCGGTCCACACCATACCCCTGGCTGCCCGAGGTAATGCGGCCTGACGGCAACAGTCGAATAACGGCAGACGTAGTTGAGGTTTTCGCGTGATCCTCAACGCGGAGAATCTCGTCTACTACCTGCTCGAGCGCGGATTGCTCACCCGGGACTCGGTCGTCAACGGCTCGATCGAGATCAGCGAGGTTCCGCGCCGTAATCGCAACTTCCGGATCCGGCAGCGGAACGGCCGAGGCTACTTCCTGAAGCAGGTGCGCCAGTGGGAACCGGAAGCCGTGCGTACCCTCCGCGCCGAGGCGCAATGCTACCGGCTGGCCGCCCTGGACAAAGCCTTCGCCGACGTGGCCAAGGTCGTGCCACGCTTTTGCGCATACGACGAACGCCGCTCGGTCCTGATCACCGAGCTGATGGAGGGCGCCGAAACCATCGCCGAGCACCACTTCCGCAACGACGCGTTTCCTGTTGAAGTGGCCGAGCAACTCGGTATGGCATTCGGAAACTACCACCGCAAGGCGGCCGCCGGCCCGCCGGCAGGCCTCGACGGGATGTTTCTCCGCCAGCCTTCGTGGGCCCTGTCGTTGCACGACATGCCTGCCCACGCCGCGGCCGGACTGAGCGGCGGCATCCACCAGATGCTGGGGATGATCCGCCAGTTTCCCCAGTTCGGCAGCGCGCTCGAAGGACTCCGTGCCGACTGGCGCCAAGACGCCGTGATTCACGGCGATATCAAATGGGACAACTGTGTTCTCTGCCCCAGTTCCAACGGCCACCTCTTGCTGAAGATCGTCGATTGGGAAATGGCCGATTGGGGCGATTCCTGTTGGGACGTGGCCGGAATCTTCAGCGCGTATCTCTCGTTCTGGGTGCAATCGCTGCCCGGAAACGAAATGTCCGATCCGGACGCCATGCTCGCCCAGGCGCGCTATCCCGTCGAGAAAATGCAGCCCGCGATGCAGTCGTTCTGGCGGATCTACACCGCGTGCCGCGAGGTTGCCGGCCAGTCGGCACGCGACCTGCTGCGCCGCACGGTTCTATACACCGGCGCGCGCACCATCCAGACCGCCTTCGAGGTGTTGCAGACCGCGCCTCAGGCGAACTCCGGAACCGTGCTGCTGCTGCAACTCAGCATGAACGTGTTGAACAATCCCGAAGAGGCTGCGAGCGAACTGCTCGGCATCACATCATGAATCTCCGCGAAGAGCTGGCGCAAATCATCGACGCAGTCGCGATCCTCTCGCCGTATGCTTTCACTTTCGCCGGACAACCTTCGGGCACTCTGGCGATGCCGATGATGGGAGTCCAGATCGCGCCGGGCATGCCGCCCCTGATGGGCGAGCTGATCAACCAGTTGTACCAGCACTGCTTCTCGACGCGCTTTGCCGGGCAGATTGAGAAGAGCGAGCCGCCACGCTCGGAACCGGATCCCGCGTGGCTCGAAACGTTGTCGCGCGCCAACCAGGGCTGCGACCGATGGGAAGACGGCTGGCTGGCCGTGCATGGCATGCCAAACGGGCAGATCGTCGCGAAAAGAGGAGCCGAGACCCGCATCCTCGGCCCCGGAGAATTCGTGAACGTGACGGGCTCCGGCATGTTTCTTCCGCCGAACACGGCGCTCCGGGTTTTTCTCCCTCACGAGTCGCGCACCATGCAGCCCGGCTTCTACTTCGTGTTCGGCGAGACGCCGGGAGACTCTTCCGATCAGCTCTCCGTGATCAGGTTCTACTGGAACGTGCCAGCCGAAGGAGCGCCGCGGTTGCTGGAGCTGCTTTCGGTCGCAATGAACCGATGGCAAGTGCCGTTCCATTTCAAGACTGGAGTTTATCCGGCGATGCTGGCACGGCGCGACAGCGCCGTCCTGTACGTCTCCCGCCGGTACGCCGACATCGCGAATGAGCTCGTCCGGGACGTGCATGGCCAGATGCGGCAACTGCTGCGCGAAGATGTTCCGCTGTTTACGCTGCGCCTGGCGGAAGGACTCGCTTTCGCCGAAGATCCCGGCAGCCAGGAGAGCTTCGGCATGGCTCGCTGCCGCATGCTGGCCGGCGGCATCTGGCTGGCGCATCAGCGCGGCGCTCGTCAGAGCTCGGAAAGGCTGGCCGCCGTCGCGGAGCACTTCCATTCCGAAGGTGTTTCGCTGGAGCGCCCATGGCTGAACCGGGGTTCCGCGGACGACCTCGCGTTCGCCGGCGGCCGCGCGGAGGCTGCATGAGCGCATTCCTCGATCAGGCACACGCCATCGCGCGACGCATCTGTCGCGACGCGATCTGGTCCGACGGCTTCTGCAACTGGGTAGGGCCGTTCATCGACTCGATGAATGTGTGGGACGTGCGCCACAAATCCTTCGGACCGGATCTCTATTCGGGCACGAGCGGAGTGGCGCTTTTTCTGGCAGCAGCCGCGCAGTCCGGCGGCGACCGGTTGGTGCGCAAGACCGCGGAAGGCGCGGCCCGCCACGCGTATCGGCACGCGGCGGAATTTGCACCGGCGCTGAGCTCCGGAGTCTACTCCGGCAAGCTCGGCATCGCCTGGGCGCTGGTCCGGATCGGCGAACTGCTCGAAGAGCCGGCATGGACGGAGCTTGGTATCGCCATGCTCGAAGAGCTGCCACCGGAACTTCCCGGCTCCGGCCTCGACCTGATGAGCGGCTACGCCGGCGCGATTCCGGTGCTCCTCGACCTTTCGCACCGCTGTGCCCACCCCGTGTGGATCGACCTCGCCGAACGGTGGGGCGACAAACTGGAGGGAGCAGCCGTGAAGTCTTCCGAGGGCTGGTCGTGGAAGACCATCGAGCTTCCCGCGAACGTTGCGGCGCGAAACCTGACCGGTTTTTCACATGGCACCGCCGGTATCGGCTGGGCTTTCCTGGAGCTTCATGCGGCCACCGGTGAGCCCCGTTTTCGGACGGCGGCCGACGAGGCGTTCCGTTACGAGCGCACCTTCTACAGTCCCGAGCACGAGAACTGGCCCGACTTCCGCGATTATCTCCGCCCGCCCGGTGGACCCTCGGGTCCGATCTTCGGCACCGCCTGGTGCCATGGCGCTCCGGGGATCGCGCTGTCGCGAATTCGCGCGTGGCGGCTGACTGGTTCTGCCGAAGCGCGTGCCGAAACGGAGATCGCCATTCGCACCACCCAGCGCGCACTGGAGACTCCGGAAGCACTTCGCATCGGCTTCTCGCTGTGCCACGGCTGTGCCGGCAACGCCGATGTCCTTCTCGAGGCCGCGCGAGAGTTGGAGGCTCCCGCCCTCCGTGAGACTGCCGAAAGAATCGGCCAGGCCGGCATCGAACAGTTCGAAGCACAACGGCTGACATGGCCCTGCGGTCTGCCCGGCGCCGGCGAGACGAAGAACCTCATGCTGGGCACGGCGGGGATCGGGTATTTCTATTTGAGGCTGGGCAACCCGGCACTGACGACTGTGCTGATGATTGGTGGTAGCGCTATTCGTACCTGAGCGCTTCCATCGGGCTTACCCGCGCTGCCTTCCGGGCGGGCAGGAAGCCGGCCATGGCCGCCGTCACCGCCAGCGCCATTACCGCGCCCGCGACCACAGCCACATCCCGCGCCTTGACGCCGAACAATTGCGACTCTGTGTACTTGGCGAGCAGGAGCGCCGCCGGCACTCCCACCGCCAGTCCCAACACCAGGATCCACGTCATCTCGCGCATCACCATTCCGCGGATCCGCGCCGGTCCCGCGCCTAGCGCCATGCGGATGCCGATCTCGCGCGTGCGCCGCGTCACCGAGTGCGCCATGACGCCATACAGCCCGAGCATCGCCAACAAAGTCGCCAGCACCGCGAACGTTCCCGCCAGCTCCAGAATCACGCGGTCCGTGCGGATGTTTTTCCGCACCTGCTCGTCCATGGTACGCAGGTTCTCCGCCGGGAGATCGCGATCGATGTTCGCCATCACGCGGCGCACCGACGACACGGTCTGATCGGCAGGCAGCGCGCTGCGCACGTAAAACGCCAGGGAACCGAGTTCCTTGTCCTGCCGCCACGGCATGTAGTACAGGTTAGGTGGCTGCTGTTTGACTCCGGAGTAGTGGCTGTCCTTGACCACGCCGACAATCTCGAGGTCACCCTCGCCGTAGTTGAACCGGACGCCGATCGGGTTCCGCCCCTCGAGAAAATGCTTCGCGAACTGCTGGTTCACGATCGCCACCTTGGGCCCGGCCAGGTTGTCGCTCTCGGTGAACTCGCGGCCGGTGATCAGCGGCACGCCCATCTTGCCGAAAAATCCCGGCCCGATCTCGTTGAACATCGAGTTATCGTTTTCGCCCTTCGGGCGGCCCTGGATGGTCACATCGTTGCCCCAGTTGCTCCCCGCAATCAGCGGCACCATGGACGCCGCCACCGCTCGCACGCCCGGAATGGCAGCCAACTCGGCTTCGGCGCGTTCGTACAGGGCGCGGCTCTGCTCGTTGGTATAGCCGTTAAGGGCAGGAGAAACGGAGAACCCCACCAGATTCTCGGTGCGAATCCCGAGGTCCACGTGCGTCAGGTTGACGAGACTCTTGAGGAACAGGCCGGTCGGAATCAGAAGCACCGCCGACACCATCACTTGCGCGCAAACCAGGCCCTGCCGGATCCGCGCGGTGGTGCGCGTCCCGGACACCTGGCCGGCTTCGTCCTTCAACGTTCCTGCCAGCGACGACCACGCCGCCTCCCATGCCGGATACAGCCCGAAGAGCAGTCCGGTGGCCACCGACAGACCAAGACTGAAGAGCAGCACGGGCCATTCGAGGTCGCTGGTGAGCGAATAGCTCGGCGTATCGCCGCCGAATTGGGCCAGCAGCAGTTTGAGCGAGATCACGCCCAGCGCGAGGCCCGCCGCGCCTCCCGCCGCCGCCAGCAGCAGGGCCTCGGCCAGCATCTGGCCGATGAGCTCGCCGCGTCCGGCGCCCATGGCCGCGCGGATCGCCAGCTCTTTCTTCCTCTGCGCCGACCGCGCCAGCAGCAAGTTGGCCGCGTTGGCCATGGCGATAAGCAGCACCAGGGCTGTGGCTGCCATCAGGATCCACACCGGTGTCCTGGTCGAATCGCGGAAGCTGCTCTGTCCCTGCCTCCCATCCACCAGGCTCAAACGTGACTTCAAGAAACGCTGCCGCCGGTTGTCGTCGCGGAAGTGCATCGTCTTGGCCTGGGTTTCCACCAGGCTCGCGTAGGTCGAATTCCACGCCGCCGCCGCCTGTTCGCGCGAACCTCCCGGCTTCACTCGCGCGAAAACGTACAGCCAGAAGTCGTCCCACCGCCTGGTGCCGTCCCAGTTGGGGGTGAGCTGCGGCTTGAACGAGAGCGGTACGTAGGTCTCGGTCTCGGTGCCGAGGGTCATTCCGGTGAAGTCACGCGGCGCTACCCCGATAATGGTGAAAGGGTGGCTGTTGATGCGCACCGGCTGGTTGAGCACATTCGGGTCGGCGCCCAGCCGGTCGTGCCAGTAGCCGTAACTCAGCACGGCGACCGCGTTGCCGCCTCCCGGCAGGTCATCCTCCGGTGTGAGGGTTCGACCTATCAGCGGTTTTACACCGAGGAGAGGAAAATAGCCGCCTGAGACCACTGTCACCTGGCCCGAGATCGTGTGCGCCCCGAACCCGATGTTGGCGCCCAGGTCGCGAAACGCCGCCGCGCCGATCACTCCCTGGTGATCCTTCTCCAAGCCCCGGAACATCGGATAGCTGAAGACTGCTTCCATGCCGCCGGAGTTGTTCGTAGAGCTGCGTCCACCCTTGAATTCGGCCGAGGCATTGACCAGCACCAGTTGCTCCGGATGCTCCACGGGCAGGGAACTCAGGACCACCTGGTGCAGCAGAGAGAAGATTGCCGTGTTCGCACCGATCCCCAGCCCGAGCGAGAGGATCACCACCAGGCTGAGGAGCGGCGCCTTGGCCAGACTGCGTACAGCAAACCGAATACGTGCCATCACTTCCTATATATACGTGCAAATGGCCGCCAGGGTCCCGGCTGATCACTTTTTTACGAACAGGGATATCGCCATGCCAAACCCAATAGCAATCACGATCCGCCGCACCGCGGTTCGGCCCATTTTCCGTGCTGTTCCCGCGCCGCCCCACCCGCCCAGGATGGCGGCGACCGCCATCAGGAGCACGTATTGCCACTTGACCATATTCGCCCAGACAAAATATACCGCCGCAATGCCGTTGATCGACCCGCCGAACACCACCTTGAGGCTGTTCATCTCGTGGATGTCCTGGAGGCCCAGAATGCTCAACGCCGCCAGCATCAGGATACCGATGCCCGCCCCGAAGTAGCCGCCATAAATCCCGACGCCCAATTGGAACAGCAGCGCTCCCACGATCCATTTCGTAGAGTGGTGCGATTCGGCGTCACCGGTCCCCAGCATCCGCTGCACCGGTTCCTGGGCCATCAGCAGCAGAGTCGCGAACAGGATCAGGAACGGCACCAGCTTGTCGAAAATTGCCGGGGGAGTCCACCGTAACAGCAGCGCTCCCGTGAGCCCGCCGATCAGGCTGGGCGCGATCAGCACCCGGAACCGCGGCTCGGCCTTACCCAGCTCGCGCCGGTAGCCCCAGGCGCTACCCACCGTCCCGGGCCAGATGGCGACGGTGCTGGTGGCGTTCGCGGCGACCGAGTTCAGCCCCAGCCAGATGAGCGCCGGGAAGGACACCAGCGTCCCGCCTCCAGCGACTGAATTGATGGCGCCCGCCAGAAAGGCGGCGCCGAATGCGATGCCAGCGTGTAAGAGGTCCAAGTAGACCAATTCTAACCGGGTTTTTTCACGCTACGACGGACGGCGTTGCCGTAGGTTCAGCGAGTTGCCCTCGAAATGCAGTTCATGCGGGCATGAGGCCTACTACTCTCGAACTGCCAGACCTCGCCGGCCTACGCCAAAGACGGGGAATCTCTCTTGACCAAATCGCCGACACGACCAAGATCGGGCTCCGTTATCTCAGGCAAATCGAGCAGGGTCAATTCGCTAAGCTGCCTGGAGGAATTTACAACACGAGTTATATCCGCCAATACGCCCGAGCGATCGGGTTTCCGGAGGACCACCTGCTCAGGGTATATCGAAACACGTATTTGCCGGAGTTAGCTCTGAGCATCTGCCAAAGTGAGTAGAAGGAAGATCCTGGTACCGGAAATTTTTCC
>DATJYW010000165.1:0-11830 GCA_035499435.1 Candidatus Acidiferrales bacterium | reverse complement strand
CGCAGGCGGCGAGGGTGATCACGAAGAAAAGGATCACGACCGCGGCGAGCACCGCGGGATCGGCGGGAGCGACTTCGTAGAGCAGCGTTTTCAGGAAGCGGGCGCAGGCGAGGCCGCCGGCGATGCCGGCGAGGACTCCCGCGACGGCGGGCTTCATGCCCTGCCATACGACCAGTTGCGTGATGGCCGAGCCGGGGGCGCCGAGCGCGATGCGGATGCCGAGCTCGCCGGCGCGGCGGCCGATCATGTAGGCCAGAACTCCATAGAGGCCGATGGCGGCCATGACAACGGCGAGCGCGGCGAAGATGGCGATGAGCGTGAGGCCGAAGCGGTTCTGCTGGGTCCCGCCCCACATCATCTCGTCGATGGTCTTCACGGTGACGGCGGGGAGATCGGGATCGAGGCGGCGCATTTCTTTCTGGACGGGCAGGGAGAGCAGGTTCGGATCGGCGGCGGCGCGAATCATGAGGGTGGCGAATGACGTGTCGCCCTGGAAGAGCGGGAAGTACATTGTGGGCTCGGGAAGAGTCGCGAGGTTCTGGCGCGTGTCGCCGACGATGCCGACGATTTCATAGGCCTGGCGGGGGTTGAGGCGGAGGCGCTTGCCGATGGGGTCTTCGTTGGGGAAGAATGCGGCGGCCATGGATTCGGTGATCACGGCCTTGTCGGCGGCGGCGAGCCAATCGGCGGCGGTGAAGACGCGTCCGCGGCGGATGGGGATGCCGGCGGCGCGGAAGTAGTCCGGGTCGGCGGCGCGGACGACGGCGTCGAGGAACTGGCCTTGAGGGAGGGGCGGACGGCCATCGACGGTGAAGGAGTTGTCCAGGAAGTGGCCGCCGAGCGGGGGAACGGTGACCATGCCCACGGCGGCGATGCCGGGCATGCCGCGGACGCGATCGAGGAGATCGCGGTAGAAGGCGGCGACCCGGGCCGGGGCATTGTAGCGCTGGACGGGCAGGGAGAAACGGATGGTGAGGAGGCGGTCGGGTACGAAGCCGGGATCGACGGAGCGCAGGCGGGCGAAGCTCTTCAGCATGAGGCCGGCGCCCATCAACAGGACCAGGGAGAGGGCCACCTGGAAGGCGATCACGGAATCGCGGAAGAAGCGCGCTCCCCGGCCCGCGGTGGCCGACCGGCCTCCTTCGCGCATGCCATGGCTGAGCGAGGCGGAGGAGGACATGAGGGCGGGGACGAGTCCGAGGGCGATGCCGGTAAGGACCGCTACGGCGGTGGTGAACGCGAGGACGGCGCCGTTGACGCGCACGGTTTCGATGCGGGGGATGTAGCCGGCCATTCTGATCAACAGGCCGGTGCCAAGGCCCGCGAGGAGGATTCCCGCGGCCGCGCCGGCGAGCGAGAGAAGCAGGCTCTCAGTGAGGAACTGGCGGGCGATGCGGGCGCGGCCGGCGCCGAGGGCGGTGCGGACAGCGATTTCACGGCGGGCGGCGACGGAGCGGGCGAGCAGGAGATTGCCGACGTTCACGCAGGCGATCAACAAGACGCACGCTACCGCGCCGAGCAGCACGAGGAGCATGGTGCGGACACCGGTGACCATGCGGTCGGCGAGCGCCGCCACGTTGGCGCCTTTTCCGGTCAACTCGGCGGGGTGCTGCTGGAGGATACGGCGGGCGATGCCATCGAGCTCGGCGCGGGCCTGAGCGATGGGGATGCCGGGTTTGAGGCGGGCGATGGCGCTGAAGCGGTGAACGCCGCGCAACTGCCGGAAAGCGGGATCCAGCACGCGGCCGACCGGCAGCCAGATCCGGGCGGCGGCATCGGGAAAGGCGAAGGCCGGGGGCATGACGCCGATGACGGTATGGATCTCGCCATCGAGGCGCATGGGAGCACCGATGACGGAAGGGGCTGCGGCGAAGCGGCGGCGCCAAAGCGCATCGCTGATGACCACGACGCGGTCGGCTGCCGGACGGTCGTCCTCTTCGCGGAAGGTGCGCCCGAGCGCGGGAGGAACGCTGAGTGTGGGAAAGAAGCCGGAGTCGCAGATGGCGCCGGAGAGGATCTCGGGGAGTCCGCCATCGGAGGGGGAGAAGCTGGCTTGCCAATCGCCGTAGAAGGCCATCGACTGGAAGCTGTTGGATTGAGTTTTCCAGTCGTAGAAATTGGCGGCGGAAACCGGGTTGAAGGGAGTGGTACGGATGACGTCGCGCTCATAGAGGCGGACGAGGCGGTCGGGGTCGCGGTAGGGGAGCGGTGCGAGGAGGACGGCGCGGACGACGGTGAAAATGGCCGAATTCGCGCCGATGCCGAGGGCGAGCACGAGGATGGCGGAGAGGCTCAGCCCGCGATTGCGTGAGAGGGTGCGCAGGGCATATCGGAGATCGCGCATGAACGGAATACTGCGTTACCGGGGGAAAGTTACGGCATAAAAAAAGCCCCACGCCATTGATGACATGAGGCCTTAGAAAGTTTACAGCAATCTGTCTCGGAGGATGACAGACCGGTTAAGATGCTAGCATTGACCGATAACGAAAGCAATGCCTACTTCGGCGGCAACTTTGCGGGTAATGTACCCCCGCAAAGGGGTCTAGCGGAGCTCTTCCATCACCTGATCGAGAACTGCCCGGGCGGGGCGGGTCCGGGATTCGGGCAGGGTACCGAGGGGTTCGTCCACGACGTTCAGAAGCTCCATGAAGGTGGGCTTCTGGGTGTTCACATATAGAACACCTGTAAGGACTTCGCCCTTTTTCTCGGCTTCCTCGAGGGCGGCGAGAGCGGCCAACCGGTCGGTTGGGTCGAAGTCGCGGTGGAGCTTGCGGATGCGCAGGTGCGAGCCATCGTGCATGGGTACGTCCATGACCTGGCCTTCGGGGATATCAACTGAAATATCCTCGAAATGGGGGACAAAATCCAACTCGTGGAGGACGGTCTCGTGCTCCTTCATGTAGGAGTAGCTTTTGGTGGAGCCGACGTGGTCGTTGAAGGTCACGCAGGGCGAGATCACGTCGATCATTGACAGGCCTTTGTGGGCGATGGCGGTCTTGAGGATGGCCTGAAGCTGCTTCTTGTCGCCGCTGAAGGAGCGGGCGACGAAGGTGGCGCCCCACTTGAGCGCGAGGGCGCAGCAATCGAAGGGGGGCAGGTCGTTGACGGTGCCGGTTTTGAGGGTGGAGCCGAGGTCGGCGGTGGCGGAGAACTGGCCCTTGGTGAGACCGTAGACGCCGTTGTTCTCGATGACGTAGATCATGGGCAGGTTGCGGCGCACGAGGTGCATGAACTGGCCGATGCCGATGGAGGCGGTGTCGCCGTCGCCGGTGACGCCGAGTCCCAGCAGCTTGTGGTTGGCCAGCAGCGCGCCGGTGGCGATGGCGGGCATGCGGCCGTGGACGCCGTTAAAGCCGTGCGAGAGACCCAGGAAGTAGGCCGGCGACTTGGAAGAGCAGCCGATGCCGGAGAACTTGGCGACGTTGAAGGGATCGACGCCGAGCTCGTAGAAGCTCTCGATGAGGCGCTCGGAGATGGCGTTGTGGCCACAGCCGGCGCACAGCGTGGTCTTGCTGCCCTTGTAGCTGAGGACCTCGAGGCCGATGTGGTTGGTCTTTTTCGGGGGAACGGTGGCGGTACTCATGTTATTTGCCCTCCGGGCGGATGAGGAGGCCCGCGTTACTTTCCTGTCTGACGACTTCGTCGGTGACCGTGCGCGCGTCGAGCGGCAGGCCGCCGAAATAGCGCACGCTACGCAGCTTCGCGATCAGGCCGGGGTCGAATTCCAGGCGCATCAGGCCGAGCAACTGGCCGTCGCGGTTCTGGTCGACCACGTAGACGCGGTCGTGGCTGCGGACGAAATCCGTGAGGTGGTTTGTGAAGGGGTATGCTTTGAGCCGCAGGTAGCTGGCCTCGATGCCATATTCCTTGGAGAGCTGGTCGCAGCTTTCGCGGACGGCGTAGTCGGAGGTTCCGAAGGCGACGAATCCGATGCCGGCGCCCTCGCGACGGTGAATCACGGGCTCGGGCACGTGCCGGCGCATGGTTTCGAACTTGTGCGCGAGGCGGTCCATGTTGTTGATGTAGTCGTCTTCGCGCTCGGTGTATTGGGCCTTTTCGTTGTGGCCGCTGCCGCGGGTGAAGTAGGCGCCGTGGAGGTGGCGGGTACCGGGCAGGGTGCGGTAACCGACGCCGTCGCCGTCGATGTCTTTGTAGCGGGCGAAGCCGCCGAGCTTGTCCAGATCTTCGGCGGTGAGGACCTTGCCGCGCTGGATGGGTTTCTCGGGGTAGACGAAGGGGTCGGCCATCCAGTTGTTCATGCCGAGGTCGAGGTCGGTCATG
Organism: Candidatus Acidiferrales bacterium; assembly: GCA_035499435.1. Taxonomy (GTDB): domain Bacteria; phylum Acidobacteriota; class Terriglobia; order Bryobacterales; family Bryobacteraceae; genus Solibacter. The sequence continues at coordinate 7,549 of DATJYW010000165.1, read as the reverse complement.
ACGAATACCGGGGTCTGGAACTTTTCGGCGAACTCGAAGGCTTCGATGCTCATGGAGAAGCACTCTTCGGGTGAGCAGGGGAAAAACATGGGGTGCTTGGTGTCGCCGTGGGAGAGGAGCGCGGTGCTGAGCAAATCTCCCTGGGCGGTGCGGGTGGGCAGGCCGGTGGAGGGGCCGACGCGCTCGACGTCGTAGATGACGACGGGGATTTCGGCGTAGTATCCGAGGCCGACGAACTCGCTCATGAGAGAGATGCCGGGTCCGGCGGTGGCGGTCATGGAGCGTGCGCCGGCCCAACCGGCGCCGAGGGCCATGCCGATGGAGGCGAGCTCGTCTTCGGCCTGCACGATGGCGTAGGTGGCCTGCTTGGTTTCGGGGTCGTGGCGGAAGCGCCGCGTGTAGCCGATCAGGGATTCGACCAGGGAGGATGATGGCGTGATCGGATACCAGGTGACGACGGTCACGCCGGCGAACATGGCGCCGAGGGCGCAGGCGGCATTGCCATCGATGATGATTTTGCCGGCGGTCTCGTTCATGCGCTGGACGAGGCAGGGATCGGTCTTGGTGAGGGCTTTAGCGGCGTAATCAAAGCCTGCCTGGCAGGCGCCCCAATTGAGGTCGGCGGCCTTGGCCTTCCTGGCGCCGAACTGCTTGACGAGGGCCTTGCGGATCTCCTGCATGTCGATGGCGAGGAGTTGGGCGACCACGCCATCGTAGATCATGTTGCGAACGAGCTTGCGCAACTTGGCATCGGGGCAGACCGGCGCCACGAGCTTATCGAAGGGAACGGGGTAGAAGTGAAGATCGCTGCGCAGCTCGCTCAGCTTGAGCGGCTCGTCGTAGACGACGGCGGCGCCGCTATCGAGTTTCATGACGTCTTCGCGCGCGGTCTCGGGATTCATGGCCACGAGGAAGTCGATTTCCTTACGGCGCCCGATGTAGCCGTGCTTGCTGGCGCGGATGGTGAACCACGTGGGCAGGCCGGCGATGTTGGATGGGAACATGTTTTTCCCGGAGACCGGGATGCCCATCTGGAACAGGGCGCGCATGAGCACGGTGTTGGCAGTCTGGCTGCCCGACCCGTTCACCGTTGCCACCTGAATGCTGAAGTCGTTGATAAGTTGATGACTTGGCTGGCCCGGCGTGGATTCCGCCGGGGATACCTCTAGTGTCGACATCGATTGGAAGTCCTTTGATTAGAGGGGAGTTGGTTGACCCAGTTCACTGCTCGTTTCAATTATAAGCAAAAACGGGAGTCGTGGCGCGGCGTGCATGGTGCTATTCTGCGGGCGGACGGGGTGCGGGCGCGCCCGCATCGATGCCGACGTATGCCGTCATGGATCATGGAGGACTCGTTTTGAAGCGCATAAGGACCACGGTCCTGTTCCTGGGTGTGGCGCTGCTCTCCAGCAGCCTGCCCGCCGAAGAAGGCATGTGGATGCCTCAACAGATGCCCGAATTGGCCGCCAGGCTGAAAGCCCTCGGATTCACGGGCGATGCGAAGACCTTCGCGGACTTGACCGGACAGCCAATGGGCGCGGTGGTTTCGCTGGGTGGATGCACGGCGTCGTTCGTCTCACCGGACGGGCTGATCGTCACCAATCATCACTGCGTCACAGGCGGATTGCAGTTCAACTCCACGCCGCAGCGCAATCTGCTGAAAGACGGGTACCTGGCAAAGAACCGCGATGAAGAGCTGCCGAACGGGCCGGGGTCGCGGGTTTTCGTGACGACCTCGGTGGTGGAGGTGACGGCTTCCATCACGGGCGGGATCGACGCGAAGGCAACGGACCGCGAGCGGTACGACCTGATCGACCGGAGAGTGAAGGAGCGCATCGCCACCTGCGAGAAGAGCGGACAGCGGTGCAACGTGGCGTCCTTCTTCGACGGGTTGAAGTACTTCGAGATTGCGCAGATGGAGATCAAGGACGTGCGGCTGGTGTACGCGCCCGCCGAGGGGATCGGGGTATTCGGCGGCGAGACCGACAACTGGCGCTGGCCGCGGCACACGGGAGACTGGAGCTTTCTGCGCGCCTATGTTGGAAGGGACGGGAAGCCGGCGGTCTACTCCAAAGACAATGTTCCATTCAAGCCGAAGCACTGGCTGAAGGTATCGACGACAGGCATCAAGCCGGGAGAACTGGTGTTCGTGACCGGCTATCCGGGACGCACGCAGCGGCACCAGACCTATTCGGAGGTCAAAGAGACCACCGAGTACACGATGCCTTTGGCGATCCGGCGGGCGCGGGAGCAACTGGTGATCCTGGACCAGCTCACGAAGCAGAATCCGGCGATCGCGCTGAAGGTTGCGGGGCGCGTGCAGGGGTTGAACAACGGGCTGACCAACCAGTTGGGAATGCTGGAAGGGCTGACGAAGGGCGGGAGCCTGGACAGGAAACAGCAGCAGGAGAAAGAGCTGGAGTCCTGGATCGCGGCCGACCCGGCCCGGCAGAAAAAATATGGCGACGTGCTTCCGGCGCTGCGCGCGCTGCAGGCGGAGAGCGAGAAGACGCGCGAGCGAAATTCCATGCTGGCAACTCTGTCGATGGCGTCCGGATACCTGGGCGCGGCGCAGACGTTGTACCGGCTATCGGTGGAGCGCGCCAAGCCGGACATGGAGCGGGAGGCGGGCTTCCAGCAGCGCGACTGGCCGAGGCTGCGCGACGCGCAGGACCGGCTTCAGCGCACGCTGGATGTCACGGTGGACCGGGCGCTGCTGCACTGGGCGATGTTTCTTGCCTCCGCTCTTAACCCCGATCAGCGGATCGTTGCACTGGACGAAGCTGCCGGGCTGAGGGCGGCGATGCCGGCGGCGGAATCGGGGAAGGCGATCGACGCCTATCTCCAGACGCTGTTCGCCGGCACAAAGCTGGGCGATCGGGAATTCCGGCTGGGCCTGATGGAGAAGAGCACGGCCGACCTGGTGGCGACCAAGGACCCGTTCATCCTGCTGGCGGCGGCGCTGGACCCGCTGGTCGAGGCGAATCGGGAGGCGATGAAGAGTCGCGCCGGAGCGCGGTCGCGGCTGGCGCCGCGTTACATGGAAGCGATGCTGGCGAAGGCAGGCGGGCTGGTGGCGCCGGACGCGAACAGCACCCTGCGCGTGACGTATGGACAGGTGAAGGGCGTGGACGCGAAGGACGGCCTGTTTTACAAGCCGCAGACCACGCTGGCGGGCATCGTGCAGAAGCAGACCGGGGACGGGGACTTCAACGCGCCCCAGGTGCAACTGGATGCCATCAAGGCGTTGCGTGCCGGCAAGAAGACATCCTACCTGGATAAGGCATTGGGCGATGTTCCGGTCAACTTCCTGTCGACGGTGGATACGACCGGCGGCAATTCCGGGTCGCCGACGCTGAACGCGAAGGGCGAACTGGTGGGGCTGCTGTTCGACGGCACATACGAGTCGGTGGCGTCCAACTATGTGTTCGACACGGTGAGCACGCGGTCGATTCACGTGGACGTGCGGTACATGCTGTGGAACATGGCGGATGTGGACGGCGCCGGCCATCTGCTGGAGGAGATGGGGATCGCGCCGGTGCGGTCGGCGGGGGTGAGATAGCACTACATTCCGCGGATCCATTTGAGGATCGTGGTGTATTCGGGCGAGTCCCTGGTCCAGCGCTGGCCGCCGCCGTGGGCGGTGGTTTTCGCGTTCACCACGCCTTCGGACTCCGAGGTCGAGGTCGGCTTGCGCAGGAGGAGGCTGTTCTCGGGGTCGCGGCGGTCTACGACGTTGCGCACGGTTTCCCAGGTGGCGTTGAAGAGAGTGTGGGTCTCGTGGCAGTTGACGCAGGCGTAGCCATCGGCGCCTTTGCGGGTGAGGATGGGCTCGATGTTGGCATCGAAGTAACTTTTGTCGAGCGGCTGAGCGGCGGAGACCGGGGCGGTGGAGGCGGCCTTGGCGTTGCGCGGGGGTGGCAGGTGGAAGGCTTTGGCGACGTCGGGCGCGGTGTCGAGCTTGCGTGAGAGCTCGAGGACGGTTTCGCTGCGGCCGCCGGCGGCGCGCTCAACGCCGTCGTAGGGCGTCTCGCGCACCAGGAGGGATGCGCGGCGGGCCAGGTCGCGCATTTCGGCGTCCGGAGAATCGAGCAGGGGCGCGAGGGCTTTGGCAAGAAGGGCGGCGCTGGATCCGAAGAAGGCGATCTGCTCGATGTCGTTGCCGATGCGGCTGTAGACGAGGGGCGCGTTGGGCACGGCGCCGGTGAGGTCGTAGACGTCGCCGCGGCGCAGCGGGAACTCGACCAGGGCTGCCAGCAGGTGCTTCTTTTGCGCTTCCGGGCCTTGGGCCAGCACGTGCGCGAACTTGCCGGCGAGCTGGGATTCCACGCCGAGCCGGCCCTGGATGGCGCGGTCGCGGTCTTCGGGACGGCCGAGCAGCGCCACCCAATTGTTGTACAGGTATCGGATATTCTCGTCGGCGAGGTTGTAGACGGCGTCATGCAGATTGGTTTCGATCCAGGGCTGCTGCGGCTGCGCCAGGGCGGCGAGAAGCGTGTCTTCGATCTCGCCGCGCGTCGCGGGATCGGCGTTCCAGAACCACGCCTGCCAGAGTCCCTGGATGGCCTGCATGCGCACGGCGATCACGGGATCGGAGGTGAGCTTTTCGAGGGCGGCGATCAGCTCCTTGCGCGGAGCGAGGGCGGCGAAGTGGTGGGCGAAGACGCGGGTGGCGCCCCAGCGGACGCGGGCGTCCCGCGAGCGGAGGGCGGAGAGCAATTCGCTGTCGCCGGTTTCGGGATGGGCTGCGTACACCTGACGCAGCGTCCACGCGGCGGAGCGCTGCACCAGCTTGCTGGGATCGCCGAGCAGTTTCACGAGCAGCGGCACGGTTTCGGGCAGTGCGAGGCGGCCCAGGGTCTCGACCGCCGCCTGGCGCACCAGCACTTCGTTGGAGGCGGTGAGATCCTGGATGACGCTCAGCACGGCGGCGGGCGGCCGCTCCCAGACATCATCGAGCGCGCGCAAGAGGTACGCCGGGTCGGCGGGAAGGGAGCGCGGCACCGGGACATCCCAGCCTTTGGTGTGTCCCGGGCCTGGATAGAGGCTGCTCAGGGCGAGCACGGCGAACTGGGTTTCGCGGAACGGAGTGCGGAAGTTTTCGTAGGATTGCAGCGGGTCGAGCCAGCCGCCCCAGGGCTGCTGGCGCTCGAGCAGATACTGGACGGCCTTCTGCACCTGGGGATGATCGGCTTTGAGGCCCGCGGCGGCGAGGGCCCAGAGCGCGTGTCCGGTCTGGAACTCCACTTCGGGCTGTTTGGGGTCGAAGGGGAGCGCCCACTGACCGCTCTCGCGCTGGAGGGAGAGAATGCGGTCGGCGTTGGCCTTGATCTGCGCGGCGTATCTGGTTTTGTCGATGTCGGCGAGGGCCAGGGTCTGGTAGCAGAGGTCGACCATGTTTTTGACCTCGCCCTGGGCGATCATGTCGGGGAGGCGCGGGTCGCGGGTGACCTTCCACGAATACCAGGCGACTTCGTGGGTGCTGACCAGCGGGGTGTTGCCGTTGGTTTCGTCGGGCGGGAGTTTGGTGCGGCCGGCGTAATAGAGCTGGAGGTAGTTGGCGATGCCCTGGTGCCAGGCGGGGCGAGCCAGCCCGGAGACGTACTGCTCGTACATGCCGGCGAGGACGCTCATGCGGCTGAGCACGTTGGCCGGGGCGGAGATCACGCGCGCCCAGACGGCGCCGTGGTCTTCGAAGCCGTAAAACGGGCGCGGGTTGTTGGCGAAGCGCTCCTGTAGGAAGTGCAACTGCTCGCGCTGCTGGAGAGGATAGCCGTTGGCGATGGCGTAGAGCTGGGCGCGCTGCGAGAAGTGGCTGGCGTGGCAGGCGACGCAGAGCGAGGTCTCATGGTGGACGGGATTGACGCGGTCGAAGGTTCCGCCGCGGCGCGGGGTGTTGGCGAACCAGGAAGCGCCGGCGCCCATGATGTAGTCGACCGCGGTGCGGACGGCGGTGGCGGGATTGTCGTAGGGCGGCAGATCGTAGACGCGCGTGCGCAGCTTGTATTCGGGGTGGCTGGCGCGGACGCGAAGGAAGTAGGCGCCGGGGTCCTGGAATACGCGCGTAGTGAAAGCGTTGCCGGGGAGGGCCTGCACTTCGTGGGGCAGGGTCACGGGATCGCGGCTATCGTGGAACTCGTCGATCTTGCCCTGGGCGAGGCGAAAAACTCTAACATCGGCGGGCACGCCGTCGCGGTCCATCAATTCGACCTGGAAGAAGACCAGCTTGGGGGACGACTCGGAGAAACGGAAGCGGTACCAGTGTTCGTTGGAGGGATCGTCGGAGACGTCTTTGCGCGCGGCGCCGGGAAGAGGCACGTATTCGGCTTCGTCGCCGGACGCGACCGCCAGCTCACCGAGGGTGAGGGGAGCGGCGTCCTCCCAGGTGTGGTTCGGCCCGCCGTTGACGGCTTTGCGATTGATCTGAAGCTGGAACTGCCCGCGCCCGACGCCTTCGGCGGTGATATGGAGCTCGGGGACGCGCACGGGGCGGAAGGTGCCGTAGAGATCGGCATCGCCGGCATGGAGGGTCTTGGAGAGGAGCACACGGCCGCCATCGACCACGGAAACGGCGACGCGCGCGCCAGGGACGAGCAGGGCGGGATCGAGGCTGAAGAGGAGGCTGTAGTTTTCGCCGCCGGCGATCTTATTCAGCGGCAGGACGCCGGAGTGGAGGTCGCCGGAAGATGCGTAGACTTCGGGGAGCGACCCGCCGGGCTGCTGCGCGAGACACGAACCGGCTGCCAGAACCAATGGGAGGAAACGTACGGGACCCAGCATGGCTGATGGGTCCATGATATCCGAGAGCCGGTGCCGTCAGTTCGCCACCTTCTGGTAATTGTCGTTCCACACCTTGACCTGGATCTTGCGCTTCTTCGCGATCAGGATGGCGGAGGCGGCGTGGTTGATGCCATCGGGGAGGGGCTCGAAGAGGGCTTCCAGGGTCACGGGGTCCTTCGGACTTCCGAGAGTGGACTTGACGTTGACACGGAGGAGGACTTTGGAGACGGTGTCGTAGGTGAAGACGAGCAAGTCACCGGGCTCGTAGTAGTGGGTGAAGCGAAGCTCCCACTTGCCGGGTTCGGACTGCCCGAGGGAGACCTGTCCGCTCTGGAGCAGGTACTGCATGGTTTCGGGCTTGGGCGGCACGTAGACGCGGACGCGGCTGATGGAGCGGTCGATGTAATCCTGGAGGTCGGCCTTCTTGCGCACGGTGTGGCGCTTGGAGACGGCGCTGGGCGGCTTCTTCTGGTCGTCTTTGGAATCGCCGACCGGGGTTTTGGTGAGCGCGCCGGATTCGTCGTAGCGGCAGATGAGGGCGGTGGAGGATTTGACGTCGCCACCCACGCTGACTTCAGTGTGTTCGGTCCAGGTGTACTGACGCAGGGCGTCGTTGCTGCGGGCGACGTGGGCGCGGACGGCGGCGACTTCGAGGGCGAGTTTGGGGTCGGCGGGCTGGGCCGGGAGTATGGCGGCGAGGAGTAAGAGCGGGATGAAACGCGTCATCTGCGGCCTCCTAAGAAAGACACGCGCCTGCGGCGCGGGGCAG
>DATJYW010000164.1:0-6037 GCA_035499435.1 Candidatus Acidiferrales bacterium | reverse complement strand
CGGATCGCCTTGGCGACTTCCTGGTAACTGCGGCAGGTTACGTATTCTTCGCTGAGGGGCAGACGTGTCTGGTCGATCATGACCACACCTTCAGCGGTCCACTGGATGGTTTCCACCATGATTGAGGGTTAAATTTTAGACTACACGATTCGTGGTGCAGGTTTCCGGCCCTGCCCTGCTTCCGTTCACCAAGGATAACCTGCAGCCGCATTGTATAATCCGGTGTTGGCGGAGAACCGATGAAGGTTGTTGTCCTGTGCGGCGGCGCAGGGACCCGTTTACGCGAGGAGACGGAATTCCGTCCCAAGCCGATGGTCGAGGTCGGCGGGCGCCCCATCCTGTGGCACATCATGAAGACGTACGCCCACTACGGGTTCTCCGACTTCGTGCTCTGCCTCGGCTACCGCGGCAACATCATCAAGGAATACTTCCTCAACTACGAGGCGATGAACAACGACTTCACCATCTGCCTCGGCCAGAAGTCCAGGATCCAGTATCACGACGTGCACACCGAGCAGGGCTTCCTGGTGACCCTCGCCGAGACCGGTGCGAATTCGATGACTGGCGGCCGCATCGCGCGCATCAAAAAGTACATCGATGAGGACACGTTCCTGCTCACCTACGGCGACGGAGTCAGCGACGTCAATATCTCGCGCCTGGTCGAGTTCCACAAGAGTCACGGCAAGATCGCCACCGTCACCACCGTGCCGCCGATCTCGCGCTTCGGCATGATCGAACTAGCCGAAAGCAGCCGCGTGCGCACCTTCGCCGAAAAGCCTCAGACCGAGGGCTGGATGAGCGCCGGCTACTTCGTGCTGAATCGCGGCGTGTTCGATTACCTGGGCGGCGACGACTGCATCTTCGAGCGCCAGCCCCTGGAGCGCCTGGCCGCCGACGGCCAACTCATGGCCTTCCGTCACGACGGGTTCTTCTTCGCCATGGACACCTTCCGCGAGTACCAGCACCTGAACGATTTGTGGAGCCGCGGGGCGGCGCCATGGAGGGTGTGGGCGTGAACGGCTTCTGGCGCGACCGTCCCGTCCTGGTCACGGGTGCGACCGGCCTGGTCGGCGCCTGGCTCACGCGGCGCTTGAAAGAAGCCGGCGCGGAGGTCGTCTGCCTGGTCCGTGACTGGGTCCCACAAAGCGAACTGGTCCGTGGAGGCACCATCGAGCGCGTCAGCGTGGTGCGCGGCGACGTGCGCGAACGTGACCTCGTCGAGCGCACGATCGGCGAATACGAGGTCGATACCGTAATCCATCTCGCGGCACAAACCATCGTCGGCATCGCCAATCGCAATCCGGTCTCGACTTTCGAGAGCAATATTCAGGGCACGTGGAGTGTGCTGGAGGCCTGCCGCCGCTCGCCCGGCGTTCGGTCCATCGTGGTGGCATCGTCGGACAAGGCGTACGGCGATCAGCAGAAGCTGCCCTACGGCGAAGACACGCCGCTCGAGGGCCGGCATCCCTACGATGTGAGCAAGTCCTGCGCCGATCTGATCGCGCAGGCCTATGCGAAGTCGTATTCGCTGCCCGTGGCGGTGACACGCTGCGGGAACTTCTATGGCGGCGGCGACCTCAACTGGAACCGCATCGTGCCTGGCACCATCCGCAGCATCATTCGCGGCGAGCGCCCGGTGATCCGTTCGGACGGCCAGTTCGTGCGCGATTATTTCTACGTGGAAGACGGCGCCGCCGCCTACATGCTGCTCGCCGAGCAGCTTTACGCGCGCCCGGAGCTGCGCGGCGTGGCGTTCAATTTCTCGAACGAGATCCAGGTCACGGTGCTGGACTTGGTGAAGCGCATTCTCTGTGCGATGCATTCCACGCTCGAACCCGACGTGCGCAACGAGGCCAGTAACGAAATCCGCCACCAGTACCTGAGCGCGGCGCGCGCCCGCACGCTGCTGGGCTGGGCTCCGCTGTTTAGCCTCGATCAAGGCCTGGAGCGCACCACCGCCTGGTATCGGGGGTACCTGGCGTGACTGCGCGCGCCGAACAACTGCGCAAACAGATCCTGGAGCTTGCCGCCGAATTCTGTGCGGAAGCGTTTGCGCCGCGCCCGTTCGTCCCGGGCGAGACCCCGGTGCCGGTTTCCGGCAAGGTCTTCGACGCCGCCGAAATGCAGTCGCTGGTGGATTCGTGCCTCGACTTCTGGCTCACCACCGGCCGCTTCGCCGAACAGTTCGAGCGCGAGTTCGCGCGCTGGATGGGCGTGCGCGAATGCGTACTGGTCAACTCCGGCTCCTCGGCGAACCTGCTTGCCGTCTCGGTGCTGACCTCGCCGAAGCTGGCAGACGATCGCCTGGTGCCCGGCGACGAAGTCATCACGCTGGCCGCCGGCTTTCCGACCACAGTCAGCCCGATTCTGCAGAACAACCTGGTGCCGGTCTTCATCGACGTCTCCGTGCCCACCTACAACGCCGACGTTTCGCAACTGGAGGCCGCGCTCGGACCGCGCACACGCGCCGTCTTTTTCGCGCACACGCTGGGGAATCCCTTCGACGTGGACGCCGTCTCGGCCTTCGCGCAGAAAAACGATCTGTGGATGATTGAAGACTGCTGCGACGCGGTCGGCGCAGTCTACAAGGGCCGCAAAACGGGCACGTTCGGCGATCTCGCGACCACCAGCTTCTACCCGGCGCACCATATCACCATGGGCGAGGGCGGCAGCGTGCTCACCGAGAAGCCGCTCTTCCGCACGCTCCTGGAAAGCTTCCGCGATTGGGGCCGCGACTGCTGGTGTGCGCCCGGCAAGGACAACACCTGCGGCAAGCGTTTCGATTGGCAGCTTGGCGACCTCCCCCCCGGGTACGATCACAAGTACACCTACTCGCACATCGGCTACAACCTCAAGATGACCGACATGCAGGCCGCCGTCGGGGTGGCGCAGATGAGCAAACTGGATGGCTTCATCGCGGCGCGCCGGCGCAACTTCCGGGCGCTCCACGAGGGCCTCCGCGACATGCGGGACATCTTTATTCTTCCCGAAGCCACGCCCTGCTCGGAGCCGAGCTGGTTCGGATTCCCGATCGCTGTGCGCGCCGATGCTCCGGTCACCCGCAACCAGGTGGTCCAACACCTGGAGGAGCGGAAGATCGCCACGCGCCTCCTGTTCGGCGGCAACCTGGTGCGCCAGCCCGCCTACCGGGACGCGCCGCATCGTGTCTCCGCACCGCTCGCCAACAGCGATTTCGTCATGAACCACGTGTTCTGGATCGGCGTCTATCCCGGGCTCACGCCGGCGATGATCGACTACGTGATCGAAACCATGCACGCCCTGCGCTGAAGCCTCATGAGCCATCCTCTCGCGGCCGATCTGGATCACATTCTGGAGCACACGGAAGAATTGTGGAATGCGGCTCGCGGTGCGCGCGTTTTCATTACCGGTGGCACGGGATTCGTCGGAACCTGGCTCACCGAGAGCCTGCTGTGGGCCCACCATCGGCTCGGGCTGGGACTCTCGGCGGTCCTGTTGACACGCAATCCCGAGGGCTTCCGTGCGCGCTCGCCGCATCTGGCCAGCGATCCGGCGATCACGTTGCTCGCCGGCGACGCGGCTGGGTTCACCCCCCCCGAAGGGTCGTTCGCATTCGCCATCCACGCCGCCACCGAGCGCTACACGGCACCGGATGTGCAACGTCCCGCGGACATTCTGGATTGCGATCTCGCCGCCACGCGCCGCGTCCTGGAATTCGCACGTTCCTCGCGTGTGCAGCGCCTGCTCTTCACCAGTTCCGGCGCCGTTTACGGCAAGCAACCTCCGGACCTGCCGAACATCCCTGAAGACTATTGCGGCGCCCCGCAACCGTGCGACACCTCTTCTGCCTACGGCGCCGGCAAACGCATTTCTGAGTACCTCTGCGCCTGCTACTTCCAGGTCTATGGCATCGAAGCCACCATCGCCCGTCTGTTTGCCTTCATCGGACCGCACCTGGCGCTCGATGCCAATTACGCCGCCGGCAATTTTCTGCGCGACGCCATGTCCGGCGGACCGATCCGCATCGCCGGCGATGGCACCCCGTTCCGCTCCTACCTGTATGCCGCCGACCTCGCGATCTGGCTCTGGACCATCCTCTTTCGCGGAACGCCCGCGCGCCCTTACAACGTCGGGTCGCCCGAGCCCGTCTCCATCCTGGAACTGGCGCGGGCCATCTCGCGCGAGGTATCACCCGGCGCGCAGATCTGTGTGGCGCAGCAAGCCGTCCACGGCGCGCCTGCCGCCCGCTACGTGCCATCCACTGAGCGCGCCGAGCGAGAGCTGGACCTGCGCGTCCGGATTCCGCTGGATGAAGCCATCCGGCGGACGCACCGGTGGTACCACCGGTACGCCTGATCGCGCCGTTATGAGGCTGACGTCAGCCAAAGCCTGTCTATCTTAGTTAACAGTATCCGGCGAATGGACCGCCTGTATACTGAGAACGTCCGGCGAGGCCGCCAGTAAACGTGTGCCGCGTCTCGGCAGCCGCACAAGGAGAACCAATGTCTGAATCCACGCAACCCGCGCCGGTGAAAATCGGGAATCGCATGGTCGGCCCGGGGTACCCCAGCTTCATCGTTGCTGAAATTGGTATTAACCATAACGGCGACCTCGACCTGGCCCGGAGGTTGATTAGCGTGGCAGTCGCCGCGGGATGCGACGCGATCAAATTCCAGAAGCGCACCATTGAGATCGTCTACTCCCCCGAGGAACTCGCCAAGCCGCGGGAAAGCCCGTTCGGAACGACCAATGGCGACCTCAAGCGCGGCCTCGAATTCGGGCACGACGAATACCGCCTGATCGACCGTTACTGCCGCGAAGTCAAGATGCCCTGGTTCGCGTCCTGCTGGGACGAGCCGAGCGTCGATTTCATCGACCAGTTCGATCCGCCTTGCTACAAGATCGCCTCCGCTTCCCTTACGGACGACAACCTGCTGCGGCACACGCGCCGCAAAGGCAAGCCAATCATTCTGTCCACCGGCATGAGCACTATCGAGGAAGTGGATCGCGCGGTGGAAGTGCTGGGCAGGCGGGATCTGATCCTGCTGCATGCGTGTGCCGCCTATCCGGCTTACTATCCCGAGCTCAACCTGCGCACCATCGAGACGCTGCGCGAGCGCTACAACGTACCGGTCGGTTACTCGGGGCACGAAACGGGCCTGCCATCCAGTGTGGCGGCAGTGGCACTCGGGGCGTGCTGCATCGAACGCCACATCACCACGGACCGGGCCTTGTGGGGCTCGGATCACGCTGCTTCCCTCGAGCCCAACGGCATCGGACGCCTGGTCAGCTACATTCGCCTCGTGGAGCAATCGCTCGGCGATGGCGTCAAGCGCGTGACCGAACGCGAGATCCCCATCATCAAGAAACTGCGCCGCGTGGGGGCAAGCGCCTGACGATGGCCGATTTCAAGGCCATCGCCCTCGACGTCGACGGCGTTCTCACGGACGGTGGCGTCTGGTGGGGTCCGGATGGCGCCGAGTGGAAGCGCTTTTCCTTTGCAGATATCATGGGCGTATCCCTCGCCCGCAAGTCCGGGCTGCTGGTAACCTTGATCTCGGGCGAGGATAGTCCGCAGGTGGACCGCTTCGCCGCTAAAATGAACCTCCCGGATATCACCAAAGGCTGCAAGGACAAGGCCGCGGCCTTGCGGGAGTTTGCCGGCCGCCACGGGCTGGCCCTGGAAGAAATCTGCTTCATGGGCGACGACGTGAACGACCTGGCGGCCATGGAGTTGGCCGGCCTCTCCGCGGCGCCGGCATCGGCCAACGAGGCCGCCCGCCGAAAAGCCGACCTGGTGACTGCCGCTTCCGGCGGCAACGGCGCTGTCCGGGAGCTGGTGGATGGAATCCTCTCCGGGAGGTTGCAGCGCCGCGCGCGCGGTACAGCGTAACCGCACATGACGAAGCTCTCCGACTATGTTCTGCGATTCGTCGCGGCCCAGGGAGTCAGGCATGTCTTCCTGGTCACCGGCGGCGGCGCCATGCACTTGAACGCTTCGCTCGCGCAGTGCAAGGCTCTCGAGCCAATCTGCAACTCGCACGAGCAGGCCGCCGCC
>DATJYW010000163.1:0-44307 GCA_035499435.1 Candidatus Acidiferrales bacterium | reverse complement strand
TTTGGGTGACTTCTGAGAATCGGCCCGCGAAGACTGAGAACTCCGCGGACCTACTGTTTTAACGCAGGATTCTCAGGGGTCCCAAATGGCGTCACACCTCAGCCGAGCAGCGCCGCGTCAGGGACTGTGCATAATCCAGGTACAACGACCGCCTGGATGGCCGGATCGACGTGGCGACATACGACGAGGGTGCCAAGGAGATTCGGGTCCACGAGCAACAGATCCAGCAAAGCATTCAAGCCGCCCAGTTGCAGGTGGAGGCGGCCATCGAGCAGCGAATTAGCCTGGAGACGCTCACTTGCCGAATGGCGGAGTTGTTCCTGCATCAATCTGCCGCCGAGCAGCGCAAATTGTTGCACGTTGTGCTGAACGAGGCTGCATGGAAGCAGGGCGAATTGCTTGTGTCGTTCCGCGAACCATTTGAGATGCTGCGGCGAAAGCGGGCCGCTCCCCTATATCTAGAACCGGAGGCGGCATGAGAATGCGAGTGAAGGACCGGCCGGTGCACCCACGGTTAGAGTCGGTCGCATATTTGCAGCGAATCTTGGGCAGAATCGGTCCGGCGTGCCGTAATTCAGGTGTGCGCATCGGCTCCTCTTGGGCAGCGCGGAAGCAAGGGCCTGTCGCGGGCTTGGTGCTGGCGTTCGTGCCCAATCTCAGCTAGTCTCGGGGAATATGCCGAATCGAGGACACGCTTGGACGCTGAACAGCAATGCGGAGACACGTAGCGCCGTAGCGTATGCGCGGGTATCGAGCAAGAACAAGAGTCAGGATACAGCATTGCTGCGCAACAGGAGTTGCTGCGGCGCTACGCATCGCAGGCGGCCGTGTCAATTGCACGGGAGTTCGTCGACGTGGAGAGTGCGAAGACGACGGGCAGTTCGGCGTTTCTTGCCATGGTCGGGTATCTCCGCGAACATCGTGGTTGTCGGATCGTGTTGGTGGAAAAGACGGATCGTCTGTATCGAAACTTGAAGGACTACGTCACGATGGACGATTTGGAAGTCGAAATTCATCTCGTCAAAGAGAATGAGATTTTGAGCAAGTCCTCGCGCTCTGCCCAGAAATTCATGCACGGGATTCGAGTGTTGATGGCGAAGAACTACATTGACAACCTGTTGGAGGAGGTCCGCAAGGGCCTGCATACAAAGGCGAGCCAGAATTTGTGGCCATCGTTTGCGCCGCCCCGATAATGCAATGTGGTGGGCCCGAGCGGGAAGCGAATCATCGTGCCCGACCCGGTGCTAGGGCCGATGGTGACCAAGCTTTTCGGGTGGTTCGCAAGCGGGGAGGAGTCCCTGAAGAGCCTTGCGAGGAAGGCCCTATGCGGAGGGGTTTCGATTCCGAAAGAGCCGGAACAAGGTCCCGGTGAGCACGCTTCAGAAGATCTTCCGCAAACGGATCTACATGGGCGATTTCGATTATGCGGGTGCCACCTACAAGGGTGTTCATCAGGCGCTGGTGAGTCGCGAGGTGTGGGAGCGAGTGCAGGCAATTCTGGACAGACGGCAAGAGAAGAAGCGGCGGGAGGCGAAACACGACTTCGCGTATTCAGGCATGCTCAGGTGCGGGCACTGCGGGTGTTCCCTGGTGGGCGAAGTCAAAAAGGGCCGGTACGTCTACTATCACTGCACGGGGTATCGCGGCAAGTGCGCGGAGCCGTACACGCGCGAAGAGGCCCTGGAGCGGGAGTTTGCAGGCGGATTGCGGGAGCTCATTATTGACCCGGCAATCATGCGGTGGCTGGAGGCAGACTTGGTGGGATCAGACGAAACGGAGCGGGCGGCGCGTGCGCGGGCGTTGCGGCGCCTTCAAGCAGAATTAGAGCGGTGTCAAGCGCGACTGGAAGTCATATAAGACGACCGATTAGATGGGCGGATCGACGCGACCACATATGACAAGAAGTCCAAAGAGATTCGAGGGCAAATGGAACAGATTCAGCAGAGGATTCGAACGGAGGAGAACGCCCTTCCAGCCGCAAGCGAGGCACTTGCTTTCATGCTGCGCATCAGCAGGGCAGCCCAAGTATTTTCACAGCAGTCGGCGAAAGAACGACGCGAGTTGCTGCAGCTGGTGCTAGAGGAGGCCTCCTGGAAGGGGAAAAAGTTGGGGATGTTGCTGCGCGAACCATTTGAGAATTTGCGACTTTCGAACTCCGCAACTATAAGAGTTTCCTGGGACTTCGGCGCGAAAGCCGTCAATTTTGATAACTGGCGGAGAGGGGGGGATTCGAACCCCCGGTACCGGTTTAAGCCAGTACGACGGTTTAGCAAACCGCTGCTTTCGACCACTCAGCCACCTCTCCATGAGATGAAAATGGTTCGTATCCAGAATCCTACCACATCGCGTTCGCCAACCGCTCCTTTGTCCCTTACGGCGGAGGGCGCATCGAATCCGGATGGCTTTGACTGCACAGTTGGCGCGCGGCTGGCGTCTCCTTTTCTTATGGAGTTTTCTCTCAAGGGCAGCAGGCTCGCGACTCTGGTTCTTCCATTTCTGTGGGTTCTCAGTCCCGGCCCGGCTGCCACGCCGGCTCCTGTAGTCCAGAGCGTCACCGACTCAGCCGGTTACGGCCCGCGCGTCGCTCCTGGTTCGCTGGCATCGATTTTCGGCACGAATCTCAGTAGTGGCGAGGCTTCGGCGGCTGGCTTTCCGCTGCCCACCAGTCTCGGCAGCACGACTGTGACGATGGGAGGCACGGCCGCACCGCTTCTCTACGTCAATTCCGGACAAATCAACTTTCAGGTGCCATCTTCGCTCAAGAGCGGCACTGTGAGCCTCACCGTGAAGGGCCCGAGTGGGACGAGCGCATCTTTCAACGTCACGGTCACTTCGTCGGCGCCCGCCATCTTCCAATACGGGGGGAACCACGCGGTCGCACAGAACGGCGGCGCGCTCAACAGTTCTTCAGCCCCGGCGGCGTCGGGCTCAGTCGTCACCGTCTATCTGACCGGTATAGGGGCAGTCGATAACGCCGTGGCCGATGGGGCGCAGACTCCGTCCTCGCCGCTTTCCACGGCGACTGCAACACCGACGGCAACAATCGGCGCGCAGAGCGCCACGGTCCAGTTCCTCGGATTGACGCCCGGCTTTGCGGGGCTCGCACAAGCGAACATCCTGGTACCCACGCTGCCATCCGGAGATTACCCCCTCGTGCTGACCGTAGGCGGATACCTGAGTGCTTCGACGACGCTGTCTGTTTCGGGCTCGGGTTCGCCGTACTCCAGCCCGCTCCAACTCACGGGAGCGGCGCAGTTTGTAAATACGGCGAACAGCACCATCGCGCTCTTCAATAACGTGGCGTACGTTTGCGGCACCAATCGCATCGTCATGGTGGATGTCACGAGTCCGTCGACGCCCAGCGTCATCGGCGAATTCGGAGATGCACTGCTGAACGGAAACGGCAATTCGTGTGCGATCAACGCGGCTGCTTCGACTCCCTATCTGGTGGAGATCATCGGAACACCAACGAACGCGCAATCGTTCGCAATTTACGGATTGAGCGATCCACGCTCTCCAAACCTGCTGGATATCGCGAGCACGAATTACATGCAGATGGTTGCAATGAGCTTCGCGGGAAATTATGTGTACGTGACCACCAGCTTCATCACTTATTACACCAGCGGGCGCGCGATCATCGCCCAGAACGGCGATTTTCTGGTTTTCGACTTCACCAATCCCGCGTATCCGCTTTTTCTGGGCTCCCTGCAGCCCGCGACGCCGAACCTGAAACCGGACGTGGAGGCGATCAATCAGATCTATGCGTATGTCGCCGGCAGCACGGCCACCGGCACGAGCACGAGCGGCCAGGGACTGCTGAATGTGATTAATGCCGCTACGCCCTCCAATCCATTCCTGCTGAACCAGGTCACGGTCAGCCAAGCTGCGATTCTTCTGAGCTTCGATATTTCAGGGAACACCCTACTGGCCGCCGGCAACACGGCGGGGCAACGGAACCCCGGAGTTCCCGACTTCGCTTTCACCGGCAATCTGACCCTGACCACGATGGACCTGAGCAACGTCCAGGCCCCCGCGGTGATCGGCACCTTCAGCACGAATCTTCAGGTGAACGGCACGTTCTATGTGGCGGCTTTTCCCAACAGTGTGTTTGCGATTATGAATAATCCGCCGGCCACCGACACTTTTGGGCCGCCGTCGCTGATGCTGGTGGATGCGCGTCAGCCCGCGACGATCGTGCCATACCCGATTCAGACGCAGTTCGGCTTTAGCGGAATCGTGGCCACGACCGCCAACTACCTGCTGGCCCCGACCTTGTACGGATTGAACATTTATCAGTTGCAGTTGTGAGCGGGGCTGGCGCGGACTACAATAGGAATACTGATTGTGTGCGCCCGTAGCTCAGCTGGATAGAGCGTTTGCCTCCGGAGCAAAAGGTCGGCCGTTCGAATCGGCCCGGGCGTACCATATTCCAACCGAGTTCGACGTCCTCGCTATTCCGACAAGTTCGCTACCAAGTTCGCCTTTGCGTTTGTGCGTACGCACCGGCGCAGGCCGAAGGCGCGGGCTCCGGATCGGCCAGCCTTGAGCCCCCCCCGCCTCCGGCCCAACCGACGTCCATTCCGAAGCTGTCGATTCGCCCAAACATCGTCGGAACTATGCCGCACGGAAGCGTGCCTTGTTTGTCCTTCCGGCGAGTTACTTCAGCTTGGGCTTCTCGCGCTAGGGCTGCATTGTTTCCAGAGGCGATGGGGAGGGGGCCGCAACGCCCGGAACGGGAAATGCTGTCGAGAACGTGCGCAATTTGTAAACTCATTCGTGATGTCCTCACGCCAAGATTCAGTTACAGATAGTTAATCTTTCGTCCTGCAGGCCCATGAACTCCGACGCGACGTTACACGCATGGTACGCGGCATACCCGCAAACTTGGGCATGCGTTGAATAAGTCGCATAGGAGGAGGAGGCCGTTGCCGATTTTCAGGTGGATCGTTATATCGAAAGGCAGACTGTCCTCGTGAGCGTCCTCATGGTACTTATCAGTACAGATGACCCTCGAAGTACTACCCCGGACGCCATTCCTGCTTTCGATGAACTCCGCACAAACGCCTTGTCTCCACCGGCAACATTGGACAGCTCCGGAGATGCGGTAACGATGAAGATCCATATCTATCTTATCGGACTTGCGCTCGCAAATCTGGCGAGCGGAGCTGTCTCCAGAGACAACTTCGCAGACTTGGGGCACTATGGACCGTGCATCATATGTTCGACTTCCGTATTCAAGGTTGGTGGAACCGCCACGACGCTCCTGGTAGCCATTGACGTTCCAGCCGGAATCAGAGCAACAGGCTCCGTTTCCTGGAATGGAATTGCTTTGACGCGGCTGGATTCGCAGATCAATGGTGACTCGCTCGATGTATGGTGGGCGAGTGGATTGAATCCGGGATCTGCACCAATCGTCATCGGTTCAGACTACTCACACGGATTTCGTGTGTTGGCCGCGAGTTATAGCGGCACGTCGGGAATTGACGGTTATCCCGTAAAAAATGCAATTAACCTCGGCAACGCTCCGGTGACCACATCCGTTACGACAACGGTGGATGGAGATTGGCTGGTACTCTTTGGAAACGCTCCTGGCAGCAGCATCGGCTACAATGGAGGAGTTACTGGCGCGGCTGAACTAGTGGCTGCTGCCGGCGGCGATAACGGAGCATTGGTCGACAGTGGCGGGCCGGTTTCGCCGGGGCCGCACGACATCACGACGCAAGTGAATTGGATGGGTCCAAAATACGCCAACGTGATTCTTGCTCTTGCATTGTCTCCAGTAAAGGCAACGCAGATCGGGACGCACTTGAGCGTGGAGGTCGTCGGCACGACACCGACCCAGGCAGTCCTCGCCTATACTGCGCCGGACAACAATCCGTGCAGTGTGGCTGTCAGTCAATCTCAATCATTAACGCCCCTGGTGCCTGACGTAGACCCCGCTGTCTTTTCCTGGTCAAATCTCGACAACAGACCGTTCGCCGTCAATAATGGCACGCAGCGGCTCTTCGTCGTGGGTAAGCGCTCGGCGGATCTATCAAATGGGGTGCGTGTATCGCGTGCCCTACAAGTCGCCACGCGGCACTACTTCAGCGTCACGTGCGGAAGCCTTAGCGCATCGGGGACCTTTACTACGGCTAATTTAGCGACGGGTAACGCTTACCCGGAGTATCCGCCGCAGGATCCGAACAGCCCCGGCGATTACGCGTGGCCCGACATGCCCTATGGCGCCTCCAATCCCAGTATGACCGAGCCGACCACCGGACTGTTAGTCAGGCCGCTGACGCACCCCGGAGAAGACACGGGATTCTGGCCGAGCGGCCCTCAAACCAAGCTCTGTAGCGATACTTTGTCAAACGGCGGTTACCATTGTATTCTGGATCACTCGCTCTACTGGGTCAACCCCACCACCGGCGAGAGCCGCTTCCTGGGCCGGTTTGGTTTTAACATGTACATCACCGTTGGTGGCGACAACCTGAGCGGCGGTTCCTGTGAGGCTGATGGCGCAACCTTTTCGCCAACCGATGCAAATACCTGGTACTGCCAGGTAGGCGCTCCTACAGGAGCTTTGATGCTCCGGGCTAACTATGTGGGGAATGACGGAGCCGTTAACCCCACTGACTGGGCTGCCATAAGCTGGACGAACCTGACGCCCATTAGCGCCGGGCAGGGCTTATTTACAAAGGCAAAGGCATTTGACGCAACCTTTGATACGAAGGTGTATTCAACAGGACCTGAGGTGCGGGGCAGTCTGGGCAACGGCATGGTCGTGTTGGACTTCAAGCAGAACGGGCAAGACTCGCCTGGCTGGCTGTGCGTGTTTGACCCTAAATCGGCCGCCTTCGTCGCCATGACTAACACCGGAACCGCTGGTATCCATTCCTATGGTCCGGTGCTGCAATCCTCGGAGTGGACGCATGTTACTTGCGACGCTCCAGGCTGTGGCAGGTTCTGGCATTTCACAGCTGATCCGCACGGAGCCAACATTCTGCCTGATCCGCTTAACCTGGATCACGCCTTCTGGGCTGAGACCGTCCTTGCCGGACCCACCGCCCCCGGCATCAACGTCCGCTCGGGATCCAACTTCGGAGCCGCAATCGCCACACCTGGCTCGTCAGCGCCTATGGGACTCTCCATTCTTGGCCATACGGGTATGCAATGGGAGAACTTTGTTGAGGATTACACGGCGCAGGGGGACATCTCCGGCACCTTCGTGTTGAACGCCAGGCCCATAGAGGCAGCAAACAATATCACGGCATTTACACCTGTAAGCGGGCAGCTATATAAGGTTGGGATGAACCTGCTGGATTCCGGCGCGGCCGGAACCGGAGGCGCACGCCGCAAGATATTTCCCACGTTCGCCTATTGCGGCTCGCATCCATTGCTCGACATCAGCGGTCCAACTTCAACCATTGACGACTCGGCGGCAGACAGCTACAAGTATTGCGTGGCGGAACATGACGGCGAATGCCGGGATTCAGCGCAGAAACGTGCCACGGCTGCCGGGGAGATCTACGCCAACTGTCCCGGCAATGACGGTACTGCATGCGGCGGAGGTGAATGGAACAAGGGTCTGTGCGTGATGGAGTTCGGGTCCTACTCAGGCCCGTTGAGCCAAATCGACGTGAGCACGCCGCAGAATGTCAGGCCCCTGACCTGGGGATTCCGCCCATTCCACTTTGACGGAGCCTACTACTGGAACGGGCGCTCGCTGCCCGACGGGAGTTGGGTCCTGGTTCGAGCTAACGGCTATCAGCGATCCGGCAACGCGGATTTTCTGATGAAGCTGCCACCGCCATTCGTGCAAGATGGAATGTCGCGGAACGGCTACGTTTCGCTGGCGGTTACCATCCCTGCGCAATCCGGAGCAACAGGCGCAAAGGTGCTCTTCGGTTATGGCGAGAACGGCCCGGCGCTGAACTTCTACTGCACGTCACGGCGCGAAGCCTGCGTATCAGTAGACGTCTTGGGACAACGGTCCGGCACCTTCACCGCATACAACGGGTCGATTAGTTCACAGGCCGGCGACAGTTTTGATATTGCGACCTGGAAGGTGGGAACCAAGATCCAACTGGAAGGCTCGGAATGGCCCATCGCGGGCATTTCCGGTTCCACGGTGATGATCGCTCCGTCGACCGGCCTCGGAACAGTGAGCGCCCAGGGAAACACGGTCACCTTCTCCTACCCTGGCGAGTGCGTACGGCACCTGCTTGGCTCGCGCATCACGGCCGGTGGGACCACGGTAACGGTCACCGGCCCGTGGGCGTGCGGCGGCACCGCAACCGACAACCAGGTGGGTGTAGATACTGCGGTGAACTGGGCGAATGCGGCGTGGACGTGGGACCTGGGGGACCTGGGCCAGAATCCGCGCAAGTGGAGCAGCGTTTTTCACTTCGCCAGCGAAGCGTTCAATCTCCAGCCCTGCGCCAAGGGTTGCACGATCGTCGTGCCCGCTATTTCGCAGCGCGTGCTCTACTATCAGGTCGTTTACGACTCCGGAGCGACATTGCCGGCTCAAGTGGTGGCTGTTCCGTAGACTAGCGGCACTACTAACGCTGGATAGGGCCGAAGCTCATTCCGGTGATGTCTTAATGCCCCAGGGCTTGTCCCGGCTTTGTTTTCTTCACGAAAAAGAGAAACAGGATGGCTCCAAGACACACCAGGCCGGAAATCCGGAAGATATCGATGTACGCCAGCACCGAGGCCTGCTGTTGCACTGGTGGTAGATCAGTCCATAGGCCTGCTGGGTCGCTCTTGCCGAGTTTTGATGTGGAAGCGAGGTGATCTACGTGGATTCGGCATCCAAACCGCCAGGTGCGCAGTCGTTTGTTCCAAAGGGCGCGACACTGCGCCAGCTTCGCGACGCGGTGCAATCGTGCGAGGGGTGCGACTTGTATCGAAATGCGACGCAGGCGGTGGCTGGTGAAGGGCGATCGACAGCACGCATCGTTATGGTTGGCGAGCAACCCGGTGACAAGGAAGATCTCGCAGGCAAGCAGTTTGTCGGCGCCGCAGGCGGGTTGCTCGATCGCGCCCTGGCGGAGGCGGGCATCGACCGGTCGGAAGTTTACGTCACGAACGCGGTGAAACATTTCAAGTTCGAGGAGCGCGGTAAGCGGCGGATTCATAAGAAGCCTTCCGATTCCGAGATTGCCGCTTGCAAGCCTTGGCTTTGGGCGGAACTCGCACGCATTCACCCGCAGATGATTGTTTGTCTGGGCGCGACGGCGGCGCGGGCTGTGAAAGCAGCACCGGGTCCTCAAGGAACGCGGCCATTTCTTCGAGCATCCGATGGCCGCGAGCGTCACCGCTACCGTTCATCCGTCCGCCATTCTTCGTTCGCCCGACGCGGAGCAGCGGCACCGCGACTACAAGGCTTTTGTCAAGGACTTGAAGGCCATCCGGGAGGAACTGCACAAAGTTGCGCGGGCCAGTTGAAGAAGGGGCCGGTTCGGACGGCTTCATGAGGCAGGCCATCGGCCGGCTCTCACGTCCGCCGCGGTCAGCGTGGTTCTGGATTCGATCATCCGCGGCGCGGCCTCCCGCTCTTCGTCGGGACGGTTCATCGTGAAGGCGGCCACCAGCTTGTGTTCCCTGAGCCACCAGACGCTGAAACTGGAGCTTGCGAGATCTCCGCGCTCCACCACTTCATGGGCGCCGGACATATCTCCCCACAGCTCGTAGGAGAGGTCGAAAACATCGGAAAAAAAATAGGGTACGTGTCGGAACATCTGGCGGTCGCCCAACAGCGCACGCGCACAATGGCGTCCCTGCTCGACCGCGTTGTCCCAGTGCTCGACACGCCGACGCTTGCCGAACAGCACATCTTCGTAGTTGGCCACATCGCCGGCAGCGTAGATGCCGGGAATGTTGGTCTCGAGACTTGGATCAACCACGACCCCATCGTCCAATTCGATGCCGCTATCGAGCAGCACGCCGGTCTCGGGCACGACGCCGATTCCGACCACGACCAGGTCGCACTGCAATTCTTGCCCGCTGTCCAGGATGACGATCTTCGCATCGCTTTTGCTGTGAACGTCCCGCACCCCTGTTTGTTTGACAAAGCGCACACCGCGAGCCGAGAAGTACTGCTCGAAGCTGTGCGACATTGCCGGCGTGAAGACCTTCTCCCAGACGCGGCTGTCGCGGACCACCATTGTTACTTCGATACCCTTCCGGGCAAGCACTGACGCCGCTTCCATTCCGATGAATCCGCTCCCGACGATAACGGCTTGCCTGGCGCCCTCCGCACGCGCGCGTATACGCCGGGAATCCTCCAGCGAGCGCAAGTAGTGTACGCCATCCAGTTCCCGGCGGCCGGTTGCCACCGTCCTCACGCGCGCCCCTGTCGCGATGATCAGCTTCTCAAATCCCCACTCGCTGCCGCTCTTCAGCGCAAGGAGGCGCCGCCCTGGATCGATGCGCGCCACCGCTCTGCCGAGCTTCAACTCGATCCCATGTTGGTGGTAAAACTCTTCGGGGTTGATGCGGATCTGCTCTTCGCTGTCGTGTCCGGCGAGAAAGCCCTGGGAAAGCGGCGGACGCTCATAGGGCGCCCCGGTATCGGCGGAGACGATGGCGAGCTCACCGGGTTTCAAACCTCGTTCGGCGAATTCCTTCGCCGCGTAACCAGCGACCATACCCCCGCCGAGAATGGTATTTGGACTTGTTCATGCAGTTTCCGAGGCCACGGTCGACCAATTCTTCCAGGTTACCGACGCCGGACCCGGCTACCGGCATATCGTTGGTGGTAGTCCTGTTCACATTCACCATCGTGCTGTTCTCTTGAGAGTTCGGTATGCAAGACGATTGCCAGTCAGGCAGCCGCCGGGCGGCTCGGTGGCAGCGGTGCACAAGGCACACAAATTGCTCTCACCCGATGCGGAGCCTATGCCAGCAAGCCAAAACATATCGAGAGAAGTGTCACAAGAAAACCGCCAGGACCACCCGGTGGTGCAGCATCTTCAGCGTGAGGTAGCCAACGCTTTCGTCCTGTATGCCAACTACAAACACTAGCACTGGCAAACGTTCGGCCCGCTTTTTCGTGACCTGCATCTGATGTTTGACGAATTCGCCAAACATACGCTCGGCACGATCGACGACCTTGCCGAGCGTATCCGGATGATCGGCCAGAATCTGAATGCCGTGCAGCTGAAGCAATTCCAACAAGCCGCGAGCGTCCAATCCGCACAGGCGGGCCAATCGATGCGCGAGATGATCGAGGAAGCGGACGCTAACCTGCTCATCGTGATCAAGGACATGCGCCAGGCGGCGAAGCTCGCCGATCAGCACGACGATCCCGGCACGGTGGACCTGTTTTCCAAAATCGTGCAAATCCACGAGAGGGACGAGTGGTTCCTGCGCCAGCTTCTGAAGAAGAACGATGGATTGATCGCTTGAACCGGGCCAATAGAGCGCCGCGACGACAAAAACGCGCAGAGAGTGGGGGCGGCAGAACTGATACGCACGAGATCGAAGTCACGCGACCTTCGAAGGTCCTGTTTCCCGGAGGACGGCATCACGAAGTCCGAACTCATCGACTATTACGAAAGGGTCGCGCCGTGGATGCTGCCCTATCTGAAAGACCGCCCGGTCACGCTGCATCGCTTCCCCCATGGAATCGGGCGTGAAGGTATCATCCACCTTTCAGACTTATGCAGGCAACGCAATTTCCAGGCAGGTGCGGCGCCGCAAACTGATCGATCGCACCCGAAGATGCCAAGGATCAGGCGGCGCGCGCATTTCACCGGATCAATCATCCGGGGCCGGATTCCCCCGCTTACGCCGCGTAAGCACCCGCGCCCTGCTCGCCCTGGACGATCAGGATTTCTTGGAAAACGCCCTTTCGTCCTTCTCGTGCATTGCCCTGACCCACTCATCCGTCTGTTTTTGTGCTTCCTCTCTGGCAAGCCCATACCGTTCTTGCAACTTTCCAACAAACTTCTCGCGGCTGCCCGCAATCGTCGTCAGATCGTCGTCAGTCAACTTACCCCACTTCTGGCGGATTGACCCGCTGAGTTGCTTCCACTTACCTTCTACTTGATCCCAGTTCATATCGGCTCCTTACTGCCACCGTGTGGCTTCGCGCCTCAGAATTGCCGGCGCCCTAGTGATAGAGCACATAGAGAGCCAAACTCGCCATCTCATTTGCGTTTTGAAGTCTTACGACGCGGCTGCCGTTTGGCAACTGATTTGGCTCCGCTCTTTCGAGGACCTTCCGGGCGAGCACCCCAGTCGTGTTCTTCCGGATGGTGGCGACCTTGAACCAAGTCTTTCAGATGGCGCTTGAATTCGAGCTCATTCATGATAGTCCCTCGCTGTTGCCCTCTGGAACGCCGCGACTCGTGCATGACCGCCGCCGATTGCGCAGATATTCCGCAGGCGAGTGTGAATTGTTCATCGATGCAATAAATTCACCCGATCTGTTTGTGGCGGAAAAGGGCAGAATCCGCGCTGGGTGACCGAGGAGGCCGGGGGTGGAGAACCCCACTAGACATGAAGGTAGCCCAGCAACATGAGCAGGATGAGAATCACCAGAATGGTTCCCAACCCACCACTTGGATAATAGCCCCAACCCCGGCTGTATGGCCATGCCGGAGCCGCCGCAAAAACCAGGACGAGAATTATTAGCAACAGGAGTAGCATTTGCCGTCTTCACCTCTTGGCTTGTAGTAAGCAAACAGCATGCCAAGAATTGGCGGTCAGGTCGTGGGAGCACATCAGCCCGGCAAAGATCCGCGGCAATCTTTTGTGCGTAACCGTGCCAGACCGGCGCCCGGCTGCCTCTACACGGCGTGCAATCTCTACAGACAAGCCGCCAAGGCCCAGGCAGTCCTGATCGGCAGCAGTGGAAGCGGCTCCTACGGCGCGTTCTAACGACGGCCGCGGGTGCTGTGCCCCTGACCCGCCGTGCCGCGGCTATGCTTGATCCAAGTGTAGGCGGAGATGATGCTGCCCACCACGCAAACCACGATCAGGCTGATGAGCACTCCTACCACGGCTGGACTGCGCGTCCATGCCAGGATTCTGTATCCGAAGTGTAAGGCCAGGGTACCCAGGAGAATGAAGCGAAGCAAACGAGTAGCGGCAATAACTGAAAGGAGGCGCGTCCGGGGATATTGCAGTGCCGAAGCCGCCATTACGAAGGCTGTGAACGGAAATGGGGGCGGCACGATGGCGGCAACGGCGAGGGCCCTGCCGGCATTCCGGCCCACTTTCTCGCGCACTCGATTGAGCCGCCGCCGTGACAAGTACCGTTCCAGGCCCTTTTCACCGAGCGGACGTACCGTGACATCGAGCAGTAGACAACCGAGCACTGAACCAGCGGTGGACATCACTGCGAGATAGAGCATGTAGGGCGTACTTGGATGACGGCTGGTCAGCGCGACCAGAAGAAGATCGTTGCCCCAAGGTGCGAACAGGTAGGAAGAATCGAGCACACCCAGTACGAGGAGGCCAACTCCTCCAGACCTCAGGAGCAACGCGAAAATGCCGGACGCGAAACGCATGGCAGCGACTGGCTCACGTTCGCGAGTACAGATAGCTGGCGGTTAAGCCCGCCAGACCTATCGCCGCCAACGCTAACCAGCTACGGTGCTCTGTGGCCCACAGTTGCGGGCTGAATGCATGCGCGCGATTGTCAAAGGTGCCATGGGCGCCGTGATCTCCCGTCACGGGCGTCCACAAGTTGTCTCGCCGGTCCGCCTCCACGGGCTCGGCGGTCTGCTGGGCTTCGTAGCCGTTCTCTGCAAGGTACCTGTCGGCTAGTCCAGGCGCTACCTTGTTGCCGATGATCGCCTCCACAGTGGGAAAGCCGACGTATATCTCCCGGCGGTGGTTGCGCACAGAGAAGAGAATCGCCTCGGCGCCCACTTCCGGTTGATAGATGGGCGGCACGGGCTGTGGCTTATTGGGGAGCCGGGACTTGACCCAGGAGAACTGTGGCGTGTTCATGGCCGGCAACTGGACCATAGTCACTCGCACTTTGGACTTGTCATGAATCAGCTCGCAGCGCAACGAATCGACGAAGCCTTGTATCGCGTGCTTGGCGGCACAGTAGGCCGATTGCAATGGGATGCCGCGATAGGCGAGCGCGGACCCGACTTCCACGATGACCCCGCGGTCGCGCGGCAACATTCGCCGCAGCGCCGCCAGCGTACCGTAGACCGCGCCGAGATAGGTGACCTCGGTCACACGCTTGTATTCCTCCGGTTTCATTTCCTTGACGGGTGAGAACACGGATGCCATTGCGTTATTGATCCAGACTTCGATTGGGCCGAGCTCCTGTTCGATCCTCTCCGCCGCCCGTTCGACGGCGTCCGGGTCGGCGACATCGGTAGGGATGGACAGAACGCGGCCGCCAAGGTCCTCGACGTCACGTTTGGCAGCTTCCAGGCCGTCAACTCCTCGCGCCAGTAATCCGACGGAGGACCCCAGGCGGGCAAATTCGCGCGTCGTCGCCCGTCCCACGCCGGCCGACGCTCCCGTGATCACGACTACTTTTGGCTCCGTCGTACTTCCCATGGCTAACCTCCATCGGCTCACCTGCCCGGCAGCAGGCTGGTGAGGAAATCGCGAATACGGTCCGCAAAGCTCGCGGTCAACGACCAGGGGCTCGGCTGCCGGATGACGTGCAGCGCTCCTCGCTTCTCGAGCACCTCATAATCGCCGCCGCCCTCCTTCGTGCGAAAGAAGCGAATGGTGGCCACGGCATCGCCCACACGAAGGCCTTTCAAGGTGATCTCCGGCAGCCAATCGGGCATGTGCGGGTCCACCAGCAGGATATTCAGGGGCGCGTAAGGATAGAGGCCCAGCAGCGCCTGCAGCAGACAAAAGACGGAAGACGCCGACCAAGCCTGCGGCGAGCAGGCCAACGGGTACAGCGCCGGAAAGGGATGATCCGCGTCGCGCGGGTGGCCGCCGAAAAGCTCGGGCAGACGGTGGAAATCGAAGAGAGCCGCAGCCTCAAACATACTGCGCGCGATCAAGTCGACAGCATCGTGCTGGCCGTATCGCTGAAACGCGAAAGCAAAGGTACCCTGCTCGACGGGCCAGACTGAGCCGCGGTGGTAGCTGTAGGGGTCGTAGGCAGGATGCCGGGAGGACAGCGTGCGGAAACCCCAGCCCGAGAACAGGTCGTCGGCCAGGAAGCGGTGCATCGTACGCGGCACCAAGGCATCATCCACAATGGCTGTAGCGAGGCAATGACCGGGATTGGAGACTATGGATCGGATCTGCCGCTTCTGCGCGTCCAGGCCAAAAGCGAAAAAGCCTTCGTCCTCCATCCAGAACGCTTCATTAAAACGCTTTTTGAACTCGCGAGCTTCCTGAAAGAGGCGCTTGGCGTCTTCCCTGTCGCCCAGCCACCAGAGCACCTCCGACATGTGAATCTTAGCCAAATAATAAAATCCCTGCTCCTCGCAGGTAGCAATGGGCGGCTCGACCTGCGAGCCATCCTCGTATACAACCGCATCGCCGGAATCCTTCCACGCCTGATTCTTAACACCCATCGGCGAGCGCGATTGATACTCGTGGAAGCCGTCGCCATCCAGGTCGCCGTAGCGGTCGAGCCATGCAAGAGCCTTCATCGCCGGTTGGACAAGCGGCCCGATCAACTCCTTGTCCCCGGTCCAGTGCCACAGCTCCGACACCGCTACGGGGTAAAAGCCGGAAGTGGTCATCGAGCCGTAGTAGCGCAGGCGGGGGTTGATATCGAGCACCTTCATGGGGCCGTCGTGCGCCTCGTGAAGCATCCTGCCAGGCTGTTCGTCGCGCCAATCATTCACTTCGGCCCCCTGCCAGCACGCCAGTTCGGGAAGAGTCCCCTTCATGATGTCGGGGCTGGCGAGCGAGGCCTGCCAGGCGGCGGTCAGCGAGTCGCGGCCGAAGAGGGCCACGTAAATGGGGAGGCCCGCAGCAGGAACCCAGGCGCGCGGAGAGCGGTCGAGGTCGTAAAGGCGAAGCGCGGCGAGATCGCGTTTGGCGCTTTCCACCGCCCCTACCACCACGCTCGTGAGTGTGTTCTTGTCGGGCCCTGTGAAGTCTGTAGCTTCGTTGAGGAAGATTCTGCGGCGACGGTCCTGCTCATTGCGGCCGGCTACGAAGGAGCGGCATCGGTAGAGCGGTTGGAGGGTCGAGCCCTCCATGCATGGCACCAGGTGAATGCAGGCATGCCACGTACCCTGTGGCGCGAGTTCTATGGCGAACGAGATCGCATCCTCCCGACAAGCAGGGACGGAAGCAGCGTTTTCCACACGCAAGGCAAGGCCGCGGTGGAGGCGCCTGGTCCCGGCCTCGGGCGGATGATTGAACGAGTTCTCCGCGGTGTAATCGAAAGACAGTTCCCATGCGCCGCCGATTTCGCGCCATTCACGCCGGACCTGGCCGTGCTGTTGGCGGGCACCGCGGACTTCGTCGATGTCCGCGAAGTCCGCATCCACCTCCAGCGCAAGCGTGAAGGAGGCAATGTGCTGAGAGAAATTCGTCAGGTCGATGTCTTCGTGGAGACCGTTGCCGGCGTACCGCGAAAGACGCAGCTCCAGTGTCTGTTGCGACGCGGACTGCACGTGTCCACTGCCAGGATCGCGTGTCTGCGCTACGCCAGGCGGCAAGGACATATAGTAGCCGAGCCACGAGTGCTGCTCGACATTGGAGAGGGCCACCGGGTGGGGCAGGCGGCCGTCGATGGTATAGAAGTAGCGAGACAACAAACGCGTCTCGTGTACAAACAATCCGTGCTCGGAATCGCGGTGCACGAATCCGTCCCGGCCTGTTGCGAACACGGTATTGCTCTGGCTGACGTAAAGGGTATCGTCGCGCGGCCGCAGGCGAACCAAAGAACACTGCGGCTTGAGCCTGGCTGGAGGTTGCGGGCCGGCGAATGGAGACGACTCCTCGAATGCCGTCATAACCTGATGAGCGCGAGGCCGCTTTGCGGGTCGTACTCCCGCCGCAATGGCGACGGCGATTCCTCCAGAACAATCTCCAGCGTCGGTCGGACAGTGCCTTCCAACAGATGGCCGCCCATCGTTGTTCCATCGCGTTTGCCTACGACGATATGGGCATGGACCTTGGGTTCGCCTTTTTCGAGAGCGATGTCGCCGAGCAACGAGATGACCTCCACCTGCTCGCTCACGGGAATGCGGACATAGTCCTTTGTTTCCCAATCGAAGTATCCGAGAACCACGCGAGAGAATGCGCCTATGCCGGTGAAATGAGAGGCACCGCATTCGTTCGTCCTGGCGAACTCGAGAAGGGCAGGCAATACCTCGTCGCCCGTGTTCATCACGAGGGCAAAAGACTTCTCCGAATCAGCCAGCGGTCTGGATTTCATTTTTCCGTTCCTCCTTTGCGCGAAAACCAGTAAAGCAGTGCACCGGCGGCCAAACCGGCGGCGCCGAAGAGCAGTTCGCGTGAATATCCGTCGTTGCGCGGCAGCTCCAGCCAGGATCTTTCGGGAAATGGGCCTGGGGTTCCTTGCGATCCATCGTGCAAGGCCATTTGCATGACTTGCGCGAGGTGAAGCGCGCGGCGGTCGGTTGTGTGCTCGATTTGGGTCCGGCAACTAAATCCGTCGGCGAGGATCAGCGTATCCTTCCGCGCCTCCCGCACCTTCGGTATCGCACCCAGTTCGCCGATTTGCATCGAGAGAGCGTATTTTTCGGGAACGAAACCGAAGCTGCCGGCCATTCCGCAGCAGCCTTCATCGAGGAACGTCACGTCAGCGCCCATCTCGCGCAGCAGTTTCTTTTCCTCTTCCGTATCCAGGACCGCATGTTGATGGCAGTGGGTGTGGACCAAGGCTTCCCTGGTCAGCTTGGGGGGGCGATAGTGCGGCGCTTTCTTGCCGAGGAATTCGGCCAGGGTGAAGGTCTGCTGGCGTAACCGTTTCGCGTCTTCGTCGTGCGGCAGGAGATCGGCCATTTCGTCGCGGAACACGGCTACGCAACTGGGTTCCAGACCCACCACGGGAGTGCCCACCTGGATTGCCGGACACAAAGCGTCCAGCACCTTGTGCAGTTGTTTTGTCGCCTGGTCGAGCATCCCGAAATCGTACAGGGGCCTGCCGCAGCACAGATGCGCAGTGGGAACCGTCACCTCGAAGTCCGCGGCCTCCAGCACCTCCACGGCCGCGGCCGCCACTGCCGGATGAAAGTAGTTGCTGAAAGTATCGGGCCAAAGAACTACTTTGGGCGCCCCGATATTCTTGGGAAGCTTGTGGCGGAACCATGACTGGAACGTCTGGCCGGCGAATTTCGGCACCGGACGCTCCGGCGCGATTTCGGCGAGTCTCTTGACGATGTCCCGCAGGCCCGGGGTTTGACTGAACAGATTGGAGAAGGCAGGCAGAATCGATCCGAGACGCGCCCACCAGGGAATCAGGCCCATGCTGTAAGCGTGACGGGGACGCAAGCGGCCCTGGTAATAATGCGCCAGGAATTCCGCTTTGTACGTGGCAATGTCCACGTTGACCGGACAGTCGCCCTTGCAGCCCTTGCAGGAAAGGCAGAGGTCGAGGGCATCGAACACGGCTTGGCTTTTCCAGCCATCGGTAAGGACGTCGCCCTGCATCATCTCGAAGAGAAGATGGGCCCGGCCGCGGGTGGAGTGTTGCTCCTCCATCGTGGCACGGTAGCTGGGGCACATGACTCCCTTATGTTGCCGGCGGCATTCGCCGATCCCGACACACCGCAGCGCGGCCTGATTGAAGCTGCCTTTGTCCTGGGCGTAATGAAAGTAAGTCGAGGGTGCGGCCGGATGATAGTCGGTGCCAAGCCGTAAGTTCTCGTCGATGCGATACGGATCTACAATCTTGCCCGGATTCATCTTCCATTGCGGATCCCAGAGGGCTTTGAACTCACGAAACGCCTGCACTAATTCCTTGCCGTACATCTTGTGCAGAAACTCGGCCTTGGATTGCCCGTCGCCGTGCTCGCCGGAGAGTGAACCTCCATAGCTCGTGACGAGATCGGTTGCGTCCTCCATGAAGGAGCGATAGTTCCGGATGCCATCGGCGGTGAGGAGATCGAAGCTGATGCGCGTGTGAATGCAGCCCTGGCCGAAGTGGCCGTACAGCGCGCCCTCGTAGCCATGCTTGTCGTAGAGCTTCTTCAGGTCGCGAAGGTAGCGCCCGAGCAGCTCGGGTGGAACGGCTGAATCCTCCCATCCTTCCCAGGTGACATGCTTTCCTGGTACCCAAGCGGTGGCGCCAAGCCCCGATTCCCTGATGTCCCACACTATTTTCTCCTGCCCGGTGTCGTCGAAGAGCTTCATGGTGGGAGCATCATTCTTGCGCTCGAGCAGATGCATTAACTGCCGGGCCGAATCATCAGACGCTTCTTTTGTCTCGCCGCCGAATTCGAGCAGGAGCCACGCACCGCCCTTGGGAAGCAGCCGGAGATTCGCGAGCTCAATACCCTTGATCACCATGCCGCGGATCAGCGCGTCGTCCAGGGCTTCGCAAGCAATCGGCTTGGTGGCCATAACTTCGGGAACATGGTCGGCGGCAACATAGATATCCGGATAACCTAACACCAGCAGGGAACGCGCGGGGGGATACGGAACCAGCCGCAGCGTCGCCTCCAGAACAAAGGCGCATGTGGATTCCGTGCCCACCAGCGCGCGAGCTACTTGAAAACCGTTCTCCGGCAGGAGTTCATTGAGATTGTATCCGGAGACCCGGCGGGGAATGGGCGGATAGCGCGTCCGGATGAAGTCCGCATAGGTATCGCGGAGCGTTTTGAGACCCGCGTAGATCTCCGCACGGCGTCCGCTCTCACCGACGATTTTCTCCAGTTCCTGATCGCTGGTGGGTCCTACGCGCATGCGAAGGCCATCGTAGGTCAGGATCTCCAGTTCCTCCACGTTTTCTTCCGTCTTGCCCGCCATCACGGAGTGGGCGCCGCACGAGTTATTTCCGATCATGCCGCCAAGCGTATTGTGGTTGTGAGTGGCAGGGTCGGGACCGAATGTGAGGCCGTGCCGCTGAGCCTGGCCGCGCAACGAGTCGAGCACTACTCCAGGCTGAACGCGGGCGCGGCGGCCTTGCGGATCGACCTCCAGTACGCGATTGAGATACTTGGAGAAATCGAATACGACCGCCACATTGCAACATTGGCCGGCAAGACTGGTACCGCCGCCGCGGGCCAGCACCGGCGCTCCGTAGCGGCGGCAGACAGCCACGGAAGCGACGACATCGTCCACCGACTTTGGAACGATGACGCCTATCGGCACCTGCCGATAGTTGGAGGCGTCGGTCGAATAGACCGCACGCGTGCCCGCGTCGAAACGCACCTCGCCTTCGATGGCGCGGCGGATATCGGCAGCAAGAGCTGCGCCGAAAGAGGGCGGCTCATCGCCGGGACGCCGCCTCGGGTGGGCGGGCGCCAGCCGATCTTCGTGAATCAGCGTTTCCATAAACACGATACCTTTCGACATCCTGCGTTTTCAAAACCAGCCCGAGCCCTGGAGAGTGCGGGTCTGGCTGCAGCATTCCTTCTTCGGCCTGCAAAGCCCCATCGAACACGATTTTCTCGATGCGGACATGATCGTGAAAATACTCGACGTCCCGAGCGCCGGCCGCCGCGCAACAAAGGTGTCCGTGAAGCGAAGGTGCGGTGTGAGCAGAGAGCGGCAGCGAGAATCCCTGACAGAGCGCATCCGCCTGCAAGAAGCCCGTGATACCCGCGCACCGTGTGGCATCGGCCTGCAGAACATCCACGGCGCCGCTTTGGAGCATGCGCCGAAAATACACGGCATCGTAGCCATACTCGCCGGCCGCGATCTCCATACCGGGCGGGCCTTGATCCCGTACCAGGCGCAGTCCTTCCAGGTCGTCGGAAGACACGGGCTCCTCGAACCACGTGACGTCGAGGTCGCGGAACTCAAATGCCTTCCGCACGGCCTGCTTTCGACTGTACGCTCCGTTTGCATCCACCATCAGCCCGATATCGGGGCCAATTGCTTTACGGGCGGCGCACACTCGGCTCACATCTTCTTCCGGGCGGGAGCCGACCTTCATTTTGACCGTCCGGATACCTTCGGCAACCCAGGCGCGAAGCTGCGCCTCGAGTTGCAGGATGCTGTACGAAGTGAACCCTCCGCTGCCGTAGACGGCAACGCGCGAGCGTGCGCCGCCGAGCAGCGCAAAAAGCGGCGTGCCGCACAGTCTGGCCTTCAGGTCCCACAGCGAATTGTCAACAGCGGCAATTGCCATCGAGCAGATCCCGGGATGCCCCAAGTTACGAACTGCCCGCCGCATGGCCATCCAGATTTGGCCGGTCAGAAGAGAGTTTTGCCGGAGGACGATCGGCTTTAAGACACCATCAATCAGTTGCGCGGTTGAGATGCCGGCGTAGGTGTAACCGAGACTACGCAACCCGCCAGCCTCCGCCGTCACGACGACAATGGTTGTCTGGTTCCACGACAGGGTGCCGTCGGCTTCCGGCGACGAAGTGGGTATGGTGAAAGCCGATACGTCCAGATCGTTGACCGGAATGCCGCGGGACCTGTTACTCATTCAGACCATCTCCCGAACTTTATCCGCCACGACGGTGTCGATGATCTTGCGCCTGTCGGGCGTGCCTTTGGCGAGTGACTCGACGAAGTGCGCTGTCTGTTTGGCAGTCACTTTCGGCGGCATCGGCGGTTCGTTGGGATCGACCACAGCCTCGATAATCACAGGGCCCGGAGTCTTCAACGCGCGATCGAGGATTTCGCCGCATTCGGTCGGGTCTTCGATAGCAAACCCGACTCCTCCACAAGCTTGCGCAAAACTCGTGAAATTGATCGGGGTCAGATCGCAGCCATATTCCGGATTACCCAGAAACACCATCTGCTCCCACTTGATCTGACCGAGGCTGTTGTTTTTCACGATCAGGATCTTGATCGGCAGCTTATATCGGACCGCGGTCGCAAACTCGGCCATGAGCATGCTGAATCCGCCGTCGCCCACAATACCCACGCAGAGGCGGTCCGGATAGGCAACCTGAGATGCGATGGTGTACGGAAGCCCGCAGGCCATGGTGGCGAGATTGCCCGATAGCGTGTGTAGCTGGCCCCGTTTCGCGGGCACATGGCGGGCCCACCAGGTAGCGATGGTGCCGGAATCGCAATTGACGATCGCGTTAGCCGGAAGGCGCTTACCCAACTCGGCGGCGACTACCTGCGGTTTCATCGGTTTGGTTTTCACGCTCTCTTCCTGCTCCAGATCCTTACGCCAGTCCTTCATTTCCGCTTGTATGCTCGAAAGAAAGCTCTTGTATTCGTTGGGCTGCAGCAATGGCAACAGCGCCTGCAGCGAACGCCTGCAATCGCCGACCAGTCCGACCTCTACTGGGTAACGCAGCCCGATACGAACGGGGTCGGAATCGATCTGCACTCCACGAGCATGTCCCGGCTTCGGCATGAACTCGATGTACGGAAACGAGCTTCCCGCGATCAGAATGGTGTCGCATCCTTCCATGGCATTTTGCGAAGGCCTGGTGCCAAGCAAACCGATCGAACCAGTCGTGTAGGGGCTATCGTCGGGCAGGACAGCCTTACCAAGCAGTGCCTTGACCACCGGAGCGGAAAGTTTTTCGGCCGCCGCCTCCAGTTCATCGGAGGCATGCAGGGCTCCGCGTCCCGCAAGGATCACAACCCGCTTTCCGGCATTCAGGATGTCCGCCGCCCGGCGCAGATCCTCATCGCAAGGAACACGCTCGCTATGGACCGATACTTCCGAGACGTGGCCCGACAGGTTTCTCGCGCTGCGGCCGCTTCCATTGCTTTTTACTTCGAGATCCTGAAAGTCCACAGGGATAGACAAGTGCGATACACCACGGTAAGCGAGCGAACTACGGCAGGCTAACTCAGCGATGTTCTCAACGTGTTCGGCCCCCATGCACCTCGCGTTATAAACACAGACATCCATGTAGAGCTTATCCAGTTCCACATCCTGCTGGGTATGTGTGTGAGTAAGATCGTGAAATTGCATTCCGGTTAAGGCTAATACCGGCTGCCCGTCCAGCTTCGCGTCGTAAAGCCCATTCAATAGATGGATGCCCCCCGGACCCGAGGTTGCCAGACAGCAGCCCAACCGTCCTGTGTGTTTGGCATAGGCGCACGCCATGAAGGCGGCAGCTTCTTCATGGCGCACCTGGATGAACCGGACGGTATCCTGCTGTTTGCGCAGCGCCTCCATAATGCCGTTGATGCCGTCGCCGGGCAAACCGAACACTACGTCCACGCCCCAAGCGTGGATCGTATCGATTAGAACGTCGGAAGCAGTCCGCTTCATATTGTTTTGAGATCTCCCGGTGAAGTTATTGCAATCAGACAACCGAAGCTCCGGGTAACCGGGCAACCAAGCCCCGGCCACCGGGCCGCCCGGAGACGTCGGGGCTGAAAGTGGGAAGAAGGCCGGTATGAGATCCCGGGAGTGAGATTTCGATCTGTGTTTGCAAGAGGACAACGTTCCCCGGCGACCGGAAGTTCGGCACCCTGGAGACAGAATTGCACACTCCGTTAGAAAGTGACGGTATGAAGATTCTGGTGGCGTCCAGCGGGAGAACTGATGAAAGCAACGGTCCCCTTGCCGCGGCCGCCTCATTTCCATGGCCGGCGGGGTCCGAGATTCACGTACTCAGCGTAATCGAGGCCGTTCCGGCGGTTGTGGCCGGGACGGCCCCCGGCGCTCCCGATGTCACCAGCCTGCAGATCCGTTCGAAGGCCGAGGCTTGGAGAACTGCTGCCAGCGCCGCCGCTCGACTGGCCGCCGCCGGGCTCCGTGCAGAGGGTGTGACGGTAGAGGGGAATCCGGAAACGGCGATCCTCGATCACGCCAGGGAGTGGGGCGCTGACGTCATCTTAGTTGGAATGCGCGACCGTTCGCTGCTGGAGAAACTGCTGCTGGGCAGCGTCTCGGAGGGTGTCGTGAAGCACGCGCCATGCTCGGTCCTGGTGGTCAAACACGCCGGCGCAGCGTGATAGTGAAATCTCTAGTTGCCGGTGACAACCAGATCGGCTGGCGAGCCAATTGCAGGCTCCGGCTCATGGAGGTGTTTGTGAAGATGAGATATCAAGTTGCATTGCCGGCTTTGCTGGCATGCGCATTTCTTGCGTTCGCCGCGGCGGATGTTTCCGTCGACTACAACCATCAGGCGGACTTTGGCCGGTATCATACTTACTCGTGGCTCGGCGCCAACGCGAGCGGCTTGTGGAAGGATCGAATCATGGCCGCCGTCGATTCCCAGTTAAGCGCAAAGGGCTGGCAAAAAGTGCCATCCGGGGGCGACGCGACGGTGTCGGCGGTGGGCTACTCGACCGAACGGGATAAGATGGAGACCTTTTACGACGGCTTCCCTGGATGGGGCTGGCGGGGTTGGGGCGGGATGGGAGTCGCAACCACCACGGCGATACCTGAACGAGTCGGCGATTTGACGGTGGATGTCTTCGACAGCGGAACCAAGTAGTTGATCTGGCGGGGACGGGCGTCGGAGGTAGTGTCTTCCAAGCCCGAGAAAAACGAAAAGAAACTCGATGAGGCAGTGGACAAGATGTTCAAGCACTTTCCACCGCCAGCAAAGGGCTAGGATCGGAACTTCCGGACCGCCGATTTATACGCGCGAAATACCAGCAACGCGGATCATTACGGTGGTCTAAATGTCCTGTAATCGATCCCGCTCATATTGACTCTATCCCGCTCACACTGCGGACGTTTTCTGCCAACGGAATCTTGCGTGCACGGCCTATGGATATGAAACACTATCTAGCTTTTGCCGCGATTTTCGCGTTCGTCCTGATAGGATGTACCGCCTGGGGCCAAGAGGCCAACCGACTGGTCTCCGCTGACAGCACTTTCGTTCGAAAGGCCGCGCAAGGTGGCTTAGCCGAAGTCGAACTCGGAACCCTAGCCACCCAGCGGGCATCCAACGAAATGGTCAAGCGTTTTGGCCAACGAATGGTGGACGACCACACGAAGGCGAACGACGATCTCAAAGCGATTGCCAGCCGCAAAGGTGTGATGGTCCCAGCAACCATCGACGCTGAGTCCAGAGTTGCCAAAACCCACCTCTCCAATCTGCATGGAGCGGAGTTCGACCGTGCCTACATGAAGGACATGGTGAGCGACCATGAGAAGGATATCGCCGAGTTCCAACGGGAAGCCGATCACGGCGCAGACAGCGATGTCAAGGCATTTGCCGCCCGAACCCTGCCCACTCTTCATGAGCACCTGAAGATGGCACAGGAAGCACTGTCCGATGTAGAAAGAAGCGCGCCGCGGCAGTAAGGGATGGCATGGCACGGCCGGTAAAAACGAGAGGCGCGCGGCCGCCCACCCGCTGGTCGCAAGAGGTCACGGCCAGCAGCGACGCTCTCGATCTCGATCCGGGAGTCTTCGCCCTGGAGAGCGCGGCAGTGTCGCGAGGTCTCTAAAGCGATCGGCAGACAGGAGTTCGCGGCGCAAGGCACCTCCGTTTCAGCCGGCGATGTCGATGCTGAATTTCTATATCAATCGAGCTGGGTCGAAGCTGTCAGAGCGCCGAAAGAGGTTGTTGAACGATGCCAAAGGAGAACTCCGGCGGCTGTACGGGAAGCCCGCTAAGAACCTTCGGGCATCGAAAAACGGTAACCCGGCTTAAGTTCACATCGATAGACTCTGGTGTGGTCCTGGTTGACGAGCACCTGGCATTTGGACCAAGTGAGAAAAAGCGCCGGCCCCAAGGGGAAAACAATCATGGCGCCGTTCAATTCCGCTTGGATACTTACTCCTTCTGCCGCGGGGGGCAAAGTGAAGGTCAGGGCCTGGTTAAAGACGAGGGGGTGTAATTGCCTTTGGACATCGCTGAACATAGGCCGATACACCTCCGCTTCGAACAAGAAGGTCGCGGTATCCGACCAATTCAATGCCGAGACGCGAGCGAGGCGGCCCGCCTGCGTAAAGCTGATCCCGTTTCCTTCGATCTTCGTGAAGGGGCACGGTCCGGCAATGCAAGACACGCGCGCATTACGAAACTCATTACCCAAGCCGGCATCGACTACGGCGGATACCTCTTGCGCTTTCCATTTCCCGTCCGGCGAGCACGGACGCCGGCTGCGACAGGGCACATTGCCCGTATTGACTGCCTGAAACGACTTGACGGCGCTGCCCACATTGACACTCGTGGCGGTGCTGATCGAGTACTGCACCACGACGTTGGAAATTGTGATCTCAGGTTGCTGTTCGGGTTTCGGCACCAATTGGGTCATCGAGACCAGGTGTGCGATACATAACTGGTCGTTGGCCCTGCATGTCAGATCGAGAGGCAGAT
Source organism: Candidatus Acidiferrales bacterium (assembly GCA_035499435.1). Lineage (GTDB taxonomy): Bacteria > Acidobacteriota > Terriglobia > Bryobacterales > Bryobacteraceae > Solibacter. The sequence goes on along the minus strand of DATJYW010000163.1, from coordinate 18,019 downwards.
AGTCCTTATGATAGAAGCGCAGATTGATCGGTTGGCCTCGCCGCACATGCCAAGGTACGACAACCGCAAAAAATCCAGTGGCGTCCGAGCGGATAACGCCTGCCGAAGGGCGGTCGGGCATGCCGATCTCGACGTCACCGATCGGCAGTTCGCGAATGGGATTCGGGTCGCTGGTCATTACAGCTCCGCGAATGGAATTCGGAGGCCGGCTCAGAAACAGGGTGATAGCTAACGCCGATGCGAGAACCCCCGCCGCATACAAATAGCGCAGTTTCCCACTCACAGGAGTCTTCCGTGCGACAGTCCAGATTCGACTGGATCAAGGCTGCGCTGCAAGATCGGTTTGACGGGACAAGTACTTCGCGGCGCGGCTTCCTGAAACTGGCGGTGTTCCTCTGCGCCGGTCCAGGATTCGCGACGGGGGCGCGGGGTCCGCTTTCCGACGAAGACGATCGGTTTCTCGAAGAAGTCGAGCATGCCAACTGCCTTTATTTTTGGGAGCAAGCGAGTCCCCAAACCGGCCTGGTGAGGGACCGGTTCACGGTACGCGGAAACGATCGTGGAGGCGTATCCAGCATTGCCGCAACCGGCTTTGGCCTGACCGCCCTCTGCATCGCAGAGAAAAGGGGTTACCTCTCCCACGCGCGGGCGCGCGATCGAGTGCTGACGACTTTGCGATTTCTTTGGAAAAAATTACCGAATCATCGGGGCTTCTTCTACCATTTCGCCCAGATGGATACCGGACAACGCCAGTGGGATTCGGAAGTGTCCTCCGTGGATACGGCGATCCTCTTGTGCGGCGTTTTGACGTGCCGCCGTTTCTTTCATCACGAAGAGATCAACGAGCTTGCCAGCTCGATCTTCAATCGCGTGGACTGGACTTGGCTGTCTGAGGATACTTCCCTGCTCCCACACGGTTGGATGCCGGAGAACGGTTTCCTTCCCTACCGCTGGGACGGCTACAGCGAACTCATGATGATGTATCTTCTCGGACTGGGCTCGGCGACACATCCACTGCCGGCAGAAGCCTGGGACGCGTGGAAGCGTGTGACCTTCGAATACGACGGGCTGCGCTACATCGGAGCGTTCGCGCCCCTGTTCGTGCACCAGTACTCCCAAGCGTGGTTCGATTTTCGCGGAAAGCGGGACCGTTACACAGATTACTTTCGCAATTCGATCATTGCAACCGATGTCCACCGGCGTTTCTGCCTGGAATTGGCCAAGCAGTTCCCGGACTACAGCGAGAGTCTCTGGGGGATTACCGCGTCCGATTCCGAGCAACACGGATACGTGGCTTGGGGTGGACCGCCAGCCATTGGGCCGATCGACGGGACGGTAGTTCCCAGTGCGGCAGGCGGGTCGTTGCCCTTGCTCCCTGTCGAGTGCCTGAAGGTTCTGCGTACTGTCAAAGGCTCTTATGGTAACGGCGCGTGGTGCCGCTACGGCTTCGTCAATGCCTTCAATCCTCTCAAGCAGTGGTACGACACCGACGTCATCGGCATCGATACTGGGATTACGCTGGTCATGGCGGAAAATGCGCGCACCGGCTTCATCTGGGAAACTTTCATGAAGAACCCAGAAGCCCAGCGCGGCATGGAACGCGCTGGTTTCCATTCATACACGACGCAATCCGACCAGCCAGACCAGAGATGACGCGAGGCTCGCGGGCTGGGCGGCCGCGCTCCGGAGTGCAACTTTTGCAATTGTGATGTAAGTAGCCACCACTGGTCATCGCACACTTGGCCCAAGATTGTTCGCGACTTACAGGTATTCCGTTTATCCAACACATATTGTCCAACCGTTCGAAAATGCACAGAGGATTCGGCATGCCAGTTGCACCAGCAATGCCGCAGAGGAGAGCGCCAATGTTCGGATGGATGATCCTATTTGCGTTAATGACCATAGTTGGCTCCGTGATGGCGCTGCTCGGTGCTCCTGCATTCTCCTCGATCGTGGCGCTGACCTTCGGCCTGCTGTTCCTGATCGGTCTGTTTGCGCGTTTGATCGGTGGGCGAGCATGGTGAAGGAGCGGCCGACACGATGAAGGCGAAACCGCTTCGCACGGTTTTGGCCTTCTACGGCTCCGACGAGGCTGAACCCGGAGGAGTCCACCAGTCGTTGGATGCCATCCCCGGAGAAAAGCTCTATCGATGCGGCCCTGCACGGTCGGCGGAGCTGCCGGCGAACCAGACCTGGACAAGATACAGCGAACTGCGTCTCGAGGACGAATGCCTGTTCATGATCCGGGCAACACCGGCAAATGTCGATGCCGTCGTTCAGCAGTTCCAGCGCGTTGGATCCGCCGCGGTCTTTGTGTTGTCCGAGCCTCCCGGTATTCCGGGAGCGGCGCCCCTCTTGCAGCGCTCCCGAATCGACTCGAACGAGCATTTCGCCAGTGTCTGCGCCGGTTGCCGAGGACCCGGCAACATCGCGAAACCGACGATTCTTCCTCAGCTGGAGAAAAACCTGGAGATACTGGAGGCCTCGCGCGGCGTCCTGGCCGAGGCTGTCCGCCTGGATCACGTCCTGACGTCGGCGGCGGAGTGGCTGCTCGATAACGGTTATCTGATCCGCACGCAAATCGCGGAGATCAGGCGCCATCTGCCCCGGCGATATCATCAGATTCTACCGGCCGCAGAGTCCGGCGTGCCGTATGTCTACGAGCTGGCGCAGGAATTGGCAGCACATACCGACTACTCGGTAGATGAGGCCAACCTGGAGGACTGCCTGCGGCGCTACCAGGAAGTCGCGCCGCTTACCATTGCGGAGCTGTGGTCGTTTCCCCTGCTTTTGCGCGTCGCACTGGTCGAGGCGCTGACCCACATGGCCGCACGTGTCAGCGGAACACAGGAGCTGCGGGAAGCCGCCTATTTCTGGGCGAACCGCCTGGCCGCGGGTTCGAGACGCGGGCCACAGACATTCCTCAGGATTCTCCAAAGCATGGAGGCTGAGCCCATCGCACGAGAGCCCTACTTCGTGACGTCGCTGGCCGAACAACTGCAGGACGAAGAGGAGGCGCTGGCCCCACTGCAGCACTGGATCGAGCAGCAGCTCGGCCAGTCCATGACGGAAATCGTTCGCACCCAGCACGCCAGAGAGGCCAGCGAGTCGGTCTCCATCGCCAATGCCTTCGGCAGCCTGCGAACCCTGTCGCGCATCGACTTCACCGATCTCTTCGAGTCGGTCAGCCTGATGGAGGCGGAGCTGCGGTCGGACCCGGCGGGCATCTATCCTCACAGCGATTTTCCCACCCGCGACCGCTGCCGGCAGGCCGTGGAGCGCATTTCGCGGAACAGCGGAGTGGGAGAACTGGATGTCGCGCGGCGCGCGGTTTCGCTCGCGGCGCGCGGCTCCGACGCGCGAACCGGACAGGTGGCCTACTATCTCATTGACGATGGCGTGCTGACGCTGGAAGCGGAATGCCAGGCGCGGCTGCCGTTGCGAACACGCCTGCTGCGCGGCGTGCGCCGCCACGCAACACCCATATACCTGTCGGGCATTGCAGGACTCACGCTGGCATTTGTCATCCTGTCGCTGGCAGTGGCGTGGCACGCCGGCGTGCGCGACCGGGCCATTCTGCTGGAACTGGGAATACTGGCCATGTTTCCGCTGAGCGAATTGGCCGTACAAATCGTAAATGCACTGGTCATCTCGCTCCTTCCCCCTGAAGCGTTACCCGCTCTGGACTTCCGGGACCGCATCCCTGCGGAACACGCAACCCTGATCGTGGTTCCGATGATGCTCACGAACCTCGACGTCGTACACCGCGAGCTGGAGAAACTCGAGGTGCGATTCCTCGCCAACCGGGAGGACAACGTCTACTTCAGTCTGTTTTCCGATTTCGGGGACGCGCCGGAGGAGACCGCAGCCGACGATGCGGAATTGCTGCGCACTGTCCGCGAAGGCGTTGCCGGGCTCAATACCCGTTACCCGAACGGACGGTTTCTCCTGTTTCACCGCAAGCGGCAGTGGTCGGAGAGTGAGCAAAAGTGGATCGGGCGCGAGCGGAAGCGCGGCAAGATCGAAGAGCTGAATGCCTTCCTCAGCGGCGAAGGGCCCGCGGAGATTCTATGCGAGGGAGCGCCGCCGGCGGCGGTCCGCTTCGTAATCACGCTCGACTCCGATACCCAACTGCCGCCCTGCGCCGCACGCCGCATGATCGAGACGATCGCACATCCCCTGAACCGCGTTGTCATCGATCCAGTCACAGGCGTCCGGCAGCGCGGCTATACGATCATCCAGCCACGCGTAAGCATAGCCCTGCCGGGAGCCACCGCGACGCGCTTCACCCGGATCTTCGCCGACACCACCGGCACCGACCCCTACTGCCAGGCCGTCTCCGACGCGCAACAGGATCTGTTCGACGAAGGGCTCTTTCATGGCAAAGCCATTTACGACCTGCGGGCGTTTCGCACGATATTGAACGACCGATTCCCCGCCGAGACGCTGCTCAGCCACGATTTGATCGAAGGCACATACACCGGCGTAGGTCTGGCCACGGGCATCGAGCTATTCGAAAACCTGCCGTTAAATTACGCCAGCTACAGCCAGAGGCAGCACCGATGGATTCGCGGCGATTGGCAGATCGCGCCGTGGATATTTCCACGGGTGCCGGCCGCTTCCGGCAAAAGCGAACGGAATCCTCTCTCCATCATCGGCCGCTGGCGAATTTTCGACAACCTTCGCCGGAGCCTGGTTCCGATCGCTTCGCTTTTGCTGCTCCTGTTGGGCTGGCTGATCTCGGCGGCTCCGGGCGTCTGGAGCCTGGTGGTCGGACTCGCGATCGCGATTCCGGCAGTGGCGCCGTTGCTGGATCGCCTGGCGCGGGTGCTGCAGGGCACGATATACGGATGGCGCGGCGCGGCCGATGAGCTCGTGCGCGCCGCGGTCATGGTGGCATTTTTGCCCCACCAGGCATGGCTGGCCGCCGATGCGATCACGCGGGTTGCGTATCGACGGCTGGTCAGCCATCGCAATCTTCTGGAGTGGCAGACCGCAGACGGAGCTGCGGCGTCGATGCACAAACATGCCGCGGCCGCCAGACGTCAGTTACAGATCATCTGTGGCGTGTCCCTGGCGCTGATTCTGGTACTGCACTTCAGGCACGCTTCGGCGGCCGCATCCTTCTTCCTGGCTCTTTGGGCAGTCTCACCAGCGGTCATGCACTGGCTGGGCCGCATGGACACCTCGCACAACAGCCAGACCCTGACTGGTCAGAATGCGCTGTACCTTAGAAATCTGGCGCGAAAAACCTGGCGCTATTTCGACGATCTCGTGGGCCCCGAAACGCAGTGGCTGCCGCCCGACAACTACCAGTTAGCCCTGCATGTGGAGGTTGCCGCTCGCACCTCGCCCACCAATATCGGGCTGTGGCTGGTGTCGGCGCTTGCCGCGCACGATCTCGGTTACCTGACAGGAGACGATCTGCTGGCGCGATGTTCCTCCACTATGGCTACCCTGGAGCGGCTGGAGCGGTACGAAGGACATCTCCTCAATTGGTACGACACGAACACGCTGGCGCCGCTATCGCCCCGCTACGTCTCGACGGTGGATAGCGGCAATTTGATCGCCTGCCTGTGGGTGCTCGAACAGGGCTGCCGAGAGGAGCTGCGTGAGCCCATTCTCAGCCGATCGACCCTGAAGGGATTGACGGACACGGTTGCAATGTTGGCAGAGTCGTGCGGCCAGGATTCGGCGGTGGCCGGGCCGATCCGAGGCCTGCGGCGCCTGCTGCGCGGGAAGGCGGAAGGGCACGACCTGATCGTGCGCCTCCGGCTGGCTCTCAGTCCCATGGAGCAATTGAGCGAAACGGCCAAGTGGCCTGACAGCGAGGGAGAGGAACGCTCGTACTGGTTGAACCGGCTGACTCGCGAGTTCAACGCCGGGATCGAGCTGGTGAACCATTACCTGCGCTGGATGGAAACGCTGGCCCAGCCGCCGGATTCATTCTTGAGGGCGCTGGGCGAACACGCCATCAAGCTGCGGCGCGCGGCCCTGCATACCGCGCCCTCGCTGGCTACGCTGGGGGGCGGCGCGCCCGGTCCCGTGGATACGTTGCTTGCTGCCCGGGGAGGTTCGGGCTTGACGCCGGAGATCTCCGCGTGGCTGGAACAACTGAACGGTGAGTATCAGGCTGCCCGAGCTGCCGCGGCACAGACGACGCAGGCGTTCGAGGCGTTGGCAGCTCGGGCGCGGCGCATCTCCACAGGCATCAACATGGGCTTCCTCTACGACACGCGCAGGCGATTGTTCGGGATCGGTTACCAGGTAGGAGGCCCGCACGAATTCACCAGCCACTACGATCTGCTGGCCAGCGAGTGCAGGCTCGCCAGCCTTGTGGCGATCGCCAAGGGTGACGTGCCCCTGGCACACTGGTCCGCGCTCGGGCGGCCGCATGTCTACTCCAGTGGCGGCGGCGCCTTGCTTTCCTGGACCGGAACGATGTTCGAATACCTGATGCCGCTGCTCTTCACCCGGACGTTCGCCAATTCGCTGCTCGACTGGGCCTGCACGCAGGCGGTGCAGCGGCAGATCGAGTATGGCGTTGAAAAGCAGGTGCCGTGGGGAATGTCCGAATCGGCCTACAGCTCCCTCGATGCCCACCAGATTTATCAATACCGCGCGTTTGGGGTACCGTCACTGGCGCTGCGCCAGGAACAGGACGATGAGCTGGTAGTGGCGCCGTACGCCACGGTGCTCGCCCTTTCCGTGGACGCGGCCGCAGCCATCGAGAACCTCAAGGCACTGGAGACGTCCAAGTTGGGCGGGCCGATGGGTCTTTACGAAGCGATCGACTACACCCGTCAGAAGACACGCGACGGCGAGCTCGGCGTCGTGATCGGCGCCTACATGGCCCACCACCAGGGAATGAGTCTGCTGACACTGGACAACGCACTGCATGGCCGGATCATGCAGCGCCGTTTCCACAGCGATTTGCGAATCCGCTCTGTGGAAACGTTGCTCTTCGAGCGGATCCCCATGACGCGGCTGCCGTTGGGGGAAAAGCAGCAGACGTTTCGCGCCATTCATACGGCTCATGTCGAAGAGCCGGCCGAGCGCGTGTGGGACGAAGTCACCGCGGTGCCGCGCGTGCATCTTCAAGGCAATGGAAGTTACTCGCTGATGGCGACCAACGCCGGCGCCGGCTACAGCAGGTGGAAGGAGTTCGATCTCACCCGCTGGCGCTCCGACACCACCCTCGACGCGTGGGGCACATTTCTGTACATTCGAGACCTGCGAACGGACATGGTCTGGTCGGCCGCGCAGCACCCCGTCGGAGGCACACCGGGATCCGCCTCGGCGCGCTTCTCGGCCGATCGCGTGGAATTTCATCGCGATCACGGCGGAGTGGAGAGCGTCCTGGAGGTTGCTGTCTCGGCGGAAGACGACGTGGAACTGCGGCGGCTGACGGTTACCAATCGGACCCTGAGGAGCCGGTCTCTGGAGTTCACCAGCTACCTCGAGCTTGCACTGGCGCCCCATGCGGCAGATAAGGCACACCCTGCGTTCTCCAAGATGTTTGTCGAAACCGAGCTCGCGGAGCCGGGCGTGCTGGTCGCGCATCGCAGGGCGCGAGCCGACGGCGAGCCATCCGTTTGGGCGGCGCACGCGCTGGTTGGAGTTGGAGACAACATTCAATTTGAAACCGATCGGTTGCAGTTCCTGGGTCGCGGTCGCACGCCGCAGTCGCCTGAGGCCCTGCGGCACGATCTTACAGGGTCGTTCGGCACCGTCGTCGATCCCGTTTTCAGCCTGCGCTGCCGGGCTGTGATCGAGCCGCGGGGGCGGCTGGAGATTTCGTTCCTCACGATGGCCGCAGAGTCTCGCGCGGCGCTCCTGGCTCTCGCCGGAAAGTTCCGGCGGTCCGACGCGGTGGCTCGCGCTTTCGACATGGCCTGGACACGCGCCCAACTCGAATTCCGCTACCTCGGCATCGGCCCAGCCGCGGCACATCGGTTTCAGGATCTCGCCAGCCATCTGCTGTACCCCAATCCGCGCCTGCGAATGCCGTCCGATCGCCTGTCCAGGAACCGGCTGGGCCAATCCGCTCTTTGGCAGTACGGGATTTCCGGCGACCTGCCGATACTCACCGTAACGGCTGTGGAGTCTCGCAGTACGTCCCTGATTCGCGAACTGCTGCTGGCACAAGCTTACTGGAGGCTACGCGGCTTTCGCGCGGACCTAATCATTCTCAACCAGGAGAGCCCCTCCTACGACCGCCCTTTACATCAGCAGCTTCAGCGCCAGATTGAAGCCCACTCATCCGCTGAGGCGACGGACCGGCCTGGAGGCGTGTATCTGCGAAACTGGCACGCACTTCCCGTCGAGCACCGCGATCTGATACTGGCAGTGTCTAACGTGGTGTTGGGAGGCAATCGCGGTCCACTGCAGCAGCAACTTGTGGGCGGGGGCGAGAGCCCGGCGACTCCGCCTTTCGTTCCCACCGGCGGCCAGGAGGAGCCATCCATGCCGCTGCCGTTCCTGGAGTTGCCGTACTTCAACGGACTCGGAGGATTCACTGCCGACGGGCGTGAATATGCCACCTATCTGAGACCTGACAGTCAGACGCCAACGCCCTGGATCAATGTGATGGCCCATGCCGGATTCGGGACCATGGTGACCGAGAGCGGCTTGGGGTGTACCTGGTATGGCAACAGCCAGTCGAACCGGCTGACTCCATGGCACAACGATCCTGCCAGCGACCCGCAGGGTGAGATCATCTACCTGCGCGACGAAGAGAGCGGCGCCATTTGGACGCCCACGGCGCTGCCGATTCGCGAGCGGGACGCCTACCGTGCCCGCCATGGACAAGGCTTCACCGTGTTCGAACACAATAGCCACGCCATCGGACAGGAGCTGACGGTATTCGTTCCAGTCCTCGCAGACGAGGCGGCCGATCCTGTCAAGGTGATGCGCCTGCGTTTGCGTAACGACTCTTCGCGGCCGCGGCGTCTCACCGTCACGTTCTTCGCCGAATGGGTACTGGGTACGAATCGCGAAGACCAGGTGTCGCACATCTGTACTGCTTACGACCGGGAGTCGGGCGCAGTGCTGGCCGGCCAGTATTGGAATGGGAGCTACACCGGATGCATGGCATTTGCCGCCGCCAGCCCTGCAGCTACGTCGTATTCGGGAGATCGCACGCAGTTTCTCGGGCGCAACGGCTCGCACGCGTCGCCGGCCGCACTTGGCCGGGCGCGGCTCGACAATCGAACCGGCGCCGGCTTCGACCCCGCTGCCGCCCTGCAGGTGGGCGTCAATCTGGCGCGTGGCGCCGAGTTGGAAGTCACCTTCCTGCTGGGCGAAGCCGAAAGCGTAGAGGCGGTGCGCGCGCTGATTCGACGCTATCAACGCTCCCCGGAGGTGCAGAACGCGCTCGACCAGACACGCAAATGGTGGGACAACACCCTGGGAGTACTCGAAGTACACACTCCGCTTCTCTCCGTAGATTTCCTGCTGAATCGCTGGCTCCTCTATCAGGCGTTGAGCTGCCGCTTTTGGGGACGCACGGCGCTATACCAATCAAGCGGCGCCTTCGGATTTCGCGATCAGTTACAGGACTCGATGGCCCTGATCTACGCTGCGCCGACGCTGGCCCGGGCCCACATTCTCGCGGCGTCCGCGCGCCAATTCCCCGAGGGAGACGTGCAGCACTGGTGGCATCCGGAGACCGGCACGGGAGTCCGCACGCGCTGCTCCGACGATATGCTGTGGCTGCCTTACGTCGCGGCGCGATACGTCGACGTCACCGGCGATGCCTCGATTCTCGACGAGGAAGCGCCCTTCGTTGAAGGTGCCGCCCTCGCACAAGGGGAGCAGGAGAAACTGTTCATTCCGGCTGTCTCTCAACAGGCGGCACCGTTATGGGAGCACTGCCGGCGTGCCATCGACCTGGCATTATCGCGATGCGGACCTCATGGGTTGCCGCTCATCGGCTCCGGCGACTGGAACGACGGCATGAATCGCGTTGGTCCCCAGGGACGCGGTGAAAGTGTGTGGCTGGGCTGGTTCCTCTGCGCGACCCTGGGAGCTTTCACAGCAACCATGGATGGGAGGCAGGCGGGTTCGGAGTCTGCCCAGCGGTGGAGAGCCGCACGCCTGCGGATCGCCGAGGCTATCGAGGCTTCGAGTTGGGATGGAGAGTGGTATCTCCGAGCCTTCTTCGATAGTGGAGCGCCGCTCGGCTCGAAGGCGAACGAGGAGGCCAGAATCGATTCCCTGCCCCAGAGTTGGTCCGTAATCTCCGGCGCCGCACGGCCCGAGAGAGCGCAATGCGCCATGCGTTCGGCAGAGCAACTTCTTGTCGACGAAAGCGGAAGCCTGGTGCGCCTGTTCACTCCGCCCTTCGACCATTCTCAGCCGCATCCTGGCTATGTCATGGGTTATCCTCCGGGGCTTCGGGAGAACGGCGGACAATACACCCACGGTTCTCTATGGCTGGCTTTGGCTTGGGCACGCCTGCGGGATGGAAGCCGTGCAACTCATCTGCTCAAACTCATGAACCCTGTGGAACTGTGCCGCACGCCCGCCGATGTCGCGCGTTATCGAGGCGAACCCTATGTGGTAGCAGCGGACGTATTATCCGCACCAGGTATGGTCGGCCGGTGCGGCTGGACCTGGTACACCGGTTCCGCCGGATGGATGTATCGCATCTGGATCGAAGACGTATTGGGTTTTCAGCTTCGGGGAGACACGTTGGCAATGAATCCGGTGCTGCCGGAGGTTTGGCCGGGTTTCGAGATCGTCTATCGCCACGGATCTGCTGTCTACCAGATTGTGGTCAATGCGGGCACGGAAAGAGGACGAAAGGTGGAGGTCGACGGTCGCATCATGGATGACGGCGTCATTCACCTCGCCAACGACGGCGCCACGCATCGTGTCACAATTCAAATCGAAAGACAATCGGCTGAAGGACGTCCCAAACGTGTGCGAGTCAGAGCGCCTTCGGGTCCGGCCTAGACAGCATCACCAACGTCCGATTTCGTGCCGGTCGTAGGCTTCACGCATGCGGCGAAGATTTTCCACGTCACTCCCCAACGCATCGCGCTCCGGTCCGCTCAGATGGTTGTTGTCGAACACATGCTGGATCGCAGCGATGGAGCTGTCCAGATCGCCTTTGTCAAATTTGGCGTGGCGCCAATCGCGTGCAAAGCTGCGGAGCTTCTTCTCAGCGTCGTTGAGCCTGTCGCGATCGCCGTTGGAGAGATGCCAGCGATCGTAACCCTGATTGAGGTCAGTATGGACTTTTTCGACCAGAGCGGTCACCGAGTCCGGCTGGTACGGACCGCCGGCTGGGCCAAATTGTGCCTGCGCTGAAGTGCTCAAGGCTACAAATGCGGCCACGGGAACAAGTAAGTTCAACATTCGTCGCATAGGTATCGTTCCTCCCTTACCAACGAGTGCAATCGGCCCGCCAGAGTTGAGCCACCTCTGGCGGGCTGTTCACTTTAGCTCTGTGGTATCGCACCACGATCTCCCGACCTAATGCCTTCCATGGCCTCGGGATGCATGCACTTGGCTACTGCGATTTGCCCCATTTCCACGGGCAAACTCGCGGTGTTCAAACCGCTCGTGACCGCCGTGATGGCCCCAGCCACCGCGGTAATATCCATACGGGTAGTATGGAGTGTAGTAATAAGGGCTGTCATACGGTGCATAATACGGAGAGTAAGGCGCGTAATAAGGATAACCGTAGGGGGTAAGGATAACTATAAACCGGCACGCCCACGCCGACTCCAACGTGCCAATGAACCTTCGCGCGAGCTGCGAACGGAGTGAAAAGCATCATTAGTCCTGGCAGGGCAATGGTTGAAAGACTCAGTTTCTTGAGCATATTTCCCTCCTGATACATTCGACGCAGCATTAGCTCTCCAGGCGCGTAAACGCTTGTCAATACCTTTGTTTTCAAGACATTGAGGGCATTTTGCGACGTCGCACGGAGCGCGCGATGAAAGCTTTCGCGCTGCCTACTCCACGCGCACGCTGGTCGAGAGCGCGAGGTTCGCCGACGAATCGCCGGCCATGATGCTGACCTGCCCGGGTTCCACCGTCAGGGCCTTGGCTTTTGCATCCCAATACGCCAATCGCGACGCCGCAACCGCAATCTCCACGGTCCTGGTTTCGCCCGGCTGCACAGTTACGCGTTGGAATCCCACGAGCTGCTGGCGCGGGCGCTCGACCTTCGAGCCGAGGTGCTTCACATACAACTGCACGACCTCATCTCCAGTGCGGGTCCCCGTGTTGGTGACATCCACGCTGACTTTCAGGGAGCCGTCCTTGGCCAGGCGCGTCGCACCGGTCTTGAGATTCGACAGCCGGAAGGTCGTGTAGCTCAGGCCGAACCCGAACGGGTAGAGCGGCTCCTCCTTGAAATACATGTAAGTGCGCCCGTGGCGGATGTTGTAGTCCATCATGGGCGGAAGCGGTGCGAGCGACTTCGGCCAGGTAACCACGAGCCGGCCTCCGGGGTCGTAGTCCCCGAACAGCGCCTTGGCGATGGCGGACCCTTCGTCCTGCGAGGAATGCGCCATTTGCAGGATGGCCGGAATATTGGCCTGCGTCCAGTTGATGGCGAACGGGAAGCTGGAGATCAGCACAACCACGGTCTTCTGGTTTGCGATAAAGACCTGCTTGACAAGCTGCTCCTGGTACAGGTCGATGGTCTCGCGGTCACGGCCTTCACGCCCCTCGCTCGGCACGGTACACGGCAGTGTGAACCCGTTTCCCTCCTTTGGGTCCGTGTACCATTCGGAACCCATTGTCGGACCGCACTTGGGGTCGTTGCCGACAATCACCACCGCAACATCGGACTTTCGCGCGGAAGCTACAGCAGCGGCGCCGGACTGCGCCATGACTTCGTTGACCACAATTCCAGACCCCACCGCCTCCTTAATTCCCTGCAACGGCGTGACGGCGTAAGGCGGCGTACCACCGTACCAGTCCCAAAGCACCGAGTCCGCAAGCGGGCCGATGACCGCGATCGACTTCAGCGACTTCTTGTCGAGCGGCAGGAGGCTCTTCTCGTTCTTGAGAAGCACAATGGACTCCAGCGCCGCCTGGAGCGAGATGGAATGGTGTTTCTCGGTGGTCCACGGTTCGGGCGAATCTTTGATCGAGGAGTACGGGACCATCTCCGGCGGATCGAGCAGTCCCAGGCGAATCGCAACGCGGAACTTCGGCCGCACCGCGCCGTCGAGGTCGGCCATCGTGAGCGATTTGTCTTCGAGGGCGGCCTTCATTTCGTTGGCGTAAGGATCCAGAAACTGGTTGATACCCGCCTTGATGCTGGCGACGATGGATGCCTTGTGGTCCGGGTACACTTTGCGCGGATTGGAAAGAAAGCGGGCCGCTCCCGCATCCGTGGAAATGATTTCCACGCCCCATTTCTCGCGCAGCACGCTACGCAGCACGGGGTGGACCGTCATTGGCGTGCCGTTCCATGCATTGTAGGAAGCCATCACGGCCGTGGCTCCGCCCTCGACGAAGGCCATGCGGAACGGGACCGAGTAGTATTCCCAGAACAGGCGCTCGTCGAAATCGGACGAGGATACGTTGCGGTGGTCCTCATTGCTGTTGGCAAGGAAATGCTTGAGCAGCGCCGCAGATTGCCAGTACTTCGGGTCATCTCCCTGGAGTCCCCTGACGAAGGCCGCGGCCATCGTGCCGTTGAAGAATGGGTCCTCGCCATAAACCTCTTCGCTGCGCCCCCAGCGCGGGTCGCGCGCGAGATCGGATTGCGGGCCCCAGAGTTGCAGAACCTGGCGGTTGTATTTAGCCGTTTGACTGACGAAACGGGCCTCGAAGCCCTGAACGCCGGCCGCCTTACGAACCAGATCGGGATCCCATGTGGCGCCAAGTCCGGGGGGCTGCGGAAACTGCGTGGTCGTGATCGCCGGTCCACGTCCCCCGCGCTGCACGAGACCATGGATGCCCTCCGAAGACCCGATGTTGGGTATGCCGAGCCGCGGCACGCCGGTGCGCGTGCTGAGGCAATTGATCTTTTCCTCGACCGTCATGAGGGACAGGAGATTGTCGATTCGCTGCTCGACCGGAAGGTTCGGGTCCTGGAAGGGATAGCGAGGCTGCTGTCCCAAAGCGGACGCCATGAAGATTAGAGAAGCGAGATACGGTTTCATGCTGAGCCTGTCCTTGTAACATCTAGCATGAGGCATTGGGAACGACAACGCGGACCGCGACTACAACATCAGCGGGTACACGTCGCCGTATTGGGCCGCGCACATGATCAACGTGGAGTGGGCGCAGCACCGCTCGGGCGTACACCGGATGTTTCCGTCGGCGACGGGAATCGAGGACGTGACCTCGTATGCGCTGCGGCGGACGGACGGCAACTGGTCGCTGATGCTGGTGAACCGGTACAAGAGCGAGCCGCACGCGGTCCGGGTGGAGTTCGACGATGGCGGCGCACGGCGGTATTACAACGGGCCGGTGACGATGGTGACGTTCGGCAGCGAGCAGTACGTGTGGAGGGCAGAGGGCGCGAAGAGCCATGCGGATCCGGACGGGCCGCCGGTGGCAAGGGTGATCGAAGGCGGGGCGCAGGCGGTGTTCACGCTCTCCCGGGCGTCGGTGACGGTGCTGCGCGGCCGGATTGACGGAGATGGACGATGAAATTTCCGGCAGTGCTGATTTGCGGGACGATGCCGCTCGGCGCGCAGGCGCTCTCCGCGAAGTGGGAGGAGCTGGCGGCCGCAGATTTCGAACAGGCTGGCCGGCCGCAGTTGCACAGCAGGACCGATCAGCCACGCGGGCGAATCGGAGACATCGCACACGATGATCGCGCGGCCGGACCTGGTACACATGGATCGCGCGGGGAGCGAATCGGGCGCGGACCTGAACCGGCTGGACCGGCCCCTTTGGGTTCACAGAAGTAAAGTTGTATCTTCTTTCACATCAGCACCTTCCTTGAAACGGTGAACGATATATACTCACCAAAATCAAGGAGGGTGAGCCAAATGTCACTTACCGTCGAGCAGGCGTACGCTCAGATCAAACAACTCGAAAATACAGGTCAACTGAGCCTTCCGCAACCGAAAGATACCGTCGATGTCGGCACGATCGACGTCTCAACCGGGGCATTTACCTGGAACGTTCCCACGTTCACACAGACCACCGTCATCCCGCCCCGACCGCCACAGAGAACAAACACGATCATCAATGTGACCGTCGGCCTGGTGGCGACGAAAGCCGTCGATCTCATCCTGCGGTTCGATGTGAAGGGCGTGCAGGTGCAGAAAACCGGTGCAGCCACTCCGGCCACTGCAGCAGGGATCGGCTTACCGGGCAACACGGTTTTCGGACTTCCATCGGGGATCACAATTTCCGGTTTTCCCACGCTGGTGAACAACGCGCGGGAGATCCTGTTGGATGCGGGGCTTGCGGTCAGCTCGGCCTACGGGCCGGAGTCAAATACGGAACCCGCAGTTACCACCTTCCCGCTCACGATAACGATTGCCCATCATCCGGTCGTCTATGTTCAGCTCACAATCGTGCGGCCTCCTGTCCTGGGTGTCGGAGCATTTACGATTCCAGCTTTGCCCGTCACAGTGATCTACGCTCCTCCCCAGGGAAAGCAGCAGAAGAATTCGGTTACCTATACGGACATGACATCGTTCACGCGATCGGTGACCACTACGATCAGCCAGGGCAACACCGTGGCCAACGCGGATGCGTTTTCCCCGGCGGATTATCTATCGAAGATCGCCGGCGCGATTGCCACGATCGGGGGGATTGCCGCAACGGGCGGAGGCGGAGCCGCCGCCGGGGGTCTTCTCGGGGCATTGGCCAGCGCCCTGGTCGGAAATCAGGCCGGGGAGGAGGATACGGCTTCCATAAGCGACGTGCTGAATCTGGTGTCGGGAGAAGTCAACCTGGTCAGCACGATTTTTTCCGCCGTGGATCACCCGGTGAACTCGAACAGCGATGCCGTCACCAACCAGGACGATCACACGGTGAAACTCCTGCTTACGGACACGAGTGTCTTTTCCTCGGCGGCCGGCCTGGGCCCTGGCGTGGGCGACCGCATCGTGTATTTCAAGAACGTCAGAGTCGTCTGGATGGCGTTGAATGGCGAAGTAGGAATTCACGTGCTGGGTTTTGAGAGAGTATCGGCGGACTCCGTGCAGTCGCTACAGTCGGACCTGGCGGCAGCCACGTCCGGGAGCGGAACGAATAATTCCGGGCTGGACGCGGCGACGCTCGAGAACCTGCTGAATATGGATCCCTTCTGCGTGAAACGTAGGTTGAATGTGGTGTCGGGGCCCCCGCTGGTAGGGCCGCCCCGCTTCGTTCCTGCGAATCCGAAGGAGCGCAGTGGAGTCGGCACGGGTTCGGCGGGCGATCAGTTCACCGTGGGTTTCGACAAGACCCTGGAAGACAAGACCACCCAAACCTCTACGAAAACGACGGTGACGGACGAGAAGCCGGGTTTTCTAACTGCGCTGCTCGGAGGAACGGATCAGGAAACCACCACTACCGTGACGTTGACAAACACCCTGGCCAGCGACGTACAAAATGAAGAGGTGATCACCAATTCGGTGGCGCTATTCAGCCAGGACGCGACCGATCCGTACGACGTACTGATTTTCTACGATACGACGTTCGGCACTTACCTCTATGTGACGAAGGGTTCGCCGGTGCTGCAAGGGATCGGCGGAATCCAGCAAGTATTCGCCACGGGTTCGACAGCCTGAGCGGGGTGGCGACCGCAATTGCGGCGGGCTGGCGTTTTGCAGTAGCATGACTCACATCGCTACCGGCACGCGCACGGAAGCCTGCAACGAGTTGGAGATCGTCCGCATTCTGGTGTGGGATCACGTGGCGGAGCAGGACACCGAAGTGATGTACGACGTGATGCAGATGGTGGACCGCTACCACCGGCTGTTCGGCGTGCCGGTGTTCGTGCTGCTGGTGCGGCTCGAAGTTCCGGCCCAGCCCGAGCACGAACTCCTCGGAGCGCTCCGTCTCCTGGACACGAGGGATCTTTCGTTCGGGGATGCCAGGATTCGCAAGAAGCGGTTTCTTTCGCGGCGGCGTTTTTGCCTGAGCGGGTGTGAGCCGCTCTACGCGCGGGGGGCAGGCCGGGACGCCTACCCTACTAAAACCTCAGTTGCAGTGGGCGGCCGTCAAAGAGCGCGCGCCTAGCGGCGCCGGCGACTTTCACTTCGAGGTCCCGCTTCGCCAGCAGCTTGGAACCGCGGGCCAGCCGGATCGACAGCGTCCGGCGCGCGTCGGCCCATGCCATCTCCATTCCCATCCACTCGCCCTGGCGATAGGCGAAGCCGTTGCCGGCGTCTTCATAGTGGAGGAAAGTGCCGTCAGCGCCGGGATAGACTGTGATCGTCAGCGGCCCTTCCACCTGCTCCGACGTATACTGCCGGACCGGCCCTGTGGGGAGGATCGCCCCCGCGCGGACGTAGAGCGGCATGGTGGCCAGGTCCACGTCGCACGAGATCTCGCGCCCGCCGTCCACGCGGGCGCCGGTCCACCAGTCGTACCACGGTCCGCGCGGGAGATAGAGTTTCCGCGAAGTAGCGCCTGCGTCGGTCACCGGCGCCACCAGGATGTCGCGGCCCCACAGGTATTCGTCGCCGCGGGCCACGGCCGCGGGATCGTTGGGGTGGTGCAGCCAGAGGGCGCGCATGACCGGGAGTCCGGTGCGGGTGCCTTCGCGCACCACGCTGTAGAGATAGGGCAGCAGACGGTAGCGCAGCTCGAGGTACTGGCGGCAGATGGGCTCGACGCGCGCGTCGTGGAGAAGCGACGGGTCGGGAGTGAGGTTGGTCTCGACGGGTCCGGGGTCGCCCGTGTTCCAGCCCCACGGCAGGCGCAGCTTCCAGGTGCGCCCGTGCGAGCGGAACAGGGGACAGAACGCACCGAACTGGAACCAGCGCACGTACAGCTCACCGGTGAACTCGCGCGTGGGGATGAAGCCGCCGATGTCGGTGCCCCAGTAGGGAACGCCGGTGAGGCCGGTGTTGACGGCCACCGGAACGTGATTGCG
>DATJYW010000162.1:0-5282 GCA_035499435.1 Candidatus Acidiferrales bacterium | reverse complement strand
GGCCATCCGATAGAACCCGCCGACGTGCGCCTGGAAACTGAGGACGGCTTTCCGGGCGCCGGGAGGATCCTGAGCGAGGTTGCCCAAGCCGTGGGGCGAATCCCACGGCGCCTGATAGCTGCCGGCAACGCGATCCGTGCCGAATGGCTGGATGAGCCCAAGCAGGTTCAACGCGGCGACACCGTTCAGGTTGACGTGATCGAGGGTGCGGCGCACCTCAAGCTCGAAGGCATCGCGCAGGCGTCAGGCTCGGCCGGCGAGATGATCCCCATCGAAAACCCGGCCTCGAAGCGCCGCTTCCGCGCGCGCGTGGAAAGCAAAGGAAAAGTGGTGGTAGCAGGTACTCTATGAAACGTCTGATGGTTGCCCTGTGGCTGGCCGCCGCCGCGTTCGCGGCGAAGAAAAAGACGGCCCCGCCGCCGGCACAGTCGCCTCTGGACCGGTATGTTTCGGAGGCTCGTGCCCGTTCGCTGGAAGCCCCGCCGGCCGCGCCCGGGTCGATCTGGGTGCCGGGCTCCCGCCTCGCCGACGCTTCGCGCGACGTGCGCGCCAGCCAGGTGGATGACGTCCTCACCATCCTGGTCGTCGAGAACGCCTCCGCGGTGGTGTCGGGCACTACCAAGACGCAGCGCACCTCGAGCACCAAGAACTCGATCAGCGCGTTGGCGGGCATCACCAAGGCCACTGGACCGCTGAACAACCTTGCGGCCATTAGCGGCGACACACAACTGAATGGCCAGGGCACCACCAGCCGGGATATCGTGATCAGCACCACGCTGACCGCGCGCATTTCGGCGGTGCTCCCGAACGGCGCGATGTTGGTGGAAGCCTCAAAAGACGTAGGCATCAACTCGGAAAACCAGATCATCACGGTGCGCGGCGTGGTGCGCCCGGCCGATATCGGCGCCGACAACACGGTGCGCAGCGATCACCTGGGGCAGCTCGAAGTCAAGGTCAACGGCAAAGGAGTGGTCGGAGATGCCATCAAGCGGCCTTTCTTCCTGTATCGGCTGCTGCTCGGCCTGCTTCCTTTCTGAGCCATGAAACATGCACCTGTCATGCTGATGCTCGCGGGCCTGTTCGGGCCGGCGCCCGCGCACGCCGTGAGGCTCAAAGATCTGGTCTCGATCGAAGGCGTCCGCGACAACCAGTTGCTCGGCTACGGCCTGGTGGTGGGCCTGAACGGAACTGGCGACCGGCGCCAGACCGTGTTCTCTGCCCAAAGCCTGGCCAACATGCTGGAGCGCATGGGCGTCTCGGTGCCGGCAGCGGCGATTCGCGTTGCCAATACTGCTGCTGTGATGGTCACCGCAACTCTACCTGCGTTCGCGCAGCCCGGCGCGCGGCTCGACGTAACCGCCGCGGCGATCGGCGATGCCAGTAATTTACAGGGTGGAATTCTGCTGCTGACCTCGCTACGCGGCGCCGACGGGCAGGTCTACGCCGTGGCGCAGGGCCCCATCATGACGGGAGGATTCGCGGCCGGCAGAGGCGGCAACGCGCAAACGGTGAATCACCCGACAGTCGGACGCGCGCCAGAAGGCGCCACAATCGAGCGCGCCGCGCCCAGCATCGCACCCAAGGGCGTGATTCATCTCCAGTTGCGGAGGTCGGATTTCACCACGTCCGCGCGAATCGTGGAAGCCGTGAACCGGAAGTTCCCCGGACCGGCAACAGCCGCCCGGGCGGAAAACGCGGGACTGGTGAGCGTATCGATTCCGTCGGAATACGACGCGCGCGCCACCCAATTCGTCTCCGAACTGGAGAACCTGGTGGTCGAGGCGGACCGCACCGCACGCGTGGTGATCAACGAGCGGACCGGGACGATCGTATTGGGCAAGGACGTCCGCGTATCGCCGGTGGCCATTCTGCACGGCAATCTGAGCGTGGAAATTCAGACTAGCTTTGCGGTGTCGCAGCCCAATCCGATGGCCCAGGGCACCACAGAGGTCGTGCCCCAGACCAATCTCGCCGCCAAGGAGGAAAAGACCCGCAACCTGGTCCTGAAACAGGGAGCGACGGTGGAGGAGTTGGTGCACGCGCTGGCGTCGATCGGCTCCACGCCGCGCGATGTCATCGCCATCCTGCAGAGCCTGCGCGCCGCCGGGGCGCTGGAAGCCGAAATCGAGGTCATCTGATGAGTACACCAGCCATTCCGCCGCTTTCGCTGTTGAGTCCGACTCCATCGGTGGGCGGCCGCGACCCGGATAAAGTTCGCGACGCCGCGCAACAGTTCGAAGCGCTGCTGATCGGGCAGATGCTGCGCGGAGTTCGCGAGAGCGGCTCCGGGTGGCTCGGATCCGGCGAGGACTCGGCCGGCGAGTGCGCCACGGATTTCGCCGAGCAGCAGTTCGCCGCCGTGATGGCGCGCAACGGCGGCCTCGGCCTTTCCAGCCTGATCGTCAACGGCCTGGAGAAGTGATTCGGCGCGGGGTGCTACGCTGTTCGCTCTGAAGCGCCATGAATTTCGTTCAGGGTCTGCGGTGCGTTTTTTGCGGTGCCGTATATTCCGTGCGGGTTGGCTTCACCTGCCCGGGCTGCGGCACTACCGGCATCCTCGATGTGCAGTACGATTACGCCGCCCTCCGCCGCGTGCTCACGCGGCGGGCGCTGAGCCGGCGGCTGGAGCAATCTCACTGGCGTTATCGTGAGCTGCTGCCGATTCGCAGCGACGCCGCGGTGCCGGTGTTATCGGTAGGCTGGACACCGCTCACGGCAACACCGGCACTCGCGCGCCACATCGGAATCGCCACCCTGTATCTCAAGGACGACGGGCGCAATGCTACGGGGTCGCTGAAGGACCGGGCGAGCTCGATCGGCGTGGTGAAGGCTCGCGAGAAACGCCGCACGATCATCGCCTGCGCCAGCACCGGCAACGCCGCCTCCTCGTGTGCCAGCATGGCCGCGTCCATGGGGCTGCGCAGCGTGATCTTCGTTCCGGAGCGCGCGCCCGAGCCGAAGGTGACGCAGTTGCTGATCTTCGGCGCCACCGTGCTGCGCGTCCGCGGCAGCTATGAAGACGCGTTCCAGCTCTGCCAGCGGTCGTGCGAGCGCTGGGGATGGTACAACCGCAACTCCGGAATCAACCCTTACCTGGTCGAGGGAAAGAAGACCGCCGGTCTGGAGATCGCCGAGCAGGCGGGCTGGGAGCCGCCGGATTGGGTGGCAGTGTCGGTGGGCGACGGCTGCACGGTTGCCGGCGTATGGAAGGGCTTCCGGGAACTCGAGACGCTCGGGCTGATCGGGCGCACGCCGCGGATCCTGGGAGTGCAGGCGGCCGGAGCCGCACCCATCACCACCGCGTTCGAAACCGGGGAGCCGCTGCGGCCGATCGAGCCTCACACTCTGGCGGACAGCATCGCGGTGGGCGTGCCGCGCAATTGGAAGAAAGCGGTGGATGCCGTGCGCGAGTCCGGCGGCGCCATGATCAATGTGGAAGACGATGCGATTCTCGAGGCGATGCGCTACGCCGGACGCCTCGCCGGAATCTTCGCCGAGCCGGCGGCGGCCACCGCGGTCGCGGGGCTGCATCGCGCCGTGGCGGAAGGCGTGGTCTCCCGCCGCGCGTCCGCCGCAGCTCTCGTCACCGGCAACGGGCTCAAGGACGTGCAGTCCGCGCGCGCCGCCGCGGGCAGTCCCTTCGACATCGCGCCCGACGGAGCAGAGCTCGAGGACATTCTACGCAAGCGGAAGCTGGTGCCGTGAAGCAGTCGCTGCTGGTTCGCAACATTCACACGCTCGTCCTCATGGACGAGGCCAACCGCGTACTTCGCGACGCTTACCTCTTCGTGGAGAACGGCCAGATCGTCAACATTGGAACCGGAAGCGCCGGCCTGCCCAAGGCCGGCCAGGTGATCCGCGCGCCGCATAGCGTCGCCATTCCCGGCCTGGTGAACACGCACCATCATCTTTACCAGACGCTCATGCGAGCTTACGCGCCGGCCGCGGACGCCGAGCTATTCGACTGGCTGCGCACGCTCTACCCGATCTGGGCGCGCCTCGACGAGGAAGCGGTGCGCGTCTCGGCCTTCGCCGGCATGGCGGAGCTTCTGCTCTCCGGGTGCACCACCACGACCGACCACCACTACGTGTTTCCGCGAGGCCGGCACGATCTGATCGACGCGCAGATCGACGCCGCGCGCCGCATCGGCATCCGCTTTCATCCCACGCGCGGCAGCATGAGCGTGGGGCGGCGCAAGGGCGGCCTCCCGCCCGATTCGGTGGTGCAAGCCGAGGGGCGAATCCTGGAAGACAGCGCGCGGCTGATTGCGAAGTACCACGACCCCTCGCCGGGTGCGATGCTGCGAATCGCGCTCGCCCCGTGCTCGCCGTTTTCGGTATCGCCGCGACTCATGCGCGACACCGCGGACCTCGCCCGCCGGCACGGTGTGCGCCTGCACACCCATCTCGCCGAGACCCGCGACGAGGAGTCGTATTGCCTGAGCCGCTTCGGGAAGCGGCCGCTCGACCTGCTGGAGGATGTGGGGTGGCTTGCGCCGGACACCTGGCTGGCGCACGGCATCTACTTCAACCGCCGCGAAATTGCGCGGCTGGGACGCGCCGGAGTAGGGATCGCGCATTGTCCCACGTCCAACATGCGCCTTGGGTCGGGATGCGCGCCCGTGCTGGCGCTCGGTCGCGCCGGCTGTCCTGTTGGTCTCGGCGTCGATGGCAGCGCTTCGAACGACAGCTCCCACATGCTGGCCGAAGCACGGCAGGCGCTCTTATTGCAACGGCTCCGGCACGGCGCGGCCGCGCTCGGCGTCACCGAGACCCTTCGCATGGCGACCGTCGGCGGCGCGCGCTGTCTCGGGCGCGACGATCTCGGCAGCCTCGAACCGGGCAAGCGCGCCGACGTGGCGCTGTTCGATCTCCGGGCCGCTGCCTACAGCGGAGCCGGCGATCCGGTTTCCGCGCTCCTGCTGTGCGCGCCGGCGACGGTGGACACGCTGATCGTGGAGGGCCGCGTCGTGGTTTCGGGAGGCCGTCTGCAGACGGTCTCGCTGGATTCCATCCTGCGCCGCCACCGGCGCTCGGCGCGACGGCTCATATCGTTGTAACAGATCCGTAACCCTGTTATAGTCGGGTCAGCCCCGGGAAATCGGGCTTAGAGGTAGTCGTGTTCGATCAGGTGGAAGCTTTCTGTCGGCCCGCCAGTGTCCCCGAAGCACTTCGATTGCTCCAGCGAGGCAAAGGTCAGGCGCGAATTGTCGCAGGCGGTACGGACCTGGTGGTCGCCGGCGGCGACTCGGTCCGGGTCCTCATAGATATCACCCGAGCCG
>DATJYW010000161.1:0-18670 GCA_035499435.1 Candidatus Acidiferrales bacterium | reverse complement strand
GCACGGGAGTCTTCCGTCGCATCGGGTGTTCCCTCCTAGAGCCCTGGCGCTGTCGGGAAGGGCATTCGTGGCGATGGACCGGCTCCTGGATCGTGGCGCGAGCGGTCCGGTGCACCTTCGGCGCCGGGAAATCGCTGAATTGATGATCGAGGCATTGCAGGACGGGCAGGACAAGTTTCATCGATACCAATTGCATGCGTTCGTCATCATGCCCAATCATGTTCACCTTCTGGTGACACCGAAGGTCACGGCGAGCCGATGGTTAGCGCCACTGAAAGGGTTCACCGCACATCGAGCGAACGAATTGCTCGGCTGCCACGGGCAAGCCTTTTGGCAGGACGAGAGCTACGATCATCTGGTGCGATCTCCGGCAGAGTTCGACCGCATTCGAGAATACATCGAGCAGAACCCTGTGAAAGCGGGATTGGTCGTCGAGGCTCAGGAGTATCCGTGGTCGAGCGCAACAGGCCGCCTGAAAGGCGGCTGCGGGCAGGATTGCCCGCCCCACATCTAGTCAGGGCACCGCTTCAAGTCACTTGCGCAGCTCGCTGTGCTTGAACCCGTAGGCGAAGTACAGCACCAAGCCGATCACCAGCCAGATGCCGAACCGCTCCCAGGCCGTATCGGGCAGGCCCTTCATGATGAACAGGCAGCCGGCGGCGGAGAGCAGACAGACCGGCCAGACGAACGGCACCTTGAACGGGCGCGGGCGTTCCGGTTCTTTATGCCGCAGCACCAACACCCCGATGCTCACCAGGATGAAGGCGAAGAGTGTGCCGATGTTGGTCAGGTCGTAGGTCTCGGCGGCATCGCCGATCATGGCCCACAAGCCGACGAAGAGACCAGTCAGCAGTGTGGTGGTCCAGGGGATCCGGGTGCGCGGATGGACTTTCGCCGCCCACTTGGGAAGCAGGCCGTCGCGCGCCATGGCGAAGAAGATGCGCGGCTGGCCGTATTGAAATACCAGGAGCACCGCGGACATCGAGATGGCCGCGCCCAGCGCCACGATCCAGCCGACCGTGCCGAAGCCGGCCAGGTCGAGGGCCCGTGCCAGAGGATCGGCCACGGCCAGCTCCTTGTAGGGCACCATTCCGGTCAGCACCGCGCCGACAATCACGTAGATCAGCGTGCAAATGCCCAGCCCGCCCAGAATGCCGATGGGCAGGTTCCGCTGCGGGTTCAGCGTCTCTTCGGCAGCGGTAGAGATGGCGTCGAATCCGATGTAGGCGAAGAACACGATGGCCGCGCCTTGATGAATTCCGGTAAAGCCGTTGGGTGCAAACGGATGGTAGTTGGCGGTCTTGATGTGAGCCGCTCCGACGGCCACGAACAGCGCCAGAACTGCCAGCTTGATGCCCACCATGATGTTGTTGGCAGTAGCGCTCTCTCTCGCGCCGTGCAACAGCAGCCAGGTAATCAGCATCACGATGGCGAACGCCGGCAGGTTGACCAGAATCGGAATGCCGAGGATGTGGGGCGCGGAGTTGAGTAACCCGTGGACCGAAGAATCGGGGCTGAGCAAGGCCGTGCGATAGCCGGTGCTGATCCAGGCCGGAAGAGCAATTCCGGCGCCCCTCAGGAGCGTATTGAAATAATCGCCCCAGGAAATCGCCACCGCCACATTGCCCACGGCGTACTCCAGGATGAGGTCCCAGCCGATGATCCAGGCGATCAGCTCGCCGAGAGTCGCGTAAGAGTATGCGTAGGCGCTACCGGCCTGAGGAATCATGGAGGCCAATTCGGCGTAACACAAGCCGGCGAGGGCGCAGGCGCCGCCAAGCAGCAGGAACGAAAGGACCAGGGCGGGTCCGGCCCCGGTCCGGATCACTTCGCCGTTGGGTCCAAGCTGTCCGGCGGCCGCGGTGCCGATGGCACCGAAGATTCCCGCCCCGATGACGGCTCCGATGGCCAGCATGACGAGGTCTCCGGCGCGGAGGCTCCGTTTGAGGCCGCGGGGATCCTCGGTTTCCGCCACCAGTGCGGCGATCGGCTTCCGCTGGAAGAGTTGGGACATCCTAGGGATTCTAGCAGGTTGCGGAAAAAGGGCCAGCTACGGATGTTTACCTCCGGGACTTGGGATAGAGTACTTACAGAGTGTTCAGTACTACTAAGTCCTGTGGTAGAATTCCCTTGTCAAATGCGCAGCACTTCGGCGGGAAGGATTGATGTTAACTTGAAGACTCAGTGAACCTTCTCTTTATAGGCGACATCTTCGCCTCACCCGGGCGGCGGATCGTCGCCGATCACCTGGAAGATATCATCGGAGCAAACCAGATCGATTTGGTGATTGCAAACGGGGAAAACGCGGCCGGAGGGTTCGGGATCACACCGGCCATCGCCGAGGATCTGCTCGCGTTGGGAATCGACGTGCTCACCACGGGCAATCACGTGTGGGACAAGCGCGAGGTCTACGACTACTTGGGACGGCAGCCGCGCCTGATCCGCCCGGCGAACTACCCGCAGGCGCCCGGCAAGGGTGTGGTGACGCTGCGATCGCGGAGCGGAATCGAGTGCGCGGTGATCAACCTGCAGGGGCGAACTTATATGCCGGCCACAGATTGCCCGTTTCGTACCGCCGATGGCATCTTGAGCCAGATCGACTCCGGGGTTAAAGTAAGGTTCGTGGATTTCCACGCCGAGGTGACGAGCGAGAAAATCGCCATGGGCTGGTACCTGGACGGGCGGGTATCGGCCGTGGTGGGCACCCACACCCACGTTCCTACCGCGGACACGCGCATCCTTCCGGAGGGCACTGCCTACCAGACCGATTGCGGGATGACGGGACCCTACCGATCGGTGATCGGTGTGGAGACCGACATCGTGCTGCAACGCTTTCTCACTTCGCTTCCGGTTCGCATGGAAGCCGCGCGCACGGGCGCGGAACTCCACGCGGTGATCATCGACGTGGACGAATCCACCGGCCGGGCACGCGCCATCCGGCGGCACGCCATCAACGGAGATTAGAGATGGATGCCTCCGGGCCGGTAGCGGATCTCACGGCGTTTCTGATTCAGGAGATCGGCGCGGCCCTGTTCTGCCTGGTGTTTCTGTTTCTGTACCGGCAATCGAGGGTGGTGTATTTCGGCCTGTGGTCGGCGGCGTGGGTTCTGCGGCTGTTTGCGTCGTTCTTCGGCTTCGAGCTACAGCAGCACCTGCACGCGGGATGGCTGGCGCCGTACGCGACGTTTGAATTTGCGTTCGTGATCGTGCTGATCTCGGCCGCGCGCGCGGGTTTTGCCAGCAGCATGAAGGACTGGCGGACGGTGCTGCGGCTGATCGCGATCCTGCCGATCTTTGTGGCCATTGTCTGGGCGATCGGGCAGATTTCCGGACTGGAAGCTTACCACGCCACGCACGCGCTGGCGCTCGGGTTCGTCTACCTCTACAACTTTTTCATGCTGCGCAAGACGGCCGGGGTGGGCGCGCGCATCTTCCGGTTTTCGCTGCTGGTGCTGTCGGCGGCGTTCTTCGAGCACGCCTTCATTTTCGTGTACCTCTTCAACCAGGGCGGCGCGCCGGCGTGGGCGCAATACCTGCACCACGAGTCGTATATCGACTTCATGCTGCACTGCGTGCTGGCGTTCGCGGCCATGGCAATGTGGAGCGAGGGTCAGATCGACCGGATTCGCGACCTGGTGAACGAGCTCGATTTCGTGCGGCGCGAGAACAAGCACAGCATGGACCTGGACCGTCTGACCGGGCTGTTCAACCAGGCGGCGCTCTCGCGGCGCGTGGAGGATCCCGAGCCCTTCGACGGCGTGGTGGTGGTCTGCGACATGGACAATTTCAAGGACGTCAACGACCGCTACGGGCACCTGATCGGCGACGAGATCCTGCGCAATATCGGCAACCTGCTGCAATCTTCGATCCGACACGAGGACATGGCGTTCCGGTGGGGCGGCGACGAGTTCGTGATCCTGTTTCGCAATCAGCACACCGATGTCGCCGGGCGCCGGCTGGAAGCCATCGAAGGGCGCCTGAAACAGTTCCGCGTGCGCGGCATCGGCATGCTGCCGATCACGTTCAGTTGGGGCACCGCCGACACGCAGGGGCGCGCGCTGCGCGAGGCGCTGGACGAAGCCGACCGCAACATGTACACCCTGAAGCGGCTGCGCGCGGAGCGGGGCGAGCGGCGGGCGACGAGGTAGCGGCTCGCAATCCCTACTTGCCGATGTAGACGATCGCGTTCACGCCATTGCTGTTCACGCCGTTGCTCGAAGGAAAGCCCTGCGCATTGATCAGCAGCACCGCGGGCTGGTTAGGTGCGACGCCCATGGGGATCTGCACGTTGATCTGCCACATTCCGGGATAGCCGGTGGTGCCCGAGTAGGTCACGTAACCGCCGGGTCCGGTTGGGACTTTCTCGCCCTGGAGCGGCAGGATCGAATCGACGAACTGTCCGCCGATGCCGACCCGGGGCCAATATGACGTGCTCAACGGACTCGAGGGCAGGGCGCCGTCAGCCGGGGCGCCGTTGATGAAGCCCTGGCCGGTGGCGAAGATGGCGATGGTATCGCCGCGGTTGGCCGGCGAGGTGGGACCGTTGACCGAGCCGTCCTGGTTGATGACGGCAGCCTGGACGGTTGTGGCGCTCAGCTTGGCGCCCTGGAAGATGGCCGGAGCCACCTGGTTCATCGGCACCAGGCCGGCGGCGAGCACCTGGCCGGTCTGCACGTTGACCACCTGGATGTTGGAGGTCCCGCTGGTGGCGGCATTCCAGGGCACCAGGAAATTGATCTGCCCGGGGCCCACGTAGTACAGCGGAGAAGGAGCTCCATCGAACTGCACCTGGACATTGGCCAGAGCCTGGGGCAGGGGAATGGGATTGGGGAGCGTGCCGATGTCCGCGGTATCCTTGCCGAAGTTGCCTCCGCTGACGGGGAAGAGCGTGCCGAATACGTTGGGCGCCAGCCCGGCGGCAATCACGAAGGTGGCTCCGTTGACGGCGGTCAGGCCGGGGAAGTAGAACGTGACACGGTTGACACGCTCGGCAACGATCAGGTCGCCGTACTGATCCTGCGCCACGGCGAGCGGACCGAAGGACTGGATCGAGGTGGAAGTGGGGGACGGATTGAATTGGAGCGTATCGAACTTGGGATACTTGATCATCCGCCCGTTGGCGAGATCCCCGATCCACGATTCACCGGTGACCGAATTGACGAAGATGCTGGTGATGTTGCTGGATTGCGGAGTCAGGGTGACCACGGCGTGCGCGCCGGTGGACTGCGCGCGGTTGATCTGATCGAAGATGAGAATGCGGCTGTTGCCGGCGTCCACCACGTAGGGCCGGCTGTCGGTGTCGGAGCCGAGGTGTTTGGGGGTGTTCAATTGGGTGTCGCCGGAGCCCGGACTGGTGCTGATGAAATCCGGCTGGCCGAACACCTTGGTCGCCGCCTTTCCGTTATCGGCCGAAGTGAACCCTCCGTTGGTGAAGGGGATGAAGAGAACGCGGTTGTACGCCTCGTCGGACACCAGCAGCCCGTTATTTCCGGCAAAGGCGAGTCCGTACGGGACGCCCATGGTGCCGGCGGAAGGATCGGTGATTTTTGTGAAGAAGCTGGATTGTCCCAGCACAACGTCCGCGACCTGCGTGGTGCCGTGGGAGAAGGGCGCGGGAAAACGCACCACGCGGCTATTGCGCGAATCGGCCACGTAGAGGTTGCCGGAGGAATCGACGAGCAGGCCGGCGGGGCGGCACAGGCCATCCTGCTGCGGCTGGGTCACGTCGCCGGTGCGGTAGTTGCAGATGTTCGTGGAAAAATCCGGCTGGCCGATGACGATGTCGGCATGACTGCCCGCGGTCAGGTTGCGAATGTCCTTGAAGCCCAGCACGCGGTTGTTGTACGGATCGGCGATGTAGAGGTGCGGCGTGTCGCCGGTGGAATCGATGGCGATTCCGGCGTCATATTGGGGGGTCCCGGCAAACGACCCGGCGAAATCGAACTCCTTCCCTTCGATCAGGTTGACGGCGTTGCTGTCGTAGCGGTCCTGGCCCAGCAGCCGGTAGGCCGCCTGAAACGAGTTGTTCTGGTAAGGCATCACGACGATCCGGTTGTTGCCGGTGTCGGCCACAAAGAGCTCGTTATTCAGGAAGATTGCCGCCTGGGGAGCCCAAAAGGCGCCGGCTGAAGATTGGAACCCCTGCAAGTTGCCGTCGTTGGCGACGAGGCTCTGCTGATCGCGTGAGTTGATGCCGGTGATCCCGCTGGCATGTCCCACGAGGGACTTGGCGGAAGGCGAAAACTGGGTGGACTGAGGAGGCCAATTGTCGAAGGTATCGAAGATGAGAATGCGGCTGAAACCGGAATCCACCACACCCAAGCCCTGGGTGCCGGGCAGGAAAAAGATGTCCGCGGGGCCGTTCATCACGATCGAATAGAGTTGGGGGTCTGTGGGCGGCGTCGAGCCTTGGGGAAGCTGCGGGAAGACGCCCATGATTCGGGTAGCCGACATGCCATTGGTGAACGGCGGCTGAAACACCAGGACGCGGCTCATGGCCGTTCCCAGGTTGGGATCGTAGTCGCCGATGTAGAGGCGGCCGGCGGAATCGAGATTGATTGCGGTCGGGGAGGCAAGCTGATTGAAGGTCTGCCGGCCGGCATCGCTGTTGGGCAGGGCCGGCTGTTTGCTGATGAAGTCCAACTGGCCGATTTCCAGCTTGGCCACGAGTCCGAATGGAGTTGTGGCCTTGGAGATATCGGCGGCGTCGTAGCGCAGCACCCGGTTGTTGCCGGAGTCGGCCACCCAGAGGTTGTTGGACTTATCGAAGCGCAGATATCCCGGTGCGGAGAGTCCATTGGCGCTGATCTGGCCCGCCGGCGCGTTGGCGGTACGGCTGGCGAAACTCGACTGGCCGATGCAGAGGTCGGGAATGAGCTGCTGGCCGGCTGAGGCGCTGAAGGGGGCGCGGAATCGCAGAACGCGATTGTTGCCGCTATCGGAGACGTAAAGATCGCCGTTCAGAACGGCCAGACCGGCTGGGGCGTTCAGGCCGGTCGTGAACGTCGTGATTCCGGGGCCGTTAGGGCCGGTGGAATAGACGTCGTTCTGGCCGATCACCAGGTCCGCGGGCTGGCCGTTACGGAAACTGGCGGCGTTCTTCCAGGCCATGATGCGGTTGTTGTTCGTGTCGGCGACGTAGAGGATGGGCGGGGAGGGTGCGGTGTCGAGCGCGATCGCAATCGGCGCGAAGAACTCCCGGCCCTCTACGAGGTTGGGATTGACATTGGTAACGGCGAACGGATTGGGTTTGGGGAGAAACGGGTGGCCGATTTCGCGCGACGGCACGGTATTGAGCGTCACCTGGGCGCAGGCGGCGGCGGCGAGAGTCAGAAGTAGAGATAAGGAACGAAAGGGCTTGAGTAGCATGTCGTAACCAGAGCGGGCGCGGACCCGTGAGGACTCCCTTCGAGGATATCAAACCCGGTTTGGGCAGTTAAACTCGCCTTTGTTACACTGTGGGTTGCCCAAAACAAAACGGCTGCGGATATCCGCGGTAAGCTACCTGAACACAACACCACTCGTATGGGGGATGCTTCACGGTCCCCAGCAGGGTTTGTTCGACCTGGACTTCCGGCTTCCTGCCGCGTGCGCCGACGATCTGGCCAGTGGAGCGGCCGATATCGGGATTGTGCCGGCCTTCGAGCTTACGCGGCAGGACCTGGAAATCATTCCCGGGGCCGGGATTGCGTGCCGGGGAGCGGTTCGGAGCATTCTGCTGATTTCGCGATGTCCGGCGGGCGAGATTGGCACGCTGGCGGCGGATTCGGGCTCACGAACCAGCGTGGAGCTGGCGCGCGTAATCCTGGACCGGCGGTATGGCGTGCAGCCCGAGGTGCGGTCTCACGCGCCCGAACTGGAGGCGATGCTGCGGGGCGCCGATGCCGCACTGGTGATTGGAGATCCCGCGCTGCACATCGATCCGCAGGCCCTGCCTTACCATGTCTACGACCTGGGCGCGGAATGGACGGAATTGACGGGGCTGCCGATGGTGTTTGCGGTCTGGGCGGCGCGGCGCGGGGTCGGCGGGCCTGGTCTGGCGGACGTATTTCGCGATTCCTGCCGGTGGGGACGGGCGCATCTGGAGGAGAT
This sequence comes from Candidatus Acidiferrales bacterium, assembly GCA_035499435.1. Lineage (GTDB taxonomy): Bacteria > Acidobacteriota > Terriglobia > Bryobacterales > Bryobacteraceae > Solibacter. The sequence continues at coordinate 10,579 of DATJYW010000161.1, read as the reverse complement.
CGTGGCCGCCGAGGCGCCGCGCCGCGGTTTCACGCGGGAGTTGGCATGCGAATACCTGACGCGGCACATCGTGCACGAACTGGGTCCGCGGGAGTATGAGGGGATGGAGCAGTTTCTGAACTGGGCTCGCGAGCCCCAGCCCTGCCAGGAGCGGTAGGGGCGCGGGCTAATCGGGGTATATCGGGAGCGTCCCAATGAGTGTACGGCGCCGTTTGACCGGCCCTACGCCGCTCTCCTATACTTGAAAGGAAGACGATGTATATTCTGTTGTGGATTGTTCATGTATTGGTGTGTCTGTTCCTGATCATCGTGGTTTTGCTGCAGAGCGGCAAGGCGGCGGACCTGGCGGGCGCATTCGGCGGGATGGGTTCGCAGACGGCATTCGGCCCGCGCGGGTCGGCGACGCTGCTTTCGAGAGCGACGACGATTTCGGCGATTTTGTTCATGCTGACGTCGCTTTCGCTGTCGATCATGGCGACGAAGAATGCGGGTTTGGGGACGTCGGTACTGGAATCATCGCCGAGGAGCGGTGTACCGTCGCGATCGGCTCCGGCTCCGCAGGCTCCGGCTCCGCAGGCTCCGGCGGGAGGGACGACGGCGCCGCTGACGATGCCGCCGGCATCGCAGCCGAACAATCCGCAGCAGCAGTCCGCTCCGGCGGCGCCGGCGCAGTCAACGCCGGCGAAGAAGTAGGGCTCCAGAATGCGGAGGTGGCGGAATTGGCAGACGCACTAGCTTGAGGTGCTAGCGGGAGCAATCTCGTGGGGGTTCAAGTCCCCCTCTCCGCACCAAGTTTTAGAAGACTTATATGTTTTCAATAGGACCACTTGGCGTTTGGATTAAGCAGGCCCCCGTAAGAGGCGACCTCTTTCGCTTATCAGCCCAGCTTACCCATTGCCGCAACTAGTTTTTGAGGCTAGTTGGTGTGCGGTTTTGGGTTGGAGACACTGTGACCCTTAGAGCCGAACCCCTTTGTTTTGGTCCGCCAGCTTGATGGTCGGAGCGAGCGGTCCCGGGCAACATAAGGTCCAAAACGAGGTCCCGCGAGAAATCTGCCGATTGCAGACAAGCGGGCCCGTGACATTTTCGCCCATCTCCGTGCCTGGCCAGAAACGTTACCGGATTTTGCCTTTTGGGAAGCCCGTTTTGCGGGGCATTTCAGGATGTCACGGAATACCGCAGCCGACAACCGCAAACCGGCTATGACAAATTCATCTTGCGCAACAGGCGCTGCTGAAAACCTGCCGGAACGTCTGCGTTGCGCTGGTCTGCGACACTCAGCACTGCAAGAGGCTCTCGCTCGTCAATCGCTTCGCCGAACAACTGCAAGCCGAGGTCCTTGTCGCCACAGGCTTCCGCACAATAAGCTCGCGCAAGAAAGGGAGTGTACCGTGTCCCGGCTCGCTGTTGCAGAACAGCACGAATCTGCCCGGCATGCTCAACCTGTTTCTTTCGCGCGCGAGCCAACGCGAGAACGCCGAGCAAAAACACATCGGTAGGGACGATCTTCAGACCTTCTTGCAGCAGGTCTATGGCTTCGTCGAGCAAGCCACATCGTAGTAGGGCTCGGCCCGAGACAAATCTGCAAATAGGCAGTGCGGGGAACAGTTGGATTAAGACCCTTGCTCGATCGACCGCTTCCTCTTTCTTCATCGCATTCATGATCCAGAGCTCTCCCATCCGTACGGCGGGACTGAGAGGATCCAAAGAAACGGCCCGCTCGATCTCCTCCAGAGCACTTTCCAAGCGGCCGGCCGGCAAAAGGAACCAAAGCGCGTACCCGGCCCGCACCATTGGAGACGCGGGATCCATCTGCAGGGCCCTTGCGAAATGTTCCTCCGCGGCCTGCCAGTTGAATTCATAGAACGCCGAGAATACACCGCGGACCACATGGGACTGAGCAGAGTCCGGGTCCAACTGCAAGGCTCTTCCGAGCGAAGTGAGTGCCGCCGGGACAAGATCTCGGGGCCGCTGCCCCAGATAGAGAACTTGATAATACGCCCGCAAGGCCAGGCCGGAATGGGGAAGGGCGTAGGCGGGATCCAATTGCATACTTCGCTGATAGCATTCGAGCGCGCGTTCAAGGCTCGGCGGCGTTGCGTGCTGCACGTAGTAGCGGCCTTCCATATAGGCCCGATAAGCCTCGGAACTGGCGGGCCGCCGTTCGCCTGTTCGTTGCAGTTGGGTTCGCAAAGCAGACGCAATCGATTGTGCAATGTCATCCTGAATGCCCAAAACGTCGCTCAGATCCCGATTGTATCGTTCGGACCACAGATGGCAGCCGTCCGCTGCCGTGATCAGTTGCGCCGTCACTCGCACGTGATCCCCCGCAATGCGAAAGCTGCCTTCTAATACGTGGGCAACGGCCAGCGCCTCGGCGATCACCCGGATATCGACGTTCTGTCCCTTGAATGCGAACGCAGAAGTACGGGCCGTCACCTTCAGGCCGGAAATCGTAGTGAGCTCGTTGATAACGTCTTCTGCCAATCCGGAGCCGAAATAATCACTCGCCTGGTCGCCACCCAGATTGACAAATGGTAGGACGGCAATTGATGCGGCCGGACAGGATCCCGCGTTGCGTTCCAGGGGCCCATTGTCCTCGATTTCCGCAATGAACCGGTACCCTTGACGAGCGAAGGTTTCGATAAAGCGTGGCGACTCAGGCGAGTCGCCCAACGCCGCCCGCAGTCTCTTGACCGCGGCGTTCAAGCTGTGCTCAAAATCCACGTTCGTGTCGGCGGGCCAGAGCCGCTGCTGGAGTTCTTCACGGCTGACGGTTTCCCCATGCCGGCCCACGAGCATCGCCAGAACATCAACGGGCTGGCCGTGTAGTTTAATGCGCACCCCATGTTTGCGCAGCTCTTTTGTTGCCGGATTGAATTCGAAAGCGCAAAAGCGAACAACCTGACGGGAGTTACCCGATGGCGACATGAGCCCGACCCCGATCGATTATACCAACTCATTATCTTTCAGCGTGATGGCATATCACCTTTATTTCATCCTCATTGCATTGCATAGGTTGCTTAAGAAGCCTATTCTGCGGATGGCAGCCAACAAGGCCCCGGTGGTTTTGGAATTCGTGAGCAGCCCAAACCGCTACGGTCTGCCCGCGCATTTCGAGTTGCACGTCTGGGCGTGGCGTGGTAATCCTCAAGGCGCGTTCGTGGACTAGAATAACTCCGTGAGCTGCGAACGCCAATAAGACGTTTTCGTTCCAGGATATTGGGTGATGGCAGAGCAGCAAGATTGTGCTTGTAACCGGCTCGATCGCCCGGCGACTGAAGATCGTCATACGCCAGGCCGACAGCTCTATCAGCAGGATTACGGAGGAGGGTTCCGACTATGAGAATCATCGTTGTGCTAAGCATCCTCGCGGCCGAAGTCTCGAGGTTGCCAGGCCAGCAATACACGATTACAACGGTCGCAGGCGGCGGTTCACCGCCGATTGCGGTGCCGGCGGCGAGCGTGCGGCTCCCGGTGTCGTTCGGAGTCGCCGTAAATAACAATACCGGCGAGGTCTTCTTCGGCAGCGGCGATTCGGTAATGAAGGTGGATCGTTCCGGAATCCTGACTCGTGTCGCGGGAACGGGTCGTTTCGGGCTTTCGGACGACGGCGGTCCGGCCGATCGCGCGATGCTCGAATGGCCGGTGGGCCTGGCGATCGATAACGCAGGGAATCTGTATATCGCGGAAAGTGCCGCGCATCGCATCCGCAAAGTTACGCGGGGAGGGGTCATCAGTACTATGGCCGGAACCGGCCGCGCCGGCTACTCCGGCGATGGCGGGCAGGCCGTGGGTGCGCAACTCAACTGGCCGACGGGTCTGGCCATGGATGCATCAGGCAACCTCCTCATTGCCGATGCCGCGAACCACGCAGTACGGAAGGTCTCCCCGGACGGCATCATCACGACGGCTGCAACGGGTCTCGATGGGGTGGATGCGATTGCGGCCGACGCATCGGGCAATCTATATATTGCGGATTACATCGTCAGCACCGACGACTGCGGTGACACACTGTATTCAGGGCGTGTGCTCAAGGTGAACTCAACCGGTGCGGCGGATACGATCCTCGCCGACGGAGCCCAGCCCCTATCGAGGCCGCGAGGAATTGCCGTCGATTCCCTGGGGAACGTCTATGTAGCCGATTCGCTGCTATCACACGTATTGAAGATCGCCCCATCCGGAGTTGTCACCACTGCAATCAAGGGCGTTCCTGGCGGCGTCGCCGTCGACAACACCGGAAATCTGTACGTCACGGAGACGTCCGGCGGCCGTATCGAGAGAATCTCTTTGCAAGGCGATGCCAACAATGTGATTGGAGGAGATACTCCAGGAAACTACTGGGGCGACGGCGGCAAGGCCATCGATTCAGGGCTGAGTACGCCAGTCGGCCTGGCGATCGATCCGGCAGGCAATCTCTATATCGCCGATTACGGAAACAGCCGCGTGCGCAAGGTGACACTCGACGGCTCTATCACCACAGTCGCAGGCAACGGCACGTTGGGGCACTCGGGCGATGGTGGGCCGGCAGCCTCCGCTCAGCTCAAAGGGCCGGCCGGCCTGGCGCTCGATACCTCCGGCAACCTTTACATTGCCGATCAACTCGACAACTCCGTCCGCATGGTTTCACCCGACGGCACGATCACGACCGTTGCCGGGCGCGGCGATGCCAATCCGCCGCTCGGCGACGGGGGTCCCGCGAAAAAAGCGGCTCTCGCGGCGCCCCTGGCGGTTGCGGTGGATACAGCCGGGAACCTTTACATTGCCGACACTGAATTCTTCCTCATCCGCAAGGTAGCTCCCTCTGGAATCATCTCGACGATCGCCGGACGCAATTACTATTACCAGGACGGTCCAATCCCCATCAGCCTTCCGACAGGGTTGGCGGTAGACGCGGCGGGCAACCTCGATATCGCCATGCTGAATACGATTGGCCAACTCTCGCCAGGTGGTGTGCTGACGACCATCGCCGGAAACGCAGACGGAGGCATAGGCTCCGCGGGCGACGGCGGTCCCGCGACGAAGGCGACCATTTTCGGCGCTTTTGGGCTGGCCCGAGACGACGCCGGTAATCTCTTTGTCGCGGGTGGCGACATCGCCGGCTTTTCGTCATACGGGGGAGGCTATATCCGTAAGATCGCTCCGAACGGCATCATCAACACGATTGCCGGAAACGGAACCGCGGGATACTCCGGCGATGGCGGGAGCGCTACGGCCGCATCGTTCTCCTCGGGGACAGCCGGCCTCGCCGTTGCCCCCGATGGCACGGTATACGTGGCCGACCTATACAACAACGTAGTCCGCGCGCTGCGACCTGTAGTTCATTGAGCACCACCGGAGTCCCGCCGCCTCTTGCGGCACGCCGGAAGGCCGCGATGCGATGGTCGAATAGTCAATCGAGGATATGACAATGATCTACAAAACGGCTGTGCTGATTTCGGTATTCACCTTTCTCGCGACCGGTCAGCAATATCTGATCTCCACAATCGCGGGCGGTCCGGGGCCGGCAACTCCGCAGCCGCATGACTCATCGATTGGTTTGCCGATCGCGATAACCACGGATGCGGCCCTAAACGTCTATTTCTCGAGCGGCAGCCTCAACACTGTTTTCAGACTCGATACAAACGGAAAAATCACGCGAGTCGCCGGTAACAGGATCGCGGGATACGCGGGAGACGGCGGACAGGCCACCGACGCCGAACTGAATCTGGGTACCGCCTTGGGATTGGCCGCCCCTGGGGGCATTGCCGTGGACGCCGCGAAGAATATCTTCATTGCCGACACGGGAAACCACAGAATCCGTCGAATCTCGCCGTCCGGAGCGATCGTCACCGTGGCGGGGAACGGAAAGTTCGGATTCAGCGGGGACGGTGGGGCAGCCGTGGATGCCAGCATGGAGTGGCCCGCAGGTATTACCGGGGATAATGCCGGGAATCTGTATGTCGCGGATCGCGGCACTAATAGCGTCCGGCGTATCTCGACTAACGGCATTATCGCTACGGTTGCGGGAAATGGGATGGCTGGATATTCCGGTGATGGCGAACCGGCGACGCAGGCTGCGCTGGCAGGGCCGAATGGACTGGCGATCGATAGCAGCGGCAACCTATTTATCGCCGACTCCTATAACAACCGGATCCGCATGGTCACTTCCGGCGGTATTATCTCCACAGTCGCGCAGTTGCCGTTTCCGGTTGCAGTAGCACCCGAGTCCAACGGGAATCTGCTCGCGCTCCAAATCATCAGCGGCGCGCGGCTCGTCCGGATAAAGCCGGACCAAACGATTCAAAATATCGCGGGAGGGAGCGCAACCGGCTTTCATGGGGACGGAGGGCCTGCCGCCGATGCAGGATTGTGGAACCCATTCGCGATGGCACTGGACGCAACGGGTGCTATCTATATTGCCGACACAGCCAACAACCGAATCCGTAAGATCTCGCTGGACGGAATCATCAACTCCGTCGCCGGCAGCGATGACCCGTCTTTGGCGTACACCGCCGACGGAGGCCCGGCGCGCGGCGCATCGTTACTCTTACCCTGGGGCGTTGCGGCCGATTCCAACGGCAACGTCTTCATTTCGGACGCGGGCGAGAATCGGATCCGGCAGGTTTCGCCGGATGGAACGATTACCACGGTTGCAGGCACCGGCGAGTTCGGTTTCGCCGGGGATAGCGGTCCGGCCAAGCGGGCGCGCTTAAGCGGCCCCTTCGGCCTCACGCTCGACGGCGCGGGCAATCTCTACTTTATTGATGGCTCGCGAATCCGCAAAGTATCTCCGGATGGCATCATCCAAACCATTGCGGGAACCGGCAAATCCGGCTTCTCCGGCGATGGCGGTCCGGCCGCCGGCGCGATGCTGGGCGCCTTTTCCTGGTGCAACACCGCCTGCGGCGGGCTCGCGGCGGACCAGTTGGGGAACTTGTTTATTGCCGATATCGCCAACAATCGCGTTCGCAAAGTCTCAAGTGACGGTATCATTACGACGGTCGCGGGCAACGGTGCATCCGGCCATTCCGGAGATGGTGGACGTGCGACGGTTGCAGAGATCGCGCCGATCGGTGTCGCTATCGACAACGGGGGAAACCTATTCATCGCCGACGCCCAAGGCTATATACGCAAGGTCTCCCCAGACGGCACAATCGCGGCGGTGGCGGGAAACGGAGCGGCTTCGGGGCCGTCCGGCGACGGCGGTCCGGCTTTAAATGCCCGGCTGTCTGCGCCGTCTTCTCTCGCCGTGGACGGTCAGGGCAATCTGTTCATCGCAGATCCGGGTTGGAATTACTACACCGGGGATGCTTCATTCCAATCCTGCTGCGATCATCGCGTACGCAGAATCTCGCCGGACGGGACGATCACAACAGCGGCTGGTTATGGCATTGCCGGTTATTACGGCGATGGCGGACCGGCAATCACCGCGACGTTCAACGGACCGGTGGGAGTGACCGTAAACGGCGCCGGCGTCGTCTACGTCGCAGACCTCGGAAACCGCGCCATTCGGATGCTTCAACCGGCAGGTCCGCTCGTTGTTACGGCAGTGTTAGATGTCGCGAGCCGCCAGCCCGACCCCGTTGCGCCAGGTAAGATCGTGATCGTCCGCGGGGCGGGACTGGGGCCGGCAGACCCGGTGCAGAACGTGCCCACAAACGGGCGATTCGGCGTGGAACTGGCGGGAACCAATGTCACTTTCGATGGAATCGCCGCCCCGATCCTCTCCACATCGGCTACGGAGATCACAGTGGCGGTTCCCTACGAGGTCTCCGGCATTACTACGCAAGTGATCGCAACGTACCAGGAGGCGCATTCCGCGCCGTTGCTCGTAGCAGTGGCGCCCTCGGCGCCGGCTCTGTTTACGGCGGATGGAACGGGAGTGGGCGAAGCGCTCGCTGTAAATGCGAGCAATGGGAAGGTGAACTCCGCGGTAAATCCGGTAAAGATCGGAGAGTACCTGACGCTATACGCGACTGGCGATGGACAAACGATTCCGGCCGGTCTGGATGGGGCAGTTGTGGGCACGAGCGGAAGCCGCCCATCGCTTCCGCTAAGTGTGGAAGTGGACGGGCTTCCGGCCATGGTCGAATATGCGGGCGGAGCGCCGGGAGAGGTTTCAGGTGTGATGCAGATCAACGTGCGGATCCCGTCCGGCGTGAGGCCGGGAGGGTATGTGCCGATCATCGTGCGTGTGGGCGGCGCGTCGACAAAGCCGGACTCAGTCTGGATCGCCGTTTCGGGAGGGTGAGATGAGGAGTGCACTGGCTTTTCGCAGGGTTGCTGTCTACTCCGGTGCCGGCATCCGCGCGGCCGTCGATTGCCTCGGTGGTAAATGCGGCGTCGCACACTTTGATGTCACCGGCTGTTAGATCAGTTTATGCGGATACGTTTCTGTGCACCGTTACGGTAGACGTCGAAGGCTGGAGTTGGCCCGTTTATTGGACCTTATTTGGACCTTACGCTCGATACCGCCAGGGACCGCGACGGACCGGTCTGATCAGGAGAATCAACGATTTGAGAATAAACCGCCTCGCTGGAACGCGGGAAAAGCCGCTTGAGGTGCTAGCGGGAGCAATCTCGTGGGGGTTCAAGTCCCCCTCTCCGCACCATTTTCAAAATAAAGGGTTTAGATGGAGTTCAGCAACAAGGACGTTCAACATTGCTGAAGTCGATTTGAACCCTTTTTGAACCTGCCGGTCTTTTTTATCTGTCCAGAATCCGAGGCCCAAATTGGCGCTCCGGCGCAAACTGGAACCAGCGGTGCCGGTCCTTGCGTCAATCAGGCATGTTCCTTCAGCGCCTTCCATACCGGCTCGACAATCTCCTTCACTCCACCGATAGCGTTGCCGTCCTTCAACTCGAACCGGAGCGGTTGAAGAACACGATCACCGAACTGTGGAACCGTGGGCTTCACCATCTCGTGCTTGAGGACAGCGATTGCCGCTACTGGCTCGTAGCCGCCGCCAGCGCCGTCCACGAAGGCAACCTGATTGGTGATGGCCGTCGCTGGAATCGAGAGATTGGAACGCCGGTCTTCATCAAGCGAAACCGTGACCAGTGGGAGACGCCCACGCCGAATTCGTTCGTGCTGCCCAATGGCCGGGTCGTTGAAGTCGCATCCGTCCTGGTGCGACCGCAGAACAACACTTGCTGGCTCTTGAATCTGCGGAAGACGCTGCCGACCGGCTACATCGAAATCTAAGGCCGCTGCCTCGATTGCAGCATACCCGTTAGGCTGGTTTACTTTGGGGAATTTTGGGGTGGGACTCCGGGTCGGGTAGTTAACAGGGTTCCTTTTTCTGAAATTCATTGGCGGCGCAATCCCAATCCGGCACAACCCCGGTCGGGTTAGTATACCGTCCGCAAGTACAACACAGGTTTCGTGCGGTTGGGCGAGTTGTGTTCCACTTTTGTCAAAGAGATCTTCGACATAAACGCCGATTCGTATGAGGGCGAAGGTGTACCGTTCGTTCGCATCCTAAATTTACGTAATGGCGCGATCGAAGACGGAAACCTCGCATTCATTCCCGAGCAGATTCATGCAGCCGAAGCACGGACGGAGATGCTGTTTGGTGATTTCATTCTCTCGAAGACCGCCTACCCCGCTGCATCGTTCGTTACCTTGAACCGCTGCAACATCAGTCAGGACACAATTGGCGCTCGGTTGTCCCCTGAAGGGGCAGCGCAGTATCAGAGTGCGGCAATCGTCGCTTACCTGAATTCTGGATACGGAATGAGGCTGATGTGGCGACAATTTCAGGGTAACGTGCAAATGCACCTAAGCCTTGACGATGGCCGCAAAATTCCGATACCGGCGTTTGGGTCCGAATTTCAATCCGCCATCGTGAAGGTTCTGTCAGTAGCACAAGAACGAGAGAACTCTAATTATCCGTGGTAGAGATTTCCGGGGGCAGGTCAGAATAGCTCCCGCCTCCCCGGTTCTACATTATGTCGGCAGCTTTCCGAATCCCACGCCGACGCATGTATTCTCTCATCTCGTCTACGGCCTTCGAGATGCAAGTCTCGACTTCCTTGCGCTTCATCCTGCGATGCCGCTGAATTTTGAAAACGGATGCGCCGCCGAGGAAATGCTCTTTGGCGATTGCCGCAAGCTCGGGATCGAGACAGTCGATTGCGGCGGCGACGAGATCGGCGGCGAACAAGAACACGTTCTATCTATCCCTCGCCGGTAATGGGCAGCGCCGTCGATTTCCCGGTGGAAAGGTGTGCCGCTCCCTCGAACAGCAGAGGGACAACTGCAAATTTCACGGCAAGGGGCACATGGGCCGCTCGGCGCATATCAAATGCGATTGATTTCCGTCTGCCGGGTAGGGCGTGGGGTGGCGCTATACGTGTTCGGCTCCATCATCGGGAGCGGCGGATACGGACCTTCGAGCGCCCGATAGATGTATCTTGCGTCGCCGGACGGGAAGTATTTGGCCCTGATGATGTTCACGGATGCCTCGAACTTGTAGAGGCGATCCGCCCGTTATTCTGCCCCGCTGTATACACGTACTGCATGTCCATCGCGCCCGCCACCGTCTGCCGCGTCATCTGCAGCAAACCGTTGTACGCCCGCGTCTCGCTCGCCCCG